>RFTL01000037.1 GCA_009923455.1 Actinomycetota bacterium | reverse complement strand
TGCGCTCTACACCCTGAGTGAATTTGGAGCGATTTCGATTCTTCGTTTCGATACCTTCACCAGAGCCATCTATAACGCTTACCGACTCAGCTTTGATCGCACCTCAGCGGCGGCGCTCGCAGTCGTCCTGGTGATCTTGACGCTGTTTGTGATTTGGTTTGAGAGGCGCTATCGCGGCGGGTATCTAACTCAGCGAACCGCCATGCAAAAACCAAACCGGATTCAGTTGGGCCTCTACCAGCCGCTTGCCATTTTTGGTTTGCTGAGCGTCGCTGTTTTTGCTGTCGGCATTACGATTTTCGCGCTTGTGAATTGGACGATTATTGGTTCATCCAGCGCAGATCTCTCACAGATACTCGATGCGCTGGTGGGATCGGCGAGCGTTGCTTTTGGATCCGGTGCTGCAATTGCGCTGGTTGGACTCGGCGTTGCAATCTACGTGGTGCGTTTCCCAACCAAATTCTCCAAACTGGTTGAACTCTCTATTTGGGCAAACCACGCCCTGCCGGCAATTGTGATTGCTTTGGCACTGGTTTTCGTAGGCGCGAATCTCCTACCGGGTATCTATCAAACGGTTTGGCTCTTGGTTTTTGCTTACCTGATTCTTTTCCTACCCAATGCCCTCAGCGCAATGACCACCCCGATTGCTCAGATTCCAAGAAGCTTGGAGCAGGTGGCCAACTCTCTGGGTGTAAGGGGCAATCGAACTCTGCTAAAAATCGTATTGCCCATGGCAACCCCTGGCATTGTGGCCGGCGCTGCGCTGGTATCGCTGACAGTCCTAAAGGAGCTGCCAGCGACTTTGTTATTGCGCCCAACTGAGTTGCAGACCCTGGCGGTTAGGTTGTGGAGTGCTACCGAAGAGCTGGCTTTTGCTCAGGCTGCACCCTATGCGCTGCTACTGGTAGTGCTTGCAGGCATTCCTGCCTTAGCCTTAAACGCTCAAGCACGAAAAGCGATATCGGAGGTTAGCGGCTGATGCTGAAAATCTCAGATCTTGCAATTAGCTACGACTCAAAGCCGGTTCTCAGTGGCCTGTCGCTGCACGCAGCCAAGGGTGAACTAACCGCGATTCTTGGTGCATCGGGGGCGGGTAAATCAACTCTGCTCAGACTGATCGCAGGATTTGAAAAACCCGATGCCGGCGAGATTTACCTCGATGGAGTCTTGGTGGCGGATGCAAACACTGCACTAGCTCCAGAGAAGCGCGGCATCGGAATTGTTCCCCAGGACTCGGCACTGTTTTCTCACCTGAGTGTTTTTGACAATGTTGGCTTTGGTCTTCCCAAAGATGCTCACCGGACAGATCGAGTCAATGAGCTTTTAGATTTGGTGGGGCTTCGCGAGTATGCAAACCGTAAGCCAGCTTCCCTATCGGGTGGTCAGCAGCAAAGAGTTGCGCTAGCTAGAGCGCTAGCTCCAAAGCCAAAGCTGATCTTGCTGGATGAACCCTTTAGTGCTCTTGATCAGGAGTTGCGCGCTCGGTTGCGTGAAGATGTGAAACGAGCTCTCAGGGCAGAGCAAGCAACTGCCATTTTGGTCACTCACGATCAAGAGGAAGCGCTATCGCTGGCCGAAAAGGTTGCAGTTTTGCGCGACGGCAGAATCATCCAAGCCGGTGCACCAACCGAGATCTACAACTCTCCAGCTGACCTTGGGATTGCAACCTTCCTCGGAGACTCCGTGCTGGTCGATGGCGTGGTTAGAGAAGGCAAGGTTGAGACTGCACTTGGCAAACTATCGGCTCTGAACTCAGTTACTGAGGGAGAGAAGGGTGTGGTGGCGATTAGGTCAGAGAACTTCTACCTGCAGCCAAATCCAAGCGGTGACTCTGAGGTGGTTGGCAGGGTGTTCTTTGGTCACGATGCGGTGGTTGAGGTGCAGACCCCGAAGCTAAAGATCAGGGCTCGATCGAATGGACCATTTGCTCCCGAGGTCGGCATGCGGGTAACAGTCTGGGTTCGTGGAGCGGTTAACTTCTATCCTGCGAGTTCAAACTGACCCTAGGTTTGGCTAGCTCGCAAAGTTAGACTTAGCAAAACGCCGCAGTTGCGTAAATCGGAGCAAAATTGAACTGGCTGAACGCAGAGCACATCATTACTGCCTTCGGCCCATACTTCGTATTTGCAGTCACCTTCGTAATCTTTTTGGAGACTGCGTTTATCCTGACCTCTTTTTTGCCAGGTGACTCACTGCTTTTTCTGACTGGGCTAACCCTTGCCACCACAACATCCTGGCTTCCAGACTGGACTGGGTTCTTGATGGTTTGGCTGGCAGCATTTTTGGGTACACAAACTGGTTACTGGGTCGGCTACAAAATCGGACCACCGCTATTTGAGCGCCGGGAAAACTTCATCATCAATAAAAAGGTGCTGGCAAAGACCCATGAGTTCTTTGAACGCTATGGCACTAGGGCAATTGTGCTGGCGAGATTCTTGCCGATTCTTAGAGCACTCATTCCGATGCTTGCAGGCATCTCGAAGATGGACACCAAACGATTCACCAAGCTCAACTTTTTCGGAGCGGTGCTGTGGATTGGAGTCTTTATGTTCTCCGGTTACCTGCTTGGAAATGTGCCGCTGGTAAAGGAGAACTTAGAGACCACGGTATTGCTGATTGTGGTGTTCACAACCCTGCTGCTACCAATTGAGATTCTGCGCGATCGAGTCGCGAACCGCAGCAGCAGAAAGCGCAGAAAGGCGCCAAGCTTCTAAACTTGGTCAAATGCAAATTGGCTCAAAACTTCTCGCACTAACCACTCTCTTCGCACTGACCCTGACAGGTTGTGCAGCAACCCCTGGCGATAGCGCAACTCCAACTCAGACTCAGACGGTTGAACCAGAACCAGAACCGGTGTTCATCGCCGCCCCACTTACCGGTGTGCTCTATGAGGAGAGCCAGGCTGAGCACCTAAAGCTTCCGGCGATCCTTGGCAAGGTAGACAACACGTGGGGCGGTAGGCCGCAGTATGCCCTCAATGATGCAGACATCGTTTACATGACCCGAGTCGAGGGCGGCATGACCAGAATGTTGCCAGTTTGGCACTCCAGAGTCCCTGAGGAGATCGGGCCAATTCGTTCGGTTCGGCCAGTGGATGCAGCCATCATCGATCCCTACAACGGCATCTTCGTTTACTCCGGAGGTCAAGCTCCATTCAAGCGAGCTGCCAAGGACACCGGACTCGTTATGAGCGATGAGGACACTGAGAGCAGCAACGACACCTACTTCAGAGAGAAGTCTCGAAACGCTCCTTGGAACTTGATTTTCCGAGCACAGAAGTTGCAGCAGAACTACGCGGATCAACCAGCACCTGCCACCGGACTGCAGTTTGATGCCAGCCCGAGTGCGGTGAATTTTGGTGCCCCAGCAACTGCGATGACCATCAAGTACCCGGGCACCACTTCAACCTGGGATCTAGGCACCGCAAGCTTCCCTTGGGCGGCAGCTGCCGAGCCCGCTTGGCTTCACACTCTGGACAAGGAAGAGCACTACCAAAACGGCGGTGACCGAGTGGTTACCAAGAACGTAGTTGTTCTGGAGGTTGTCCACGACAACAGCTTTATTGATCCAAAGTATGGAGCGATTCCAAAGGCCAAGCTGATTGATAACACCGGTGTCGCACACATCTTCACCGATGGTTACTACCTCAAGGCAACCTGGAAAAAGGGTGGCTCAGCAGACCCAATTGTTTTGCTAACCGAGGATGGTTTGCCGATCAAGCTAGGAATTGGAAACACTTGGTTCGAGATGATGGACACGGCAAAGTCCAAGCTCACCATCGTGCAGCCAAAGCCTGAACCGGCAACCAAGTCGGCAGAGAACTAGTAGCGGGAATTTCACCCCTCGCATTTGACTTTTGGTTTTAGTGCGCGGAGTGAAAAAGCAAAATCTGCCCAAGAAAACCTGTGAGCGTTGCGGGCGAGAAATGGTCTGGCGCAAATCTTGGGAAAAAACCTGGGATCAGGTGAAGTATTGCTCAGAGAAGTGCAAGCGCACTAAATCCCTTTAGCAAACTCCTTGAGCCAGCTGCGCAAATCAGTTCCGATGTCATCTCGGTCAATGCCGATGCGAAGCGTTGCCTTGATGAAGTCAAGCTTGTCCCCGGTGTCATAGCGACGACCGCGGAACACAACCCCTCGAACCCCACCGGCAATCTCTGGGTGCTCAACCGCATACTCCAGGGCGTCGGTTAGCTGAATCTCGCCACCGCGACCAGGATCGGTCTTCTCCAGAATGTCGAACATCTCGTGACGCAATACATAGCGACCGATAACCGCAAGGTTTGAAGGAGCCTCGGCCGTTGCTGGCTTCTCCACGAGCCCAGTCACCTGCACAACATCCGACTCATCGGTTGGGTTCATACTCGCACAGCCATAGAGGTGAATCTGATCCATCGGGACCTCCATGAGGGCGATGACGTTGTCACCGGTTTTCTCATGGACCTCGAGCATCCGAGGCAGGATTTGGTCGCGATAGTCGATGACATCGTCACCGAGCAAGACCGCGAAGGAGTGATCTCCAACGTGGCTCTTGGCCCGCAGCACAGCATGTCCCAGTCCCCGCGGGTCACCCTGGCGGGTGTAGTGGATATCGGCTAGCTGAGAGGATTCCTGGACCTTGAAAAGTTTTTTGGCATCTCCCTTGTCGGCCAATACCTGCTCTAGTTCTGCAACTCGGTCAAAGTGGTTCTCTAGCGCATTCTTGTTGCGACCGGTGATCATCAAAAGATCATCTAGACCAGCCTCAACAGCTTCCTCCACAACGTACTGAATCACTGGCTTATCAACCAGTGGAAGCATTTCTTTGGGCATGGCCTTAGTTGCGGGCAAGAATCTAGTTCCCAAACCAGCAACTGGGATTACGGCCTTTTTGACACGATAGTGAGCCTGAGTCATGGCTAAAGCCTAGACTCAACTCTCAGGAAATGCTGACTAATCGGATTTACACTGCCGGCAGTTAGGTAAGGAGTAGGTAAGTGGCCAAAAGGATTATTGGAGCTCTGTCTACAGCCCTACTGCTGCTGGTCGGATTCACCACTCCGGCAAAGGCAGCTCCAATCGAACCCGCCTATCAGGCAATCAATGTCAATGCCGCCTGGAGCAAAAACATCCTGGGTCAAGGTGTGACCATCGCGATGATTGACCAGGGCGTGAACCTGCAGCACGAGTATTTCGATGGCCAGGTGATAGACGGAATCTGCGTCTTCCAAAACAACAACACCGCACTTTGCCCCAATGGCACAAAATTCCAAACTGGAGTGCTCGCGGCGAGCCAGCGTCGCGACATATTCGGCCGCCTCCTAACCGATGAGACCCACGGCAACATGGTGGCCGGCATTGTTGCCGGTAAGCCAAACTCGGTGGCCCCAGGAGGCATCGCCCCACAGGCAAAGATCGTGATGGCAAACACCGATATGCAACCAAGAAGTGTGGTTGCAGCACTTGAATACTTCTATCAAAACCGTGAGAAATACAACATTGTTGCGGTCTCAATGTCTTTTGGAATTCTAGGTCTGACCTCTAGACAGGATCTACTCAACTGCAACACCAACCCGGTCTATGCCGAGGTAAGGGCATCGCTGAAGAAACTCAGATCAGTTGGAGTGATCCCATTCGCTGCCGCGGGCAATGGCTACTACCTAAACTCGGTTGAGTCCTGGGCTCCAACCTGTCTAGATGAGGCAGTCTCAATTGGTTCGGTAGATGAGAACGGTCAGATCTCGATCTACAACACCATGAGCACCAAAGTCGAGTTGCTTGCCCCTGACTACGCAATCTCGGCAGCCACCTTTGGTTACATGCAGGCCAGCGGAACCTCCGCTGCTGCTCCAACCGCAGCAGCTAGCTTTGCCCTGCTGAGGCAGCAGTTCCCGCAGCACTCGGCGCAGACGGTCTTGGATGCCATGAAGGTCTCCGGCAAAAAGATTGACGATGTGGTGCGAAAGCAAATCCCGATGGTGGATATCGCTGCCGCCCAAAAGGTTTTGGAATCCACGCCTGTTGGTTCAAATCCGGTTGATCCAAACCCAAATCCTGTCACCACCCAAAAGGTCACTGTCGGAACCTTCAATGGCTTTATTGCAATCTATGCCCAGGGCTTTGAGGGCAGCCAGCTAATGGCTCGCATTGCAGGTAAATGGACGAGTGTTTCACCACTTAGAAATGTGCCGGGTAAGCCCTATGCACTGATCAAACGCAATACCGGTGCCGGCTATGACGTCAGGGTAGAAGTTTGGATCGATGGCGTGAAGCAAAACCTGATTGCAGCTGGCCAAAATGTCGGCCAGGTACTGATGGTGAGAACTCGCTAAATCCCCAAAACAAATAGCAGGAACTTGTGTGGGCCACCTAGCTCACGCATTCTGCGAAGCCCAAACCCAAACCTAATCACTGGTGCTAATGGTCCGAATACTCGGGTGAAGACAACCGCCCTGGCTCGGCGGTCTTTTCTCGATCCCCATCTAGAACCGGAAGATTCGAATGGGTGGGTAGCAAGAGTGATGGGAACAAATACTGCCCTGCCACCAGCTGCCAGAAGATCAACTATGAAGATGTATTCATCACCTAGGTAGTTCTTTGCCCCTGCGCCAAATTCCTCGTCGAACCAAACCCCGAGCTGCCTAATCGCCTCGACCCGAATAATCATTTCGTAGGTGGCAGCTCTTGCTGAGTTGAACTTGGTTAGCTCCTGCTGCACTTCTGGATATGACTTGCGAAGCTTTCCCGCGGGGTCAACGGCTTGCCCCAACAGCAGTGAATACTGCGGGTTGTCATCAAGGAATTTGATGGCTTTTTCTAAGCCCTCGGCGTTGAACTCAATGTCATCGTCTGAGAACACCAGGTATTCACCCTTGGCCTGCCAAATTGCTTGGTTACGACTCTTGGCAACACCAACGCTCTCTAATTCGTGAATCTGCAAATCCTCACGAAGCATCAGCTCAGCTAACCCCTCACCACGCCAGGCGATGTTCTTGGGGTTTTGAATGATGATTGTGACGTTCCAGTCTGGACGTTGTGCTGGGGGATTGATGTTTCCAACTCGTTCGGCGAGAGTCGAATAGCCAAGGGTCAGCTTGAGCATTAGAAGCTGTTTGCCTTTGCCCTAGCAAATCGCATCAGCGAGCTACTCACCGAAGAGAAGGTGGTGTTCTGAAGCCTTAGTCCCAGGAACAAAACGATGGTGTTCGAGAGGCTTACAAAGCCCTCGAGGCTAAACCAAATCAATAGCCCTAAAAGCAGAACAACACCAAAGCTTGCAAGCAGGGTCCCAAACTCAGCCTGCTGGATTCTTGAACCCAAGCGCTCAGCCGGTGTTACCTCTTTCTTGGCACGCTTTTTTTCAACAAACCCGCGCTGCTTCTTTAGCTGACGCTTGAAGAGCACTCCCATAACCTGAAGCACAATCAAAACCAGCAGCATGTTGAGTCCAGCAAACAACGGGCTGAGGGCAAAGAAGAAAGCTGCGATTACAAATAGCTGAGTAAGGAAGCTGAGCACATTCACAAGCTCAAGACCCATGGCCCACTCCCAAGACTCCTTGGTCTTGGATTTTTCTCTGGTATCGGCACCAAAGGCCTTATCGAAGAACTTGACTCGGTAGGTCTTTTGCAGATAGTTCGCGGTTCTCGTAGAGATAAACAGCACCGCGAAAATCACAACTGCAACTATTAGCTCGATCAGCGGTTTGTTTGCTCCGTTGACCACAAGATCGGTGAAGAGCTTTGCTACCAGCAGTTCAATAACCGGTATAGAGGCTGCAATCAGGACCAGCAGCACAAGCTGCATGCGGTATTTGCCCTTCGGAACCAGAAGTTTCGAAGAGCCATAGAGTTCCTGAAAGATTTTGCGCAATCGCTACTTCTTCCGAACCTTCGCGATGCCTAGCTTGATGTGTTCGATGACCTCGTCCTTCTTGGCCTCAGACACTCTGATGTCGCGGATTAGGTTGTCAAGGTTTGCCTTGCGAAGATCAACACCGACAACCTGCGGGTTCATGATCTCAACTCCAGCACCCTGGGCGTAATCGCCATACTTAATGCCCGAGCCGTGAACGTTCTCCTCATAGCCCTCGAAGGTGACCAAACCACATGGAATGCCATAGGACTGGCAGGTAATCATCACGTGCATCGCGGAGGTAACCACCGCGTCATACTGAGCTAGTTTTCCAACAAACTCTGCGATGTCGTGTGGTCTTGACATCAATACCGATAGCTCCTCGACGTTCTCAGGTAGCTGCATCGGAATTGAGGTGTGAGAGAAGTGGCGAATAAACGCAATCTTGCCGTTGGTTGTTCCGCGGGTAACTGGGATCACTCGGCTAAGCGCTAGACCTGGATCTCCAAAGGCGTCAATGCTTGGACCACCGGATTGCTTTAGGACCTTTGCTGTGACTGGACCACGAACCGAGATGTAGTTGGCCTTGCGGTTTAGTTCAATGTCATCGGTTGAGATACCCGTTCCCACTACAACCGAGTTCGACTTGATGAATCTTCCAATTGAGCCAAGCGAGATCAGGTGTGGTTTTGCGGTTGCCTTGACTGGCGACTGCAATACAACTCGAGCATCGGTGAAGTGAGAGATCATCAGAGGGCTTAGCCAGTCACCAAAGTTGCCAGGGAATGGCTTAGACCACCAGGCAAGACGAATCTTGTCCTCGGACTCCTTCGCTGCGTAGGACAAGAATGCCTCAGCAGCCTCAATGATGGATTCCTCACCAAAGCTTGGGATGTAGACGTTCTCAAACTCAGCCTTGGCCTTGGCATACATAACCGCATCACCCTTGATACCGCCACCCAGCATCTCTCCAACCATGCGGCTGCGCTCGGGGTCAATGCTCTTGGCCTTCCCCGCGGTAAGCACTCCGGTGATGCCGGCAGAATCGGCAATTCGTCGAAGCGGCTTCTTAATGGAGTCGGGCAGCACCTTTTCAATCTTTTTGGCTTGCTTTAGGAGCTGCTTTCTCGGGTTCGACTTCTTGCCAGCTCCGTGCTGCACAACCTTGTCCTTGAACTCGGCAACATTGCCTGAAGAGCCAAAGACGAAGAATGCATCGTGAGCACCCGGCTCAACTAGCTTGCGATCCCTCACGATGCAGGTTGATGGAATCATCTGGAAGGTGAGCTTGCGCGAGTTCGCTCGCCAAGCCTCCTCGAGGAAGTAGTCATCGGTTGCCTTGATCACTGCTCGCTGCTCAAGCTCATAGGCATCATCAACCAACTTGCGTCCTTGTTCGGTTGCATTGACACCCCAGAAGCTTGGCTCCCAGAAACGAGTGCGGTTGTGATAGCCAATCTGCAGTGGGCTACCAAAGCTGCGCTGGAAGCCGATGAAGTCAGCGGTGGTGTTGGAGATGAAATCTGGCAGGTGAGTGATACGGCAGTCAACGTCGATCCAGAACACCATCTTGGTTGGGTGCTTGTGGCAGATCTCGCGAATAAAGCCGATCTTGCGACGAGTCACGTCTGCCCAGTCTTCGCCTGGGCGCTTCTGGATCTCCAAAAGCTCATGGGCAATACCCAATGAGTCAAGCTGTTCGCGAAGCTCTTTGGCGTGACCGCCATAGTAAGCGTCGGGGGTATAGAAGCTGCAGATAACTACGTCTCGGTTACTCACGGGTAAAAACTACCAGCTAGGCCTTGGTAACCCCTCTAAATAAGCCCCACCAAAAACCCAAGCCCCAGCAAATGTGCATGGTCGGCACAACCACCATCAACCACGCCTTCACATTTGCACTAAGGGCAGGGCGAGTAAACACATAGATACCAAGACCCAGTAAGTAGAAACCAATTGGGAATCCCCAAACCAGACTCAATACAAAGACCGGTGGTATCCAGTAGCGGACAGACGAATCGGCCGGGTTGTTTCTGGTTAGCGCTCCACGCCAACGACCAGTTTTGAAGAACTGCCTAGCAAGCTCTTCCCAAGACGATCTTGGGTAGTAACCAACCTGCAGTCTTGGGTCAAACCAAACCTGGTAACCAGCTTTTCTTATGCGCTGGTTTAGCTCCCAGTCCTGACCCCTCACCCACTCGGGGTCAAAGCCTCCGAGCTCATCAAGCACAGACTTTCTAAAGACACCCAAATAAACCGTTTCCTTAGGACCCGGCTCACCACCGACATGGAATGCCCCACCACCAAGGCCAATGCGATCGTTGTAGCCGAAGGCAACGGCGGCTTGAAAATCACTCTTGCCCTTAGCAATCATCATTCCGCCGACATTGGCAGCACCGGTCTCATTCAAGATCTCAACTGCCAACTCGGCATAACCCTCACTTAGCTCAGAGTGAGCATCAACCCGCAAGACAACTTCGTACTGGGCTTTTTCGATTGCAAGATTGAGGGCAACCGGTGTAATGCCTTTTGGGTTTTCAACGATCTGCAGCTTCTCGCCAAACTCCTTGGCAAGCCCAAGAGCGATATCCATGGTTTTGTCTTTGCTTGGTGCGATAGCGAGAATGAGCTCCATCTTGCCCGGCACCTGTTGAGCAAAAACCGACTCAACGGCGGTCCTGAGATATGGCTCTTCATCTCGAACCGGCATCACAAAAGAAATGTTTTTGAGCTTAGGCATTTTCAATACTGCGTCCTAGCGCAATCACCTTCCAGCCAGCCTGCTGCCACCTGGCCACGTCCAAAACGTTGCGGCCATCGATTACGGTCTTTTTGGCAACCAGTGATCCCAGTAACTCAGGGTCAGCCTCTCGATACTGCTTCCACTCGGTGCCGAGGATGACTAGCTCAGCCTCCCGCACTGCTTCAATCAGCTCTGCTTCGCGACCAAGAGATGGGTCTTTCTCAGCCAAAGCCTCAAGCGATACCGGGTCGTGAACTGTCACTGTCGCTCCGGCCTTGGCTAGGCGCTGAGAGATCTCCAACGCGGGGGAGTCTCTTAGATCATCGCTATCTGGCTTGAACGAGATGCCAAGCATGGTGACTCTTTTGGCACTCAGGCTTCCAAGCTCTTGCTTGGCAAGTTCCACAACCCGATCACGTCTGCGAAGGTTGATGGCGTCAACGTCTTTTAGAAAATCAACCGCGGAGCCAACGCCAAGTTCCTCGGCTCTAGCCATAAAGCCACGAATGTCCTTTGGTAGGCAACCGCCACCAAAACCAATTCCGGTTCTAAGGAACTTGTTTCCAATTCGTTCGTCATAACCAATCGCGTTGGCAAGTGCCACTGCGTCAGCACCTGACACCTCAGCAACCTCGGCCATGGCGTTAATAAAGCTGATCTTTGTGGCCAAGAAAGCATTGGCCGCTACCTTCACTAACTCTGCGGTGGGAACATCCAGAACTAGAAACGGAGTGCCGTGATTCAAAATCGGAGCATAGGCGGTTTTCAAAACCCCAACCGAGTGCTCATTCCAAGCACCCACCACAATGCGGTCAGGTCGGAGCGAATCCTCTAGTGCGGTGCCCTCGCGTAAAAACTCTGGGTTCCAAGCCAGGTTCACCTCGAACCCAGCAATCTCACTCATGACATCCTTGAGCTCGGCAGCGGTCCCAACTGGAACGGTTGATTTACCTGCAACTACCGAATCAGGTCGAAGGTGAGAGGCAAGGGCCTTGGCAGCGGAAACGACATAAGACGTATCGGCCGCATCGCTGCCTTGGCGCTGCGGTGTGCCAACACAGATGAAGTGCAGGTCGGCGCTCGCAAGGGAAGCAAAATCAGAACTCAGTTTGATGTGACCAGAAGATAAATTTCTCGAAAATGCTTGCTCTAGACCTGGTTCATGGAAGGGGATTGAACCACCAGAAAGCTGCTCCAGCTTTTTGGAATCTATCTCGATACCGATCACTTCATGGCCAAGTTCAGCCATGGCGGTGGCATGGGTCGCACCCAAATATCCAAGACCGATTACCGATACCTTCACAACCACGGAGTCTACCTAGCAAAAGCTAAATAAACCTTGACCGTAACGGGTATTGACTAGGTGCGTATAGTGGTTTTGTATGGCAAACCTTGAGGACCCTAAAGCTTTTGGGGACGACCCACTAGAGCAGCTCCTAGATGAGGAGTCTGACGAGGAGTTTGGCCTACCCGAGTTTCGTGAGCACTTTGCCGATTCTCTAACCCCAGCAGTTCTCAAGGACTGGACCGCAAAAGACTTTGCGAGCATCTACGTTCGTTTCCGCCCACACCTTGAGCGCCACGCCCGACGCTACCTGCAGAACCCATCTCAGGTTGAAGAGGTGGTTCAGGATGCATTCCTATATCTAATGACCTCACTTCCAGAGCTCGACTCTGAGCTTGGGGTTTTGAAGTTCTTGAAGTGGAAGACCAGGCTTTTGGCTCTAGATGTCATCAGAGCCAACAGTCGAGCCACCATGGCTCCGATCGATGACCAGCCAGAGTTTGCAAGCAATGACCCTGAGGTCAGCCAGGACCTAGAGCGAGCCGAAGATGCTGCGATTGTTTCGATGGCTCTCGCCAAACTGCAACCTCGCCACCGCGAAGCCCTGATCGCAACCTTGTATGAGGAGAAGCCTCAAGAGGTCGTTGCTGCCCAGATGGGCCTTAGCGAAAACGCTTTCCGCCAGCTTTTGTTCCGAGCTCGTGCTTCTTTCAAGAAGGCACTTATCGGAGAGGCAGAGACCGCAGGGCTATCCATGTCTCAGATTCTCTCCATCGCTGCTCGCAAAGCAGCAGCGGAGAGCGGCAAATACATCTCGGCAGCCGGAGCATTCTTGCTGGTTTTGGCAATCTCAATCGGTGTATTGCCTAACCTCTCACCAACTGTCTCAGACCAGCAGATCTCAGCTCCTGAACCATCAATCTCGGCCCCAACTGAGACTCAGGAGCCAATAGCTCCTGCAGAAGAGACTCAAATCTCTGAGCCAGCTGCAACCTCAACCGAGGTCTTGCAGGCTGAGACTGTTGTGATGTCGGCGACCGTGAACACCACCACCCAGGTTTCAAATGAGACCGATGGCAGTTTGCTATCAGAGCAAGAAGTAATGGTTGCGACTCTGAAGCCTCTTCTTGGAGCGAAGACCCTCGCTGCCTTGGCATCTGATGCCGAGGGAAGAATTGTGTCCTCATCCACCGGAGAAGTTAGTGTTCTCAACTCTTCTGGGCTGAAGGCAAATGTGGTCTATGACCTAAACACCGAAAACGGCATTCAGTCAGCCTGGTTTGAATTCAAAGTTGGCGACGCAGTCTTCTATGCCCTGCCAAAAACCTGGATAGCTTCAAAGTCGGTTGACTCACAGGGCCGCACGGTACTAATGCTGGGAGCAACCGATCTGGTCGTCGGCAACGCCGATGGCAAGCTTGGAAATGTTGTTATCGAGAACTCAGTTCTTGGTAACGGCAAGATTCGTTTGGAGATCATCCTGGATGACAAGGCCTCTCCAATAACCTCTTCATTGACTATCAAGTCCAACTACTAAAGCTGAGCCACGAAAAAGTGGCTCAAACTTTTTTGTAGCCAAATCGTAATGTCTGGACATTATGTCCGTTATCTTGGACTAGAGGGTGTGTGAGCTCCTGCTTGGTTGGTGCTTGCTCGCTCTCAAACCAATCGGCCCAAAGGCCGATTGGAAACCAAGAAAGAAAGAGAACGAATGTTCAAGAACACGACTCGTAGGGGTCTTGCAATTGCTTCTGCTCTCTCACTGGCGTTCGCAGGTCTGGTTTCATCACCAGCTTCAGCAAACGTCCCGTTTGAGCTAAAGCCATCCGCAGGTACCACCTACTCAACGTTCGTGACTGAGACCTTCACCCTTGAGACCGTTTTGGGTTCAGCTAACCCAGCCGGCGGCGCTCAGTTGAAGTATGCAGTTTCGAAGGCTTCCGGCTTCGCCGTAGGTTACGGAACTAGCACCTCAGCTTCAGTCACTACCGCATCTTCAATTGCTTCAGCCTCGACCTCGTTCGTAGTGCCTGCAGCAGGTGCAACTCAGACCAGCCGTAACTACTTCAGAGTTGCGCTGCCTGGTGCAACCACCACCTCTGCTTCAGTGACTGTTACTGTTACCGCCTTTATCGACGTTAACAACAACGACACCGTTGACGCAGCTGAGCCACAGTCCGCTCAGACCGTTAGCTTCCAGCGCTACTCAGACGTAACAACCGTTACCCTGACCCAGCCAATCCAAGGCGACACCACATTGCGCGGTACTGCTTCATTGACGGGCATCAATGCTGACCAGGTTCAGAGCGCTGTTACTTATGTTGCATCAATCGGTGGAACTGCTACCGGCTCCGCAACCTTGGCTAGCGGCGTTTACTCGACCGCAGTCTCCGCGCTTGCAGCGAACACAACTGTTTCTGCTGAGGTGCGTGTTGGTGGAGTCAAGGTCGGTGCATCCTCAGCGACACTAACCGTTACCGCAGCTTCTGCAGTTGCAGTTACCGCTTCAGCAGTAACTAGTGACAACGCTAAGGGAACTGAAGTTCGCAGAAACTCAGCTTTCGCTGTTACCGGTCGCGTGCTTAACGGCAGCACCAGCACCGCTTCAGGTGTTGCAAACGTCGCTGTTACCGCACTGATCACCACCAGCGCAACCTTGGGTTCAAGCACCACCATCACTGTGAACGGTGTTACCTACACCGCTGGTTCCTCGCTGCCAACCGCTCTTGCTCTAACCACTGACGCTAGCGGAAACGTAACCTTGAACGTAAGCAGTGTTGGCCTGGCAGCCGATGCAACCATCGGTTTCCGCTTCACCTCTCAGAACGTAGTATCTGATCTCTTCACTACCACCCAGAAGGACGCTCGCTACAGCGCGACCGCTGCTGGCACCGGCTTCGTAACCGTAGCTCCTTCGGGTGCATTCTCGGTTGACTACACCGTTGCTGACCAGTGGGGCGTTGCAGCTCCTGCGGGTCACCGTTTGGCTCTGGCTTACTCCGGAACCACTCAGTACGTGAACCTAACCGCGGGTGCAGCGAAGGCTAACTTCACCGCAACCAGCTCAGCTGCAACGCTGAACGTTGAGAACATCGCAGTCGAGTCTCAGAACACCAGCACCCTTAACTGGTCAACTGTTTCAACTGCCGTTACTGCTTCAGTTGTAGTTGTGAAGGCGACATCTGTTGCAGCGGCTTGGGTTAGCACTCCTACCCACTCTGCAACCGCAACCATCGCTCGTGCTACTACTGGTAATACTGCTGGTTTCACCAACGTGATCACCATCTCTGGTCGCGTAAACCACGCTGGTCAGTCAGTTACCGTAACTGGTGCTGGTGACAAGTTCTCCAACGCCTCTCAGGGCGTGGCTGCTGTAGCTAACACCTACACCACCACCGCTGATGGCAACGGATACTTCACCATCTCCGCTTACGTTCACGTAGCTGGTGCTAACACCTTCACCTTCGTTGCTGGTGCTGCTACCGCTTCCACCACCGTTACCGTTGCTGCTGCAGCTGGTACCGCTGGTACCGCGCTAGATGTAACCTCCAACGCAGTTGGAAACACCATTGAGCCAGGCAAGACCGTTGTTGCAAAAATCTCCCTAAAGGATGAGTTTGGCAACGCAGTTGCAGCTGACGATCTAGCTACCGAGTCCTTCGGTGTGACCGTAACCGGTCTTGGCTTTGTTGGTGCACTACCAACCAAGCTGAACAGCTCCGGTGAGGCAACCGTAACCGTTCTACTAGGTTCAGCTGACGAGGGTAACGTCGTCATCACCGCAACATACTCAACCGATGGCACCACTGCCAAGGCAATCACCAAGGTCCTAACCATTGCGGTTGCCAAGGCTCCTGTTGCTGAGGTGAACGCAGTTATCGGTACCTACAACGGTCGTGTTGCAGTTCGCGTTGAGAACGCAAAGGGATCAGTTGTATCCGTAAAGATTGGTGCACGTTGGTTCAAGTACACCTCTCTAAACGACAACTACCTCTTCAGCCGCAAGTCGACTGTTGGCCGCGTCCTTCCAGTAGCTGTTTACGTAAACGGCACCCTGGAGAACGTTGCAACCATCACCGTGAAGTAAGTAGTTTCATTTACTCCTTATAAACCGAAAGCCCCCTGGCAACAGGGGGCTTTCCATTTAATCTCTAGCTCAGAGCCGGCTGCTTTGGTATCAGACCCAAAGCCTTACCCTTTTTGGAGGCCTCGGTTCGACTGTTTACCCCGAGCGCTCTATATATACGAACAGTTTCCTGGCGAATAGTCGATTCACTGAGGAGCATCGCTCTCGCGATTTCGGCATTGGTTTGGCCAAGTGCCATAAATCCAAGTACTTCACGCTGACGCTGGGTTAGCTCTTCCGGGTTCCCCTCTGATCGGGTTGGGCCTTGCTTGATGTTCAATCCGTTGGTGTCTAGATAGAAGGCACCTAGTTGAGCGAGGATGTTCTTGGCTGATTCATCCAGGGCAGCTGCCTTCTTGGCAGAGATCACAAGAAGTCCACCGACCGGGGCAAGTGATTTGTAGAACGGGATGACAGTGACGTAAGCACCTTCCCAGGCGAAGGAGGCAACCTCTTTGCTGCCCAGGGCTTTGGTTACCTCTTGGTCATCCCACAAAGACAAGCCTTCGGGAAGTGGGTAATTCTTTCCGTATCCAGCGATGATCCGCAGATTACCCTTTTGATCTACTGCAATCAGATGAGATCCCGAAGCGCCTGACTTTAGAAAGTCTGCGTGAACTGCATTGCGGCATAGTTCATAGCTATCGGATGCTGAGGTGAAAACACCGGTGGCGTCTTCAAGGAATTGAAGTGCAAGCATTGGTCCCCTCAAACTTGTCTTATCCATAAGTAAAAGACCGGACATTCGCATTCGCTAGTTCATTTCGTCCCCCATCTTGGTTTAGTCCAGACATTACTCGGACATGTCCAAACAGACTCCGCTACCCCTTAGTAACGACCGCATAACGCCTCTGGTTACCTAAGACTGTAAGAGTGGGATATCTCCTGCTTGGTTGGTGGTAGCTCTCTCTTACAGCCATTTCCCCAAAGGGATTTGGTAAACCAAGAAAGAAAGAAATCAATGACTAAGAACTCGAACCGTAAGGGTCTTGCTCTTGGCGCGATCTTCGCACTGGTTGGTTCGCTGTTTGTGACTGCTCCGGCAGCACAGGCGAACGAGGCCGGCCTAGTCGTAGAGCCAATTGCTGGTACCTCTTACACGATGGTCAATACTGAAGACTTCATATTGACAACCCGTTTGGGATCCCAGATTCAGGCTGACCGCGCCGGTGCTCTGAAGTACATCGTTGCCAAGTCTGGAACTGCAGGTTACGGCCTGAGCATCTCAAGTACAGTGAGCGCAACCGCGTTGTCCGGCGACTTTCCGCTTGTAGCCAACAACTCAGCGACCATGTCGTCCGTTACCACTGCTTCAACCCAATCCGTTGTTGCAACACTTGGGTCAACCGCTTCATTCACCGCGAAGAACCAGCTCAGAATCCAGCCATGGTCTCTGTCAGCCTTGACCACATTGTCTCCGGCTCTTTCGGTTACTGTAACTGCGTTCCTTGACCTAAACGGTGACGACCTAGTCACTGGAACGGAGCCGAACACTGTCGTTACGATCAACTTCGTCTCGGTTGCTAACATGGGCGGTACTGTCAACCTGACTGCTCCAAACCAGGGTGATGTCCGCGTGACCGCCTCCGCAGCCTTGGCAACAGTGAACCACCAGCAACTTGCTGGTGTTTTCAAGCTCGGCTTTATTGCGACCCAGGAAGGCGTAACTGGTCCAGTCAACG
>RFTL01000036.1 GCA_009923455.1 Actinomycetota bacterium | reverse complement strand
TACACAAACGCTGACCCTCACATTAGTACCATCTTCGGGCACGCACATCGTCTGGAAATACAGTCTCGAACGGTATTCAATCGTGATGCCTCTATCCAAAGTGTCGCCGTCAGTCCAGGTTGCCTATGCAGAGTTGATGGCGCAGTGCCTTCAGTTAATGGAAGCACGCATGTCGACGGAACCCCAGCCAAGTACTTCGAGAACTGGCAACAAGGAGTCTGCATAATTTCAATAAACGAAGATAATGAACCGTTTTTTGAAATGGTGCAGATCAAGAATGGGGAAGCCTGGTTTAGGGGCCAGAGGTTTGTAGCTAAAGTTAAGTAACGAAGTTCGTTACTTAAGGTTAATCCTTGATCTTAGGTATTGTGCCGTGCCTTCTGGCCTCGTCACGCCTTCTCTTGTCCTCAGCGTGAACTTGCTCGTCAGGAGCTAGCGTTACCGGATCGTGAGGTAGCGGGTCGTAGCGCTTACCGTTCTCGTCTATCGGATGGAACGGGACAGAAGCATCAACTCCGCCGTCAGCCAGCGTGGGGCGCTCCCCGTAATATTTATCATTCGCAGCATGCCAACGATTGTGACATTCTGCGCAAATGCGGTGAATGTTGCCTTCAACATTGCGCATCGTGTTTTTGTCGGGACCATGATGAATAGCTTCGGCGGGGTGGCCTGGACAGCCGATAATTGGCTCGATTCCACCACCAGCGTACCTAAGCCAGGCCCACTCGCATACCATGCCTGGGTTAATTGGGAACTTCTTTGCCGCTTCTTTGCGTCCTGTTGAAATCGGGTCAGCGTATTCTTCCAGTGCTTTTGAGCCCGTGTAGCCGTCAAAGTAAGCCTCAATGTCCTCTTCAATATCAGGTAAAGTCTTGCCGTTGCCGTCTAGGGAGAACATTCCCTCGCAGCAGCAAAAAGAGCTTTCTGCAAGGACTCCGTTCCACATGTCTTCACATTCGTCGTGGAACGAAGCCTTGCAGGCTAGGCATACAGATTTAGTCGTCATCCTTACCAAATTCTACCTTATAGAGGAAGATGCCACTGTACGCTCTGCGACCTTGGCCACCTCTAATCGGTGAGATTGGAAGCCTCATTCTTAGCTCTCGGATGAACGGAGTCATTGCCAGAGGGGTCTCGCCGTTCTCCTGGCACCACTGCTTGTACGAGTAGAGCAGGTCGGACGACTGAACCGAAGCAAGTGCATTCTGAACAACACAGTCCTCGATGTACTTGGCAATGTGGTCTTCCTCGAAGCGGTACTCGGTAGTAGCAAGCTTGACGGAGTTAGGCTCAGTAAGACCCTGCTTGATGACCCGCTTAGCGCCTTCAATCATCCAGGCTAGAACGCCACCGCCCTCTTCCTTGAAGATGTCCTCGGCTAGTCCTTGCTTCTGTAGCGCCTCTGGGACTTGGTAGCTGAAGTCGATCTTGCGAAGTCTTCTCCAGAAACCAGAACCACCAGAGCGCACCGATGGAAGGTGGTTTAGCGCAAGGAACAGAGTGTGGGACGGCTTGAAGTCAAAGAAGTCCTTGTACATCTTGCGAGCAGAGATGACATCTCCACCAGTAAGCATCTTGACTCTGGACTCGTTGAACTTACCGTCAGGTCTAGTCTCAGACGCTACAGCAAAGCGCACGCCGTGCAGGTTAGCGATTTCCGTAGAGTGCTGAACCGAATTGGTGTCGAGCAGGAAGTTCTCAGGCATTGTTCTTGCATAAGTGCCCAAGATCTTTGAGACGATGTCCAACAATGTGGACTTACCGTTAGCACCAACACCGACGAATACAGGTAGCACGTGCCACCTTACTTCGCCAATAAGTGCCACGCCCAAGAGTTCCTGTATGTAAGAAATCCTGTCCTCGTCCGTAATAACGAGCTTCAGGAACTCTTCCCATTTAGGCGTGGCGGTCTGAGTAGGCGCACAGGCTGTCTGCTTCGTGTTGAAATCCTGCAAAGGATCTGCGTCACGAAGAACGCCTGTTGCCAAATCTACAATTCCATTTGGCGTAGCTAGCTCCAGTGGATTTGAATCTAGCAGGTGCGGAGCTACGACGATGTCCGGGACTGACTCTGCAAGCCCAACTGCGCTGTTAATTGCAGCACGAGAGAGGGAACGCTTTGCCCAGTCCAAGCCTGCCTTTGATGCGTCTTTGGCTCCAAAAGCGAGCGCCGACTCTGCAGCAAGTCTCTCAATAGAGCGAGTGCTGTCAGGAATGTAGGCGGACTTTTCCCAGCGATACCAGCCAATCTCAGGCACAAAGATGAACTTGCCTCGAGCTGCATCTGCAAGCCTCTCAGCGTTAGCTACATCTGTGTACTTGAAAGCATCCATCGGTAAAGAGATGGGGGCTGGCTCAGCGGATAATGCCAAGCTTCCGCTGGTACTTGGTTGCTCGGAGCCTCGCTCTTTTGGGAGGTCAGGAACCGTGGATAGGTGCAACTTGTGCACGTGGTTGCGAACCTCTTGAGCTACCTTGGCTTCATCGAAGGTGGACACAAGTTGCTTGGCCCAGCGAAACGCCGTCTGAACCTCTCCTGGATTCGGTTTACGGCGCTCGCCAGACGCAAGCAAATCTAGAAACTTTACCTCAACGAGGCGAGATGCTTCAGTAAAGCCCTCCTCAGTGAAGCACCCATGACGAACAGAAGCGTAAAGTTTAATCGCTGTGGATACAAGCCAAGGGTGTCTCGCCTTTGGGTTGGCCTTGTCGATTGAATCCACAAGCTGTGCGGTCCAAGCGCAGTTCTCATGCGCAACTCGCCACTCTTCAGGTGCTGATACAACCACAAACTCGCCAACAGTCGTGTTGTCAGATACAAAGCCGTACGATTCGAGTGCCTCGACGACCTCTGAGATCGTGAGGGCATAGGTGTGGTCATTGAACTCAACCTTTACCGGTACTGGATTGTCTGCATCTTTATGGTTTATAGTACCTGGTGCTCGCAATACTCGGGGCAGGTCTGAGACATTGTCAACCTTACCGCCGTAGATTTCGGCTACTCGTTGAATCAGTTGACCAAAGCGACGAGATACCCCAGCGATCATGGAGCGGTTCATGTCATGAACTTCGCCGTCCTCGATCGGCCAGTAAGGCTGAAGACCGTGGCCAGAATGCACAATTGCAGCTGGCTGACAGTTAAGAATGTCCGATAGGGACTGAATTACTTCTCGGGCAGCCGCCTCGTCCTTGAGGCCATTCTCCTTGAAGTCAAGGTCAGCCCAAAGCGCATTGAGGCGGGTGATGTCATTGACATCGCCACGAGTGTTGTTTGATGTAATGGTTGACTCGTCAACCGAGTTGACCATGGTGTAGACGTTCATGCCGTTGGCAGTCAACGTCTGCGCAAAAATGTCTGCGTTCCCCAAGGGAAGCATCTTTGAAGTCCACGAATTTCTGGGGCCAAAGTAGCAGACCGTTACTTTGTCTGCTTCTGTTTTTCCTAACCTCGTGAACAGTTCCAGAATGGGTCTGTCGTTCACAATAACTCCTTAGTAAGAAGGTAAAGACCCCAAGAGGAAAGGAGACGAAACTCTTGGGGTCCCCACCAGTGTAGCAATTAGATTAGCTCTAGAACTTCCGACTCAACGATGTCTTGAGGGATTTGAGTCGCCAGAGCAATCTGGTCGGCAGATACACCTGAAGCCGCTAGGCTCTTCGCTAGATCTACCTTATCCGCTGGAAAGTCGCTAAGCGACTTAGCCTTGGCCTTTGATGCAGGCTTAGCAGCAGGAGCCTTAGCAGCAGGAGCCTCAAACTGGTCCTGGCTGAAGTAAGCACGAGCCACCTGAGCATCTGCCTCGGTGAATGGAGTTAGGATAAACGGAGCCGACTGACCTGGCTTGGAAGTGCCACGGCCGAGGCGACCTAGTACTGGCTTGCCGTTGCCTACAGAAGGCTTCAGGGTGCCAATAAGTGCGGACTGGAAGAACAGCACGTTGTCGTGCTCCTCGTAACCATCAGTGCCATCAAGCACTACAACACGGGCTGCGATTGCATCGCTCTCGCCGTAATCGGTCTTGATGCCGGTGCGGTATTCAGTTGGGTAAACCAGAAGCAAGTGGCCCTGGTAGTCTGCTGGTCGGAACTTACTAGCCGACGCAGGCTGTGAGAAGTGATCCTCGAAGTACGTCATAGCGTACGTCTCCTATCTTTTGTTATATGGGGTTGGTTGATCGAATAGGTCGTCAGTTATCTGAGCGACCGGGGCATCCAGCGGTGGATATTCTGAGCAAGAAAAGCAATCCTCTGAAGTCGCACACATCTTTAGGAAGTCGTCCAGCTTGTCTGCAGCCTTAGCCTCTGAGGCTTGGCGGTAGATCTCGTTGGCTCTCTCTAGAGCAGTTAGTGCAACCTCTTCATCGTATTTCTCGAACCAGAAGTAGCCCGAGGAGAGGGAGATGTCATTTCTTGGATAGAACTTGACAGCTACCTCATTAACCTCGAAGCCTAGCTTGGTCCAGCCATACCCATACAGGTGAGCCTGAATGCGGTAGGTGTTACCTGGACCCTTTTTGGGCAGCGACTTTAGTTTGGTCGTGCCCACTACCTTATGGTCAATAACAGTCCCAGTCTCCTTGTCAAACAGGTCACAAGAACCTGAAATCTCAGCGGGACCGATAGTGCCAATAGGAAGTCTCGTTTCAATTAGCCAGCGAACTGACTCCAACTTGGAGTTAGCAGCTGTGAAGAACTCTTCAAACTGTGCGTGCACAGCTGTTCCAATGAAAGGCAACCAGGGCATGTCATCGATTGACTCGACGGCATACTTCTCGATACCCATCAGCTTGCGTGCCAGGCATCTGACACAATCTGTGCCAATCTCACTCGGGCCGATAAGCCTCTGTAGGGATCGTGGCTGGTTGACTATAGCGTCGAAGACTACTGCTTCAATCGCCTGATTCACTGGATGGCTTCGCATTGTTCTCCTTATTGACGGAAGCCTCTATGTCTGAAATTCCGTTCACGACAGCTGCAGCAGCCTCCTCAATCTCCTCTGCGAATGCAATCTGAACCATGTCTTGGACGACCGGTGAGATCCAGCAGTTGACTACTGTCTTCGCAAACTCGATGTCGTTAGACTCTACCACCTTTACAAGTAGCATTGCAAATACCGTGAGCAGGGTGTTGGCCTTCATGATGGTCTGAACCTCAGCATCGCTCAAAGCCTTGTGTTCAATGAGCATCGACTCAGCCTCGCCGTATCTAACTACCTCAGAAACGAGCGTAGAAACTAGCGCCATGATTGCATCGTTTGTCAGATAGAGCTGACCCTCGTCACTTGGCGGTGAATTTTCCGACATGTTATCTCCTTAGCTGTGCCAGTATTTGTCTAGCGAACTCAACGCCTCTGGAGCCGTCAAGCAGCTCCCTGGACACCTGGAAGCGTTCAGTATTCTCACCAGCGATAGCAAGGTCAATGCTGTCGTTGGATAGGAGCCACCAGATTGTGACCCTGTGAATTCTTGATAAGCGGTCGATGCGGTCCTCGACCTGTTCTGCATCGTCCGACGAATAGGGGACATCGAAGAACACAAGGTCGTCTGCAGCGTCTAGGTCGATGCCGACTCCCATGTTCATGGATATTAGCACTACCCTCAGACTACTTTGATGGTCCTGAAACTCTGCCTGAATGCGAGCACGCTCTGTCTGCGAGGTAGAGCCGTCGAGTATCTCGGCGGTGACACCCAGCTTAGCTAACTCTCGCTTGATCCACTGCAAGGTAGCAACGAAGCTAGAGGCTACAACGACCTTAGATGGGGGGCCATCCTGGGGGGATTGGTCCATGTAGCCTCTAGCCTCAAGCCATTCGACAAGCCATTCAAACTTGGTAGACGAGAACGAATCCCCAATCTGATTGTTGTCGAAGTCCCAACCGGAGCTGATTGCTAGCTGTCTGCTTCGCAATGCAACTACGGCTGGAGTCATCTTGGAATTGCCAGAGAAGTGGTCTTTCATCAAGTCCATGTATGCCTTGCGCTGTGGCTTAGCCATATCGAGAGTGACATTGATGTATTGCTTGGCTGGGCGACCCTCTTGAATCTCAGCCTTGGTGCGACGGACTAGATAAAGTTGGTCCCTGGCGACCCACTCAAGGGGGGATCTGAGCTGCTGAGGGACAACGATGTCCTTCGTTCGGCCGCCAGGAAGTCTGATAGTGCGGGACTCCATGATGAAGTTAGTGAACATCCAGTGCTTGTGGTTCGTGTAGACCTCGGGGAACAGGAACTTGAGTGTGCCGTAGCGGTTCTCGAGCTTACTGCGATCTGGCGTTCCACTTACCGCAATGCGTAGAGCCTGCGAATGAATACTTAGCCTGCTTAGCCCACGCCAGAACTGAGTCATGTCGTAGCGGGCATCGGCATCGGTGGGTAGGACACGATGCGACTCGTCAATGATGATGGCATCGTAGGTGTGGTCAAAAAGTCTTGGGACTCGGCGCTCGCCGTTAGGGGAGATGGCAAGGGAGTCGTGGTTGGCAACGACCACCGCTGGAGTTTGGACCTCCAGCAGGCGGTCATTCTTAGCTTCTGCTGTGCCTGAAGTTAGGTCATAGACATTGACACCCGTGGGGGCTACATACTTCATCACATGGTCCTTGAGCCATGTGGTCCTAGCTGGGAACTTAGGAGCGAGTATGAGAACAAGTCCGTTTGTGAAGCACCCGTCAGCTTCTAGAGCTGCCAGGCTCATCAGAGTCTTACCGGAGCCGGGCTGGTCCGCTAGCAGAACCCGCCTACGGTCAACGATAAACTCTACGGCTTGCTTTTGCTTTTCCCACAGGATGTCAACAATCATTAGCTAAGTGCCCTCGCTTGTCTAGTCAGGCGCAATACAGATGTGCTTGACTCAACATAGAAGTCAGAGAACTTCTCCTGTGGGAAGTTGCTCTTGATTAGTTCAGTGTTGAGGAGGACTCGGGTCTCCTTCGAGAGGGTAGCCATGGGTTTGCCATCGATAACCAGCTCGCTCGAGCCCTCCTCAAACATTTTCACTAGAAGCTCTCGCACGGCTGCACGAGACTCCTGGATACTCTTCTCTTCCTCACCTAGCCTACGATACTGGCCAAGTAGATTCTTGACCATAGATGCCTTGCTTTTAGGCACAATAGTCTGCGGGTTAGCGATAAGTTCGCTAATTGGTGTCACTGTCGTTGTCATCGTTCTCCTTTCGATCGACAGAGTCAAGTATCTCTTTTGCTACGCCAGAGAAGCCGACTAGGTCAGCGATATCGTCTAGCTTAGCCATTCGAGTCTTCACCATCTGCTCACCATTCATCTCCAGCGAGATAACAAATGTATCTGACTGAAGCTTTAGGGGAATGACCGTGAGCAGGGCGGCCATCCCGTAATCATCGTGCTGTCCCTTTACCATCCCGATAAAGTCGTAGGGTCTACCGCTAATTGCACGGAATCCCATGGTCTTCATGGAGTCCACTACATACTTGGATAGCTTAGGTAACTTTCCGATTTGCATTTTGTCTCTTGAGTCGCTTTCGTTCTAAGGGGCTTAGCCCTCCCCATACACCAAACTCTTCGTCCGCCTGTATCGCATACGATGCGCACTTATCTATGATCGGACAGGTTTGGCACATCTTCTTTGCCATGCGGGTGTCGATGATTGCAGCACCCTGCACTTCTGGAAAGAAAAGCTCTGGGAAGTTTGTGCAAGGGGGAATAACAGGAGATTTGTCAATCTCTTTCTGTAACTCTTGCCATAGCATCCATTGCGTTTTTGTGCGTCTGAATGCCTTATGTATCCGAGGCACGAAGCTCCTTGCCAAGCTTAGCTAACATCTCTAGCAACTCCATCTCTTCCTTGTAGGAAGGCATGACCGTGCGTGCAGCTTTCTCAAGGGCACGACCTAGTCGTAGCAAGAACTCATCATTGTCAGCGGCATCCTTGCGCACAGCAATCACAGCTCGCATGTCATCGGACTTGATGTCGTATGTAACGGACACCTCGAGAACGATATTCTGCGAAGCAACAGCAGCTTCCTTGTCTAGCTTATAGCGATTCTTCTTTGGCACTGGTCTCCTTCTTCCTCGCAAAGATTGCGAATGTTCCGTCGGGGTTCTTGCGAGTCGTAACCTCGAACGGCAGTTTGTTGTAGCGAACGATTGAGTAAAGCCCACCGGTAGGGTTGATGACTTTGTCCTCGACGATTGCCCACTTGCCTGGGTGTTTTGAAAGCTCGTCGAGCACATCCCAATACTTAGACCTTTTACGGCCACGATTAGATACGCCTGTCCCGGACGGTGGCGGATCTTGCCATGAGATATTCATCTAGTCTCCTAGGTTGGTGTTGTTGGTGTGGATAGTGTGACTGTTTCTGAAGTTGATGACATCAGAAGTCACATAGCGAACTGCAGCGCTGTTAGCCCCGCCATACTTCACATACTTGGGACCCATGTTTCTACTGCGCCACTTCTGTAGCGTGTTTAGGGATACGCCAAGGAATGCGCTTGTCTCGGCGGAACTCATTAGCTCAGGCTGTATCTGGTTAGATCCCATCGCTGAAGGGTGTCGTTCCATACCCATGTCTTCTCACCTCTATCTTTCAGTTCCTCAGTGCGTGTGATTATCTGCCGGATAATCTTCATGTTGTCTGCATATAAGCCATGCTCGAAGGCGTTCCTGAAGTCGGCATCAGCATCATCAGCCGATGGGGCAAAGGTCGCATACTCGGTGACAACCTGGTATGTAAACCTTACGTTTTCGTTATCGCTCACTTCTGCTCTCCTTTTCGTGCGTTCGTGCCAATTCCGTACCAAATTCGGTACGCTTTTGCCAAAATCAGGCTGTTTTCGTGCGTTCATGCGAAATTGTCAGTGGTGTAGTCAAAGTCGATGCTCTGCCCTACCCACATACATGACAAGTCAGTGCGGTAGTGGGGTGAGTAAAGTAGCACCTCGCCATACTCTGAGTCAACTTCGTAAAGCTTATGCACCCGCTCTGACATCACGATGAACTTCATGTTGCCGTCATCTAGGTCGCTAGTGAGTGTCCGGTTGTAGATGCACTCAAGCGAAGTTGCGCCAACCTCTGGGTCACGCAATACGGCAAATGTAGTCACTATGCCTCCGCTCTGATGATGTTGTCCTTGCGCTCGTGCTCAAGGGCATCTAGGAAGGCTAGTGCCACGCCTAGACCATGCTGGTGCTTGGCATCAGCGCTATCGTGTAGCGCTTGAATGCGATTGCGTACGAACTCGTAGTAGTGGCGCTTGACTTCGTTCGATCCGATGCGGTAGCCCTCACGATTACCCATCGCATACGACTCGTCTAGTTGCTCAGCGAACCAACGCTCAGCGATAAAGTCTTTGATTGACATTAGAACTCCAATTCCTCGAGGCTGTCTGGGTCATACTCGATATCTGATTCTTTGAGCTTCTGCCAGAAGCCGGGCAATGACTTGAGTGGCTTCTTGTTGTGAATAAAGATGTCGTCAAGCATCTTCTGCACTTCTTCTAGGCTCTCGCCGTGTTCGGTCACGAAACCAGCCTTGTAGGTCTGAGTCTCGCTATACCAGAATTCGTATTCCATGGTTCTCCTTAGCTCTCGTGCCTAAGCACGCTAACAACATAGTCGTATCTATCCGAATCATGCAAATCGGCTAGATTCTCCCATTGCTCGGTGGTTAGTTTGTCTGGTGGGAATGTGAGCACTCCCACGCCATAATCGCCGTCTACAGTTACATAGCCCAGCTCCATAGTTGCTCCTTTCGTGAGCAGTCAGTTGATGATTCCATCCGAAGGCTTATGCCCTATCGCTGGGAGAAAGGTATGAAAGAACCAGCGATAGGGACTTGGAAGGGGCAGTTGCGATTGGGGGGGGGGATGCAACTGCCCCAGCTTGAGGGATAGCCACCGAAGCAGAAAGGGGGGGAGGGTGGCTATCCCAACTTGTTAGAAGATGTCAGCGTCGTCGTTGAGGGTCGACACTAACTCTCCTGAGTCTGTTACAAGACCGTAGTCAATGAGGGTTACATTGGGTTCGGTTGCGAGTATGAACAACTCGTCACGCCATAGGTCACGCTCGTCTTCGTTGTAGTAGAGATAGTCAGCACGAGCGCCGTCTGCCTCTTCACGAATCATGGTCCAGTAGCTAGAGTTCTTGGGGTTGGGATACAAGGTTGACACAGGGCAAGACTCGGCTTCGTTGTATGCCTGCCAGTCGTAAAACTCTGCCCAGTCGTCATCATCCCAGCTGTCAGTCCAACCGAAGCCAGGGATATATTCTGGTGTGGAGTCATACTTGTAACCCTCCTTAGCACCGGAAGTCTGGTGACGATAGTAGTTGTAGTTGTAGCGGACATCTGTGTACTTAGGCGCAGGCAGGTTCTCCTTGCTAAGCATGACACCGTTGCGAATGGTGAAGTATTCCAACTCGTTTGCGTTATACATCCAAGTGGGCGCAAGGTCGAGCTGAATGAGCGCTCGCCATAGCAATGACTCGGTGCTGGCAAAGACGAACGAGCCGTCCTCGAGATGAGCCATAGTCAATGGTGAGTGCTGGTAGCGGGCAAGGTGCAGCATGTGAGGGTCACGCTGGTCAAGCCAAGCGATAGCCGCATCGCCGTCAAGTTGGTCGATGGACTGGATACCTTGGCGCTCGATAATCGCTGGGATAACACTGGTGTCAACAGGTGGCAACTTGGTAGGGATAACACGGCGAACATCCTCGTGATTATAGATAACGCCATTGTGAACGAGGGCGATATTTAGATCGGGCGAGGTTACCGGATGGTTGTTGCGATTGTCAGTCACCGAGCCATGAGTGGCTAGGCGAGTGTGCAGAATAACGGTGCGAGCCTTACGAGGCATGAACTTGAGCGACAGGCTAGAGCCAGGTGTTGCGCTGGAGTGATAGCCGTGCTTGCCGTCATGATGAAAGGCAAAGCCAGATGCCATACTGCCACGGTCCTCGATAGCTGTGAGGAGGGCGTTGGACAACTGACGGGAGTTGATTTTTGAATCTGCGCTGAGACTAAAGCCAGCAATGCCGCACATAGGCAGCTCCTTTCTACTCGCTGGGCTGGGGCTTTTTACGCCCCCACCCAGAAGCAATTGTTGAGTTAGACCTCGGATGCAGTTAGCACGAGGCTTCTTGAGTCAATGTCGTTGAACATCTCATCGCTTGGGATTTCTGAGCCATACTTGCGCAGAAGCGATACGACATCACCGACACTGGTGCAGGCTAGCCACTCACTGCGGTCAATACCGAGCTTGGATACATTGACCATTTCACGAGCGAACCAAGCCCATCGGACTAGGTGGTTGTAGTCATACCAAGCGCCCATAGCACGGAACTCAATAGTGCCGTGTTGAGTGAGCGCTTGAATGTTGACATCTACATACCGACCGTCAGGCGTGCTGTCGTTGCGGTTGTAGAGAATGTCAGTAGGGGTGGGCACGGCATTGGGGTTCATGCGTTGCCAGTTGCGGACCGAGGCTAGCCACCATTGCAACTGAGCCGCAGAGGTTGGCTTGCAGTAACTACGCTCCTTGCGGTGCAGTAGCGGTTCGATGAAGCGCTCGATGGCAGAGTAAGCCACAAGCAAGCGAGTTATGTCGAACACAGTCAGGTCGCTAGCGCCGACATGGACATGGATGCCAGGCGATGAGTCCTCGTCTTCGTCTGTGCCGAGGTCGTTGCAGATACGGCGCAAGCCCTCTGAGTTGAACGAGCGCAGGATAGGTGACACGAACTCACGAGATGAGTAAGTCACTTCGCCAGATTCGTAGCAACTGTAGTCTGAGTCATCGCAGTGGTCGTTGTCCTCACAACTGCTGCAATCACAGCAGCAGTCTGCTTCATTGGATGGTAACGAGCCGTCATGCTTGGATTCCCAACCGGCTGGTCGACCGGTCTCGTCAGCACGAACTGTCTCGATTTCTATGCCCCAGGTGCGGCTTGACTCTGTTCCACTCGCCTTGAGCGGGATAGAAGCCCAATCGGCGCTCGCATCATAGACAGACTGAACAACTTGCGCTGACTTCATGTTGTTCCAGAACCGAGAGAACTTCTCACGATTCAGAACATTGCGAGTGTTGTCAGCAACACGCTGATAGGACTCCTGAGATCGGAGTAGCTCACGCCGAAGGTTGCCAAGATTCCACACCTCAGTCTTGTGAAGTGTGTAGGTATTGACTGCCTTGGCTATGCTCCGATAGTTGGCTATGGCTAGCGTGGCATTCTCATGGGTCTCACTGCGCATGCCTAGATACAGCTGAATGCGAGGGAAGCCCTCGTCGTAGTCGCTGGCTAAGTCAATGCCGATATTACGCAACGCTGACTCGATAGCACGACGCTTGTCAAGCCAGATACTGCGGTTGAGCACGGATATATTGGGGTTGCCAATATAGGTATCGCTAAAGCGGTCATCGTTGAGTCGCCAGAACGCATAGAAACTGTTGTTGCCTGAAGGCTCGTAACGAGTAGCGATAGGCTCGAGGACTTTGTCAAGCGTGCTGAGTTTGACAGACGCATACTCGGAGAGAGTAGACAAGTCCCACGAGGTAGTCAAACCAGAGTTGCTAACGCTGATTTCTGATGCCAGCGATGCACGTGGATTGATAAGTTCCTGACCGAACAACCGCAAGAAGTTCTTGCGAATGTAGTCAGCATGAGCAATCGAAGCAACCAAGAACCTGGCTGTTGCTGCAGCCGTATCCTTGGAGTTACATTCAGCCAGCTCTGACCTGACCAGACTAATGTCGATTGGGTCTTTGCCATAACTGGTGACTATGCTTCTTCGATTGCGCATAATGCGGTAATGCGCTCTAGTAACGATCTCGTCATGTAAGACGATGTCGTTGACTGAAAGAGTCACAATACATCCTTTCTGCTCAATCTTGACACTGGCGATTGCCAGAGCCGTTGTCACTTGCAAAAGCAAGTAACACTTACATAGGCAAATGTTGGCAGGGCGATTTCCATGCGCCGAGACACCATGCCTGCTACACAAACACGAGTCATCAACAGGCAAACCTGTGGATAACTTGTGCTACATCTGTATTTATCTGCCGTTACATACTTTTTCGGTATTAGACAGCCAAGGCTGTGGATAAGTCTGTCACTGAAAATGGAGTTATCCACAGGCTAAACAGCCTACTTTGCCCAGTAATGGCGCTGGTTGGTGACAGCGTGACAGCGATGACAGCGTTTTTAGGAACTTTTGAAATATCGCTATATATAGGGGGGTATATGGCTGATATCTGAAACTTTTCCGAAAATGCTGTCATGCTGTCACGCTGTCAATTTTTACCGATGGGTATCGATAGAGATTGATATGTCATCACGACATAAGTTTGGGGGTTGTGGAAAGTGCTGTCACCTCGCTGTCACCTTATTGAAAATGATTATCAATAAGGACATGGGGCTTAGACACGCTTACGCTCGTTAGGTGCTTTGCAGACCTGACACGATTCGGCATACGATCTACGCCACAACTCTGGCTGATAGCCAGAGTGTCTGGCACAGTCATCACACAGGTGGTCACCGAAGTATTTATGCTCCGGGTCCATGAGATAGAAGCGTATGGTTTTCATACGCCAGCGCCTAACATCACGAAGATAAGGCAAATGGTGGCAACACCGAATATCCAGGCAGTGCTACCCATTCTGCTCACCATCCAGTATGGCGTGAGCGAGGTCAAGATACCCGCTCATAATCATTGCCTGCTGGGTCAGCTCGGCAAGAGTGGCATTGTTCATGCCTGCTCCTTTCCATTGCGCACGCTACATAGCATGCATCATTCGTCACTTGTCCGTGACAATTACAAAGGCAAATGTTGGCAGACAGTTCCAGCCGCAGGGGCAGGGCTGTTGCGCTGTGCCCACGCACCATGCCAACGCCATAGGGCATGGGCAAGGTGATAGGGCTATTGCCATAAGGTATTTTAGCAACCTTATACTTACTAAGGCAAATGTTGGCAGGGGCAGGGGCGAGGGGCAGGACCAATTTTCCACTCGTTTCCTTTCTAGGCGCAGGAAAAAGGGCCCCGACCACCGGGTAGGTGGCCGAGGCCCTTGGGATAAGAGGGTGCCCGGGAGAGCGAACGGGCTGAACGCTAAGCTACGAAGAGCTGCTTAGCGTTCTGGATTGCGGTGGAGAATGCACGGTCAGAGTCAAACATCTGAACACGAATCTCCTGCAGGGTGTAACCACGGTACAGAGCCTCGGTTACTGCAGCAGCAGCAGCCTCAGCTGGTAGTAGCTCACGTGACTTGAGCTCGTCGATCCAAGCCTCACGCTCGAGCGAGGTGTCAGACACCTCAGTCTGAACGAACAAGGACTCGTCAACTGTGTCGCCAACCTTGAGCACGCTGAACTGCACGGACTCAGGGAGCACGCCGTCTCGGGTAAGACCCTCGAGGCTACTGCGCCATTCACGCATACCCTCACGGAATACGTGCTTGACTTGGCGGTATACCTCACCAGCAGTAGGTACGTAGCTGAATCCGTCAAGAAGACCGGACTCACGCAGCTCAGCACGAAGCGCTAGGCGCTCACGTGCGTGGCGTACTGCGAGTGAGTTGTCCTGCTTACGCAGGCGGTTGTCACTGCCGTACACATAGCGACCGTCGCCCTCGAGCTGGGCTACCTCAGATAGCTCAGCGTCAGAGCGGAAGTCACGTAGTGCTTGGCTGATGTGTGCAGCGGTCTCGTCATCAGCACCGATTGCTCGGACGTATGACTTGATGCGCTCGGCCCATGCATAGAAGACCGCAAGGTCAACGATGTCATCGGCGGAGTAACCGAGCAGACCGAGGTCGCCCAGGCCAGCCAACTGCTTGCTGTACTCACGACGCACAATGCGGTCGAAGACAGACTGGTTGAATGGCACAGCAAATACATCACGGACGTACTTGTTGTAGGCGACGACTACGTCGCTGCGGTCAGCATCGAGTGCTGCATTAGGAGTAGCGAACTCAACAGCGAAGTTGCGCTTAGCCCACACGTCGAAGCGTGCAGGTGGAGCCCAACCCTCGACGATGTACGAGTTGTCGACCTTGACTTCGATCGACTTGGCTACTGCCTTGCGCTGAGCCTTGACAGACTTGCGCTTTGATGCGGCCTGCTTCTTAGCAGGGGTGACCTTAGCCTGGTAAGAGGCTAGAAGGTCGGACAATGCGTTGGACATTGTTGTTACCTTTCTATTAGTAAGGTCACCACATGTGACACACCAACAGTTAGGGCACGGTTATAGCTTTCTGCATACGCATATGCGTGTGCGTGCGCCATGTCGCGCCCTACGCTCTCCACTGCTGGCTGGTGCCCTTGCGGTGACGTTACCAGGTTGGCATGTGCACCGAAAAACCCCAAAAAAAATGTCATACCCCCCGTGTCCCCCGTGTTATAGCGGTTCTTTTGATGTTGAACCCCCCAGAAAAATCACACCCTATAAACCATTCATCCTCCAGAGCCAGCACAATTTTTGAATGCGTATCATCTCCCGACTCATGTGTGAAAGGTATAGTAGCGAGCGTGTGAATGGTATAGTCCCTCCCAAAAATTTTTTTTCGATGATCTATATGCGTATCATTTCCGTTATGCTTTTATCATGCCAAATTACGAGACCCACCCCCTGCGGACCATCCGCCGTATGCACGGACTTGAGATGGTGGAGCTGGCCCGCCTAGCTGGGGTATCTAGAGCAACCATTTCCCAGATCGAGGAAGGCCGCACAAAGAAGCCGAATAAGAAGGTCGTGCATGTCCTTGCCCGTATGTCTGGTCATACCCCTGAGGAACTATTCGCAAAAATCGAAAGCTGGCGAACTCAGACCCCCGAGACTGTGCTCCCGGCACGCTGGAGAGCCGTCATTTCACTGCCGCCAGAAGCGATACAGCAGTTCTATCCGACGTTCCAAGCCTGGCGCATGGAGCTGTCTGACAACCCAACGCACTTTGCCTCTGTGCTAAGGATCAACCGCCTGACCGTGGCAAAGTACGAACGGGGTCAGTTTGTCGGCGGTATGCCAGACACGCTAGCGCACGCCCTGGCATCCCGCCTCGGTTTGTCTGAGGAATACCTAAATGCGCTGGAGGGTTTGCCCACCCATGTCTAAAGAAGATGAGCTAGATACAATAATGCCGTCAGGAGTTGCTATCTATGGGAAGACGAATGCGAAAAAGGGCCGAAAGGCTCCAGAGCAACTTCTTTTTGAACGAGCAATTAATGCTGCATGGCTGGCTCATCAGCGAGGTTTTCCGATTGAGCCCCAGACGGTCTATGAACAGGACCGCTCTTTATCTGTGCCTGTTCTCACTCAGCTTCTCGCAACTCCCAAGTTCAGAACAGCCCTTGAAGCCAGGGGAATACCCGCCGAAGTCCCAGTAGGCATTACCGCAGAGCAGGCTTATGCGCTAACTGTCATGACTGACCAGTCGCTGGCGCTAGATCCATTTCAGCGCCTGAAGAAGCTTGGTATCAGCTGGGCACAGTGGCAGGGCTGGCTGAAGCAGCCAATGTTCGCCAGAATCTACGGCAAGACCTCAGAAGATCTTCTGAAGTCGTCGGTGCCTGCTGCTTTGACGGCGCTCGCCAATAGGGCACAAGCGGGTAACAATGACGCTATTAAGTATCTACTTGCTATAACTGGTTACTACGACCCATCTGCGAAAGGGCAGACTGCAGAGTATGAGAGAGTTATCTCTGCTATGATTGATGCTGTAGAAAAACATGTCGAAGACCCTGAAGCATTGAAGAAAATTTCAACTGCAGTGTCGGAGGCAGCAAGCCGATGGAACGTGCCTCTAGCGGTAGAGGCAGAAATAGTCGAGGATTAATATGCCAATGGTAGGCGGAAAAGAATACCCTTACACTCCAGCAGGTAAGGCTGCAGCCAAGAAGGCTGCTAAGAAGCGTGACACTGAGGAGCAGATGCGCAAGGGCGCTTCCCTCTCAAACATGCGCAAGGCAGGTGCCGCTTCAGGTGAGGCATCTCGTGCAGAGAACGCAACTTCTTCTATGCGCAAGGACGTAAAGGGTTCACTAGCCAAGAAGCTAGCTAGCCTAAAGATGGCTAAGGGTAAGTAAGCAGCATGAAAAAGAAGTCTGCTGGATACGGCCCCAACCCTGCTGACCAGCCAAAAGTTGGCGATGACGGTTACATGGCCAAGAAGAAGGCTCCAGACTTTAAGCGTCAGGAGACTAGCTCGATGGCTAAGAGCAGCGCCACTAAAAAGCGAGCCATGGCCGCTACGCTCAAGAAGTTCAAAAAGACTGGGCTAATCCCAGCGTCACCTACTAGATAAAACTAAGAAGGTAAGGCATGCCAAGCACCGGTGATGCTCCGCTTAATTTACTTAAGCCAGAGCAGGGTGAGGTTGTAAACCTCTCCGTCATTAACTTCAACTACGACACGATCAACGATTATGCCGTGGACAATGACGCACGTGTGCTTCTTGTTGAGGAGCTTAATACCGCACAGGGCGTGAGACTAAACGCCATTGAAGCTCTGAACACTACCCAGAACTCTCGACTAACCGCAATCGAGACGCTGAACACTACACAGGACGGTCGCCTAACTGCGATCGAGACCCTGAACACCACTCAAAACGGTCGATTGACTGCTCTAGAGGCCGCAGATGTGGCAATGGACACCAGGGTCGATGTTCTAGAGGCATTCAACGCAGGCACTCGACTAACTGCGATTGAGGCCCTGAACACCACCCAGAACAGTCGCCTAGATGCGATTGAAACTCTAAACACTACTCAAAACAACAGGCTCACTTCTGTAGAGAACCGTGCTACAGCGATCGAGACACTAAACACCACTCAAAATGGTCGTTTGGATGCAATCGAGTCGCTTAACACAACTCAGAACAGCCGCCTAACCGCACTTGAGTCAGTTGACACCAACTACGACACCAGG
>RFTL01000035.1 GCA_009923455.1 Actinomycetota bacterium | reverse complement strand
TCAAGGCTGAGTTCACCAACTACCTAACCGGTGAGATCAAGAGTCAGACCGTGTTCATGGGCGACTTCCCTGTGATGACCGGCAAGGGCACCTTCATTATTAATGGCACCGAGCGTGTTGTTGTTTCTCAGTTGGTTCGCTCCCCAGGTGTCTACTTCTCGGTATCAACTAACACCACCGGTAACCTCGACGTTCGCAACAACAAGGCTCAGATCATTCCAAGCCGTGGTTCCTACCTAGAGTTCCTAACCGAGTGGGTAAAGGACGAGCGTAAGCCGGCAGCAAGATTTGGTTTGCCAATCCTGCAGGTCCAGGTCGACCGCAAGACCAAGGTTTCTGCGACCATCTTCCTGAAGGCCCTTGGTATGACCAAGGACGAGATCCGTGCCGAGTTCGCTGACATCAAGTCAGCGGTTGAGGGCAGCCCACTGGCTCTGAAGTTTGATGAGGACATCATCGAGCGCACCCTTGAGTATGACGAGTCCAAGGTCTTCGCCTCTCCAGTGCTTTCTAAGGAAGACGCTCTTCGTGAGGTCTACCGCAAGGTCCGCGGTGAGGCTGCAGGTGCCGAGGTTGCCGAGGCATGGCTGAGAAGCACCTACTTTGAGTCCAAGCGTTACAACCTCGCTCGCGTGGGTCGTCACAAGCTAAACCGCAAGCTCCAGATCGAGCAGGCTTCTGACATCACCACCCTTACCTTGAGCGACATCGTTGCCACCCTGAAGTACCTGTTGCTGTTTGACCAGACCCTGGCCAACAACGTTCCTGCTGCCAGCACCAACGTTGAGTTCAGCGTCAAGATGAACGGCAAGAAGGTAAACCTAGTTGTTCGCCCAGACGACATCGATGACTTCTCTAACCGTCGTATTCGCTCGGTTGGTGAGTTGATTCAGAACCAGGTTCGCATCGGTCTAAGCCGTATGGAGCGTGTGGTTCGTGAGCGCATGTCGACTCAGGACATCGAGGCAATCACCCCTCAGACCCTGATCAACCTCCGCCCTGTCGTATCTGCGATCAAGGAGTTCTTCGGAGCTAGCCAGCTATCGCAGTTCATGGACCAGAACAACCCACTTGCCGGACTCGCTCACAAGCGTCGTCTGTCTGCACTGGGACCTGGTGGTATCGCTCGTGAGCGTGCCCAGATGGAGGTTCGTGACGTTCACCCATCGCACTACGGACGTATGTGTCCGGTTGAGACCCCTGAAGGTCCAAACATTGGTTTGATTGGTTCTCTAACCGCATTCAGCCGCATCAACACCTTTGGTTTCATCGAGACCCCATACCGCGAGGTCAAGAACGGCAAGGTCACCTCAAAGGTGGTTTACCTTGACGCAGCCTCTGAGGATGGCAAGGTAATTGCAGCTGCCGAGACTCCTTTGAAGGAAGATGGCACTTTGGTTGGCCCTCGTGCATTCGCTCGCTTCCGCGGCGACATGGTTGAGGTTGCTGCCGAGGATGTTGACTACGTTGACGTATCGCCACGTCAGCTAGCTTCTGTCTCTACCTCTTTGATCCCATTCCTTGAGCACGATGACTCTTCACGCGCTCTGATGGGTGCAAACATGCAGCGTCAGGCTGTGCCACTGCTTCGTGCCGAGAGCCCATACGTGGGAACCGGTATGGAGCGCATCGCAGCTATCGACTCCGGTGCTGTGGTGGTTGCAGATGCAGCCGGTGTTGTTGAGGAGATCGACGCAGACGCCATCACCGTTATGAACGACGATGGTTCTCGCTCTTCCTACACCCTTCGCAAGTTCGAGCGTTCCAACCAGGGCACCGCTATCAACCAGCGTGCAGTTGTTGAGGTTGGCCAGCGAGTTGAGCTTGGTGAGGTTCTAGCCGATGGCCCATCCACCGAGAACGGTGAGTTGGCTCTTGGTAAGAACCTGCTCGTGGCATTCATGCCATGGGAGGGTTACAACTTCGAAGACGCGATCATCCTCTCCCAGGAGATTGTGAAGCACGATGTGCTCTCCTCAATCCACATCGAGGAGTACGAGGTTGATGCTCGTGACACCAAGCTAGGACCAGAGGAGATCACATCTGACCTACCAAACATCTCTGCCGAGGCATTAGCTCAGCTAGATGACCAGGGCATCATCCGCATCGGTGCCGAGGTTCGCCCAGGCGACATCTTGGTTGGAAAGGTAACTCCTAAGGGAGAGACCGAGCTTTCGGCGGAGGAGCGTCTGCTTCGTGCAATCTTCAACGAGAAGAGCCGCGAGGTTCGCGACACCTCTTTGAAGGTGCCACACGGTGAGCAGGGAACCGTTATCGGTGTCAAGGTGTTTGACGCAGAGCAGGGTGACGAGCTAGGCGCTGGTGTAAACAAGCGCGTAGTTGTATACATCGCTCAGAAGCGCAAGATCACCGAGGGTGACAAGCTTGCTGGTCGCCACGGTAACAAGGGTGTTATTGCCAAGATTCTGCCGGTTGAGGACATGCCATTTATGGAAGATGGAACTCCGGTTGACATCGTGCTAAACCCTCTGGGTATCCCAGGCCGTATGAACTTTGGTCAGGTGCTTGAGTCTCACCTAGGTTGGGCTTGCCGCCAGGGTTGGGATGTCAAGGGCGTTGCCAAGTGGGCTGATGACATGGCGAAGGAGCTCTACTCAGCAGCTCCTGGCACCAAGGTTGCAACTCCAGTATTCGATGGCGCTACCAAGAACCAGGTTGCTGGTCTTCTAGACCACACCATCCCTGGTGAGGGTGGCAAGCGTCTGATCGATGGCACCGGTAAGGCACGTCTGTTTGACGGTCGCTCCGGTGAGCCATTCCCAGAGCCAATTGCAGTGGGTGTGAAGTACATGCTGAAGCTGCACCACCTTGTTGATGACAAGATCCACGCTCGTTCCACCGGTCCTTACTCCATGATTACCCAGCAGCCACTGGGTGGTAAGGCACAGTTCGGTGGTCAGCGCTTTGGTGAGATGGAGGTGTGGGCACTCCAGGCATACGGTGCTGCACACACCCTGCAGGAGCTGCTAACCATCAAGTCTGATGACATCGCTGGTCGTGTTCGCACCTACGAGGCAATCGTTAAGGGTGACAACATCCAGGCCCCAGGTATCCCAGAGTCCTTCCGCGTTCTGGCCAAGGAGATGCAGTCTCTTGGTCTAAACGTTGAGGTGCTCGATGAGGATGGCCGCGTCGTAGTTCTAAAGGACGAAGAGTTTGAGACTGACCGAGCAGCTGAAGAGCTTGGCATCAACCTCTCTCGCAACGAGAACCTAACGGCCGAGACCGACTTCAACACCTACCAGTAACCCGAACGAAATTTTCAAAAGGAAATAGAAGAAATATGTCTGTCAAAGTAGAAAACTTCAGTGCCCTTCGGGTTGGTCTTGCAACCAGCGAGGACATTCGCTCCTGGTCATCCGGTGAGGTCAAGAAGCCTGAGACCATCAACTACCGCACCCTCAAGCCTGAGAAGGACGGTCTGTTCTGCGAGAAGATCTTCGGTCCTACCAAGGACTGGGAGTGCTCCTGTGGTAAGTACAAGCGTGTCCGCTTCAAGGGCATCGTCTGTGAGCGCTGTGGCGTTGAGGTAACCAAGTCCTCAGTGCGTCGCGAGCGCATGGGCCACATTGAGCTAGCTGCTCCAGTAACCCACATCTGGTACTTCAAGGGTGTGCCATCACGTCTTGGCTACCTGCTCAACATGGCTCCTAAGGACCTAGAGAAGATCATTTACTTCGCTGCCTACCGAGTCATGGACATCGACCACGAGCTCAAGGACGGCGAGTACGACCTAGTTCGTGAGGAGTATGTCTCTCGTATTCGTGCGCTGGTTGACTCACGCGATGAGGAGTTCGGGGCAGCAGCCTCGGCTGAGATCGCAGAGCTTCGTGAGCTAGGCCTAGAGCTTCAGGTATCGAACAAGTTCTGGGAGGCTCCACGCTGGGTTGAGAAGCAGTTCGTCAAGAGCGTTGAGCAGCTAATCATGGCCGAGGAGAAGGACGCCGAAGGCTTCTGGTCTGCTCGCGCTCTGGCTGCAGAGACCGATGAGGAGCAGGACGATGTTGTTGTCCGCACCGCTGACGAGACCAAGAAGATCAAGAAGCTTCTATCTGATTTCAAGAAGAAGACCGACAAGATCGTTCGTGAGTACGCTCGCCTAGAGCGCCCATCCAACCTCCACAAGGAGCAGTTGGCTTGGAGGATGTTCCTAACCGCTGAGGTTGGCCAGCTACTTCCAAACGACGTTGTCTTTGACCACTTCGACTACTACTTCTCTGACTACATCATCACCGCCATCGGTGCTGAGGCTGTGTTGCAGGTTTTGGCAGCGTTCGATCTAGAGGCAGCAGCTGCAGAGCTTCGTGCCGAGATCGCAACCACCAAGGGCTCTAAGCAGACCCAGGCCATTAAGCGTCTGAAGGTTGTAAACAGCTTCGTGCAATCCGGCACCCCACCAACTTCTATGGTGCTTTCGGTGCTACCGGTATTGCCACCGGAGATTCGCCCGATGGTTCAGCTAGACGGTGGCCGCTTTGCGACCTCAGATCTAAATGACCTTTACCGCAGGGTGATCAACCGCAACAACCGTCTAAAGCGATTCATCGACCTAGGCGCTGTTCCAAAGACCATTCTGAACAACGAGAAGCGCATGCTTCAGGAGGCCGTAGACGCACTGTTTGACAACGGTCGTCGTGGTCGTGCGGTGACCGGTACCGGTAACCGTGCGCTGAAGTCACTCTCTGACCTACTCAAGGGTAAGCAGGGTCGTTTCCGTCAGAACCTACTTGGAAAGCGCGTTGACTACTCCGGTCGTTCCGTAATCGTGGTTGGTCCTCAGCTGAAGCTGCACCAGTGTGGTCTTCCAAAGCTGATGGCACTTGAGCTATTCAAGCCATTTGTGATGAAGCGTCTGGTTGATCTGGGTCTTGCTCAGAACATCAAGAGCGCTAAGCGCATGGTTGAGAGAAGCCGCCCACAGGTTTGGGGTGTTCTAGAAGAGGTTATCCGCGAGCGTCCAGTGCTACTAAACCGTGCACCGACTCTGCACCGTCTGGGTATCCAGGCTTTTGAGCCAGTGCTGGTTGAGGGTAAGGCGATTCAGCTGCACCCACTGGTATGTACCGCATTCAACGCTGACTTCGATGGTGACCAGATGGCCGTTCACCTACCGCTATCGGTAGAGGCTCAGGCTGAGGCTCGCATTCTGATGCTTGCTTCAAACAACATCTTGAAGCCATCCGATGGTCGTCCGGTTGCAACCCCAACCCAGGACATGATCATTGGTCTATTCCACCTAACCGCCGAGCAGGCTGGAGCCAAGGGTGAGGGTCGTGCCTTCACCTCTATGGCTGAGGCTCAGATGGCATTTGACCTAGGTGAGCTAGCACTTGGTGCCAAGGTTCGTATCCGCATCGAGGGAGAGCTCAAGGAGACCACCTTCGGCCGTGCTCTATTCAATGAGGCACTGCCTGAGAAGTACCCATACGTTGAGCAGCAGGTTGGCAAGAAGCAGATTGGTCAGATCGTTTCTGATCTGGTTGAGATGTTCTCTCGCACCGAGGTCGCTCAGGCTCTCGACAAGCTAAAGGATGCCGGTTTCTACTGGGCAACTCGCTCCGGTGTATCGATGTCCATCTCCGATGCAAACTTCGACCCTAAGGGCGAGTTTGACAAGGAGCGTGCAAGCCGCATTGCCAAGGCAGAGAAGCAGCACACCAAGATTCAGGAAGCGTTCGACAACGGTCTGAAGTCTGACCTCGAGCGTCGCGATGAGCTAGGTGAGCTTTGGTTCAAGGAGACCAACGAGATCCAGAAGCTACTGCAGGAGTCCATCCCGCAGGACAACGCCATCTACAAGATGGTGACCTCTGGTGCTCGTGGTAACTGGCTGCAGATCCGCTCCATCATGGGTATGCGTGGTCCGGTTGCAACCTCCTCCGGTGACTTTGCTCCGATGCCGGTAAAGGGTAACTACCTACTGGGTCTAACCCCACACGAGTACTTCATCAACGCCACCGGTGCCCGTAAGGGTAACGCTGACACCGCTATGAAGACCGCTGCCGCTGGTTACCTAACCCGTCGTCTAGTCGATGTTGCCCAGGACGTAATCATTCAGATTGAGGACTGTGGCACCACTCGTGGTCTTGAGAAGGACCTGCTGAGCGAGAACGAGGTAGAGCTATCTATCGTCGGTCGCTCATCACTCACTGATGTCAAGGTTGGCAAGGATGTTCTGGTCAAGGCTGGCGAGAACATCGATCACGGCACCGTGCGTCGCCTAAAGGAAGCCGGAGTTGAGACCATCATGGTTCGCTCGGTTCTAACCTGTGAGGCTGAGGCCGGTATCTGTGCATCCTGCTACGGCGTATCGCTTGCAACCAACCAGCAGGTAACTGTTGGTGAGGCCATCGGTATCATCGCAGCTCAGTCAATCGGTGAGCCTGGTACTCAGCTAACCATGCGTACCTTCCACACCGGTGGTGCTGCATCCGAGGCTAAGAAGCAGACCATTTTGAAGTCCATCGGTGGTCAGAAGGTTCGTGTTGAGCGTCTGATTTCCTATGACATCACCCAGGGTCTAAACGGTGTTACTGACCTACTTGAGGCCCGTGTTGGTTGGCGTCAGGCTGGCAAGGTTGCCGTTATGGCCTTCTGGAACGGAAAGGTCGACATCGTTGAGAAGGTTTCCGCTAACGGAACCAAGAGCTACGACGTCTATGTCCGCCCACAGGGTGAGGCAGCCGAGAAGGAAGCCGAGCAGCTAGCGCTGCAGTACTCCTTCAGCCGCACCGCTTCCAAGACCTTCAAGAAGCTGAGCCCATACCTACCTATCACCACCGTCTCATCAACAGATGACCTGTTGTTCGAGAAGGGTGACATGGTTGAGGCTGGAGAGTTCATCGTTGATGGAACTCCAATCCCTCACGAGGTATTGATGATCAAGGGTGCCCGCGAGGCAGCTGCCGAAATCATCCGCGGTGTTCAGGCGATCTACGGTTCCCAGGGTGTTCCACTGCACGACAAGCACCTCGAGGTGATTGTTCGTCAGATGCTGAACAAGGTGACCGTTATCGACTCCGGTGACACCGACATGCTTCCAGGTGAGATCATCGACCGTCAGCGCTTTGCGGCTAAGAACCGCGAGGCTGTCTCGAAGGGTCTAAAGCCAGCATCTGCTCGTCAGGAAGTTATGGGTATGACCCGTGCCTCACTGGCTGCTCAGTCCTGGCTATCCGCAGCTTCGTTCCAGGAGACCACCCGAGTTCTAACTCAGGCGGCTCTGGATCGTCGCGAGGACCGACTAGTTGGTCTGAAGGAAAACGTGATCATTGGAAAGCTGATCCCAGCCGGTACTGGTCTTGCTGCTTACCGCAACTTCGAGGTCGATGGCACCGAAGAGGCGAAGGCCGAGCGCTACCCGAACCGCATCTGGTCAGACGCTTCCTACGATTCAGCAGACCTGGACTCTCAGGAGCTCAGCCTCTCAATCGCAGATCCGTTCTCACTGGACGAGCAGTAATCCACAACTAAAAACTATTTGACCGACCTCAACGGCTACGAGTATGCTTGGCAAGGTTTGTGTGAAGACACGAATCAGGCCCAGAACCTCTAGTCGTTGAGGCGGGGTCAAGAACTCTTCGGAATAAGCGTTATTTGCGCGCCGGAGAAAGCCGAATAAGGAGAAATAGTGCCAACAATTCAGCAGTTGGTTCGCAAGGGTCGTAGCCCAAAGGTCTCAAAGACCAAGGCACCGGCACTGAAGGCAAACCCACAGCAGCGTGGCGTGTGCACCCGTGTGTACACCACCACCCCTAAGAAGCCAAACTCTGCGCTTCGCAAGGTAGCTCGTGTGAAGCTTTCAAACGGTACTGAGGTGACCGCTTACATTCCAGGTGAGGGCCACAACCTCCAGGAGCACTCAATGGTGCTAGTCCGTGGTGGTCGTGTGAAGGACCTTCCTGGTGTTCGCTACAAGATCATTCGCGGTGCACTAGACACTCAAGCTGTTAAGAACCGCCAGCAGGCTCGCAGCCGCTACGGCGCAAAGAAGGGTAAGTAATGCCACGTAAAGGCCCAGTAGCCAAGCGTCCAGTCGTATCCGACCCGGTATACGGCTCACCAGTAGTTTCCCAGCTGATCAACAAGATCTTGCTTCACGGCAAGAAGTCTTTGGCTGAGGCAATCGTTTACGGTGCTCTAGAGGGCACCAACCGCAAGACCGGTGACGACCCAGTAGCAATCTTGAAGAAGGCTTTGGACAACATCCGTCCAACCGTTGAGGTTCGCTCCCGCCGCGTTGGTGGTTCGACCTACCAGGTTCCAGTCGAGGTGAAGAGCCACCGTGCTAACACCCTGGCTATGCGTTGGTTGGTTATGTATGCCAAGCAGCGTCGCGAGAAGACCATGACCGAGCGTCTACAGAATGAGCTGCTAGATGCTTCCAACGGTCTAGGAGCAGCAGTGAAGCGCCGCGAGGACACCCACAAGATGGCAGAGTCCAACAAGGCCTTCGCTCACTACCGCTGGTAATTTTCCCCACATCCGCCTTTTGCCCTCAGGGGCAAAGTGGCGGATGTGCTACTTAAACCCCAAACCCAAAAGCAACAACAAACTTCGGAGGACACCGTGGCACAAGACGTGCTCACCGACCTGAACAAGGTTCGCAACATCGGCATCATGGCTCACATCGACGCCGGTAAGACCACCACTACTGAGCGAATCCTGTTCTACACCGGTATTACCCACAAGATCGGTGAGGTGCACGATGGTGCCGCCACCATGGACTGGATGGAGCAGGAGCAGGAGCGCGGTATCACCATTACCTCGGCTGCTACCACCTGTTTCTGGAACAAGAACCAGATCAACATCATCGACACCCCAGGTCACGTGGACTTCACCGTTGAGGTTGAGCGTTCGCTTCGTGTTCTAGACGGTGCGGTTGCCGTGTTCGACGGCAAGGAAGGTGTTGAGCCTCAGTCTGAGACCGTATGGCGCCAGGCTGACAAGTACAACGTTCCTCGCATTTGCTTCGTCAACAAGATGGACAAACTAGGTGCTGACTTCTACTTCACCGTAAAGACCATCGTTGACCGTCTTGGCGCTAAGCCACTGGTTATCCAGCTGCCAATCGGTGCTGAGAGCGACTTCCAGGGTGTAATTGACCTAGTTGAGATGCGCGCTCTTACCTGGCGTGGAGATGTCGAGATGGGTAAGGCCTACGACATCGAAGAGATCCCAGCTGACCTGAAGGCTAAGGCTGACGAGTACCGTGCCCAGCTCATCGAGGCTGTTGCAGAGACCTCAGAAGAGCTGATGGAGAAGTACTTCGGTGGTGAGGAGCTAACCGTTGCTGAGATCAAGCAGGGTATCCGTCACCTGACCGTGAACTCCCTGATGTACCCAATCCTTTGTGGATCGGCTTTCAAGAACAAGGGTGTTCAGCCAATGCTGGACGCAGTTATCGACTACCTGCCATCACCACTAGATGTTCCAAACGTTGAGGGTGGAGACCCTCGCGATGAGGAGAAGCGCCTAACCCGTAAGCCAGATCCAAAGGAGCCTTTTGCTGCTCTGGCCTTCAAGGTTATGTCGCACCCATTCTTTGGTCGTCTGACCTACATCCGCGTTTACTCCGGTTCAGTTGAATCAGGTGCCCAGGTAATTAACTCAACCAAGGGCCGCAAGGAGCGCATCGGAAAGCTATTCCAGATGCACGCCAACAAGGAGAACCCAGTTGAGTCGGTAACCGCAGGTCACATCTATGCGGCTATCGGTCTAAAGGACACCACCACCGGTGACACCCTTTGTGACCCAGACCACCAGATCGTTCTGGAGTCCATGACCTTCCCAGAGCCAGTTATCTCGGTTGCGATTGAGCCAAAGACCAAGGGCGACCAGGAGAAGCTCGGTCTAGCGATTCAGAAGCTAGCCGAAGAGGACCCAACCTTCCGCGTTGAGCACGACCACGAGACCGGTCAGACCGTTATCTCAGGTATGGGTGAGCTTCACCTAGACATCCTGGTTGACCGTATGCGCCGTGAGTTCAAGGTTGAAGCAAACGTAGGTAAGCCACAGGTTGCGTACCGCGAGACCATTCGTCGCACCGTTGAGAAGCACGACTACACCCACAAGAAGCAGACCGGTGGTTCTGGTCAGTTCGCTAAGGTGCAGATCAAGCTTGAGCCTCTCGAGGTTGAGGGTGACAAGACCTATGAGTTCGTTGACGCTATTACCGGTGGTCGCGTTCCTCGTGAGTACATCCCATCCGTAGACGTCGGTATCAAGGACGCTATGACCTCAGGTGTACTTGCCGGATACCCAGTTGTTGGTGTCAAGGCAACCCTGCTAGATGGTGCCTACCACGATGTTGACTCGTCAGAAATGGCGTTCAAGATTGCCGGATCGATGGCCTTCAAGGAGGCTGCTCGCATGGCACAACCAGTTCTGCTTGAGCCGATGATGTCGGTCGAGGTTCGTACCCCAGAGGAATACATGGGTGACGTAATCGGTGACCTGAACTCTCGTCGTGGGCAGATTCAGTCGATGGATGACGCATCGGGTGTGAAGGTAGTTCGCGCCCTTGTGCCACTGTCGGAGATGTTCGGTTACGTTGGTGACCTGCGTTCTAAGACCTCTGGACGCGCTGTGTACTCGATGACCTTCGAGACCTACGCCGAGGTTCCTCGCAACGTCGCGGACGAAATCGTTCAGAAGGCAAAGGGCGAGTAGACCTACTACTCGACTTTTGACTAAGATAGAAAGTCTGTAAACCCCAAATCAGAGTCGGCCTGCCGGTCGATGATTTACTACGGATCCATCAGGAGGACCCACAATGGCTAAGGCGAAATTCGAGCGCACCAAGCCGCACGTCAACATCGGAACCATTGGTCACGTCGACCACGGTAAGACCACTCTGACTGCGGCAATCACCAAGGTACTTCACGACAAGTACCCAACCCTGAACGCTTCTTACGCGTTCGACCAGATTGACAACTCCCCAGAGGAGAAGCAGCGCGGTATTACCATCAACATCTCCCACGTTGAGTACCAGACTGAGAAGCGCCACTACGCACACGTAGACGCTCCAGGTCACGCTGACTACATCAAGAACATGATCACCGGTGCTGCACAGATGGATGGTGCCATCCTTGTAGTAGCAGCAACCGACGGTCCAATGCCTCAGACCAAGGAGCACGTGCTTCTTGCTCGCCAGGTTGGTGTTCCTTACATCGTTGTAGCCCTAAACAAGGCTGACATGGTTGATGACGAGGAGATCCTAGAGCTCGTTGAGGTTGAGGTCCGCGACCTGCTAAACCAGTACGAGTTCCCAGGTGACGACGCTCCAGTTGTTCGCGTTTCAGGTCTAAAGGCACTTGAGGGCGACGCTAAGTGGGGCGAGTCTGTACTAGCTCTTATGGATGCAGTTGACAACAACGTTCCAGAGCCAGTTCGCGACACCGACAAGCCATTCCTAATGCCAGTTGAGGACGTCTTCACCATCACCGGTCGTGGAACTGTTATCACCGGCAAGATCGAGCGTGGCCAGATCAAGGTCAACGAAGAGGTCGAGATCGTTGGTATCCGCGACAAGCAGAAGACCACCGTTACCGGTATCGAGATGTTCCGCAAGCTACTTGACTACGCAGAGGCCGGAGAGAACGTAGGTCTACTACTTCGCGGTACCAAGCGTGAAGAGGTAGAGCGCGGTCAGGTTGTTGTGAAGCCAGGTTCTGTAACCCCTCACACCAACTTCGACGCCAACGTCTACATCCTTTCCAAGGATGAGGGTGGCCGTCACAACCCGTTCTACGCAAACTACCGTCCACAGTTCTACATCCGTACCACTGACGTAACTGGTGTTATCACCCTGCCAGCTGGTACCGAGATGGTTATGCCTGGTGACACCACCAACATGACCGTTGAGCTAATCCAGCCGATTGCTCTTGAAGAGGGACAGCGTTTCGCTATCCGTGAGGGTGGCCGCACCGTAGGTGCCGGTACCGTCACCAAGATCAACAAGTAAGTTAGATCAAAGTTCAAAACCCCCAGGGAAACCTGGGGGTTTTACTTTTCTAGATCACTATCTTTACGGTCGCTCCTGCATCAGCTTGGTTGCTGATTTCAAGTTTTGCTCCAAGCGATTGCGCAGCTTTATGCATGATGTTTAGACCAAGTCCACTACTTCCAGGTTTTTGGCTGGTCCGGAAACGAATCGGTAGCTCTGGATTCTGTGTCAGAAGTTCAGCTGGAAGGCCCGGTCCCGAATCCGAAATCTTTATTTCGAGATTTGCCGCTGACTTTTTCACTCGAATAGAAACCGCACTGTTATTAGGCGTGTGATTTCTGATGTTGGAAAAGACATTGCCAATTAGCGCCCGGAACACTAAGGGGTCGGTTTCTATGTAGGCAGACTCTGGACCCTGTAGCTCGATGGCTCTTGCCGGATTTACCACCGACAGGTTTTCAACTTCGATTCTCAGAACATCCATCGCATCGAATCGTTCGTTCCTTGCCGGATTTGCCGATGAAATCGAACTTAGTTCCAGTAAACCGGACAAAATCGACTGCATCCGCAACGCCTCCCTCAGGGCCGACCTAATGGCTTTTTGCGTTGCAGGGCCAGCCGGGGCCTTGTCAACCAGTTCCAGGTACCCTCGGATAACAGTTAGTGGAGTCTTTAGTTCGTGAGAGGTGTCGGAAAGGAAATCTTCTAACTCTCGCCGCGATTCTTCAATGCGTCGCAGAAGCTGGTTCAGACTCTGCGCTAGCTCCTTCAATTCCTTGGTGTTTGAAATATCGGGAAGCTGGAGCTCATTTGACCCATCAGCTTTGGCTGCCGCAAGGGCGAGTGCGCGCAGGGCAGTTGTGTCCCTTCGAAGCACTAGCCAAGAAAGCATGCTGCCCAATAGCACCAACAGTGCCGTAAACGCGATTACTGGCAGCAAAGAATCTCTCACAAGGCTGTTTAGGTGCGAAGAGTCCACCGCGACGATAAGCCGCTCTCCAAATCCCAGGGCAATTTCCGAGCTCACCAAGTTAGGGTTTGACTCCAAACCAGCCTTCTCCTGAAGAAGCGTCCTAGTGCCATCCTCTTGGATGTGAATCAGGGTGAACGGCTTCTCAGTAGCGAGAAAGATGGCTGCCGAAAGTGGATCGGATTCGGTCTGGACCACTTCGGAGAACGACTGGAGATCCTGCTCCAGGGCGTCTAGCCCCTGCTGATATGAAATAGTCAGGGCGGTGCTTGCTACCGCCGCCGAGGTTAGCGAAACCATAATCGCGGTGACGAGTGGAATCTTGCTTGCTAGCCGCATCAGTCAGCTTCCAGTTTGAATCCAAAACCGCGGACAGTTTTGATTCCGTTGAAACTGTGTTGTTGCAGTTTCTTTCTCAGATACGAGATGTAGGTATCTACCACGCTTACAGAGTTTGAGAAGCCCATGCCCCAAACTTCGTCGAGGAGCATGTTTTTGGAACAGACTCTTGGCGAGGCATTTGCCAACGACAGTAGCAGTCGATACTCGGTTGGAGACAGTTCCAAGGCATGACCATCAATCTTCACAGAATACTCATCCGGGCTAATCAACATCCTTCCAAATTCCATGCCTTTTGGTTGCTGTGTGGTCGTCCTCCTGAGCACTGCGTTTATGCGAAGCACAAGTTCTTCAATGCTGAAGGGCTTGGTCAGGTAATCGTCCGCTCCGGATCGAAACCCATGACTTAGGTCAAGTTTTTGGTTTCTAGCGGTGAGAAAAACAAATGGAATTTGGTTGCCACGTTCGCGCAGATTCCTCAATAACTCAAGACCATCGAGCTTAGGCATGTTGACATCGGCTATCACGATGTCAAACTGTCGCTCACGGATGAGATTGAGGGCCTCCAAACCATCAATCGCGGTAGTGGTGTCCATACCTGCGATTGTGAGAGCATCCTCCACGAGTTCGAGCACGCCGGGGTCATCATCTACCACCAGTACTAATCTGCTCACTCTGTCATCGTAGAACCAAGGCTCGTTCAGATAGTAAGTCTGATAGGACTCATGCGGTCTTTAACAGAGGATTCTGAATTTTCAGGTGTCCACTTATCTCGCTGGCCAAGAAAGAAGGAACCATGAAGTCCACTGCAAAACTGGCGGTAGTCGCATTAGTGCTATCGGCACTGACCGTAACCGCAACCCCAGCTGGCGCAACCGAAGTGAGCGCTCCGCTGACAGCAAGCTCCTCCTCTACATCGCCGATTGTTCCCCGAGACAAAGCAGCTATCGCAGCGCACAAGGCCGCCATGGTGGAATACCGCGCCAGCCTGTCGGCCTTCCGCAACTCAATGGAGGATTACAAGACCCAGATGACCGCCTATCGCGCTGCAATGGAGGAGCTGAAGCCTGCTCTGACAACCTATGCAGCGGCAAAGCGACAGATCGCACAGTCCTTTGCCCAGTCAATCAACAGCGCAAGAACCGCCTATCAGGCCGTTCTGAACTCGGATGCCTCGACTGAGCAGAAGGCAGCAGCGAAGACCACTTTCGAATCCGCAAAGGCGGCAGCGCTGTCCTCCCGGACTGCAGCGCTAGCGGCCCTAGGAAACGCGCCAGTCAAGCCAACGGCACCGGTAAAACCTACAAAGCCAGCAAAGCCGGTCCGTCCCTAATTCGCCCCCTTCGAGCGGATTAGCACCTCCAAATAGGTGAGTGAAGACCCCTCGTTTACGTCCACCAAAGGCGTATTCGAGGGGTCTGCCTTTACTTTGTTAGAGCGAAAAATCCATCAGATTTAACTTGCACACCATCTGTGGACTGTGGCAGGATTGTCAAGTTCGTGAGCAGCGGGCCTTCTTGGCTCGCCCACTGCAGGCATTGTGCACAGGCAACTGGGCCGGCCGCAGCTAAGGACCAAAAAACTTATCTGAGATCTTTTCCCGGGTAGTTGCGAGTGAAATTCTTGCGACACGCCCGAGTCAAGGTGTCGGAACGAGCCCTAGAAATAGGGCGTTGACAGCAGAACAGTGCATCAGCATCACGGCAGTCAATAGGATTCGCTCCCGCGGGTTCGATTGGCTCCAAAACTGTGTGATCGAAAGATCACCTAGAAACGGAAGCGAGTCATTATGGCGGCTAACAAGATCCGCATTCGACTGAAGTCGTATGACCACGAGATCATCGACACCTCGGCGAGCAAAATCGTCGACACAGTCACCCGCGCCGGTGCAAAGGTAGTTGGCCCAGTCCCACTACCCACCGAGAAGAACGTTGTGACGGTCATCCGCTCGCCACACAAGTACAAGGACAGCCGTGAGCACTTTGAGATGCGTACCCACAAGCGTCTCATCGACATCATCGACCCAACCCCCAAGGCGGTCGATTCGCTGATGCGCCTGGACCTTCCAGCAGACGTCAACATCGAGATCAAGCTCTAAGGATTACGAGAATGACTGCAGAGACTAAGACCGTTAAGGGTCTGCTGGGTAAGAAGCTCGGCATGACTCAGGGCTGGGATGAGAACAACAAGCTCGTTCCTATCACCGTTATTGAGGCTGGCGAGAACGTCATCACTCAAATCAAGAATCTAGACTCCGACGGCTACAAGGCAATTCAGGTTGCCTATGGAGCCATCGATCCACGCAAGGCTGACAAGCCAACCGCTGGCCACTTCGCTAAGGCTGGCGTTACCCCTCGTCGCTTCGTTGCAGAGATCCGCACCGCAGACGCTGACAACTACTCAGTTGGTCAGGCACTGGGTGTTGACATCTTCGAAGTTGGCACCAAGGTCGACGTTGTCGGAACCTCAAAGGGTAAGGGCTTTGCCGGAACCATGAAGCGCCACGGCTTCTCGGGTGTTGCAGCATCTCACGGTGCTCACCGCAACCACCGCAAGCCTGGTTCGATCGGTGCCACCACCACCCCAGGTCGCGTTTTCAAGGGATTGAAGATGGCTGGCCGCATGGGTGGCGACCGCGTGACCACTTTGAACCTCACCCTGCACGGCGTTGACCTTGAAAGAGGCCTACTGCTAGTGAAGGGCGCCGTGCCTGGTCCAAAGGGCCAGCTGGTGTTCGTTCGTAACGCTGTGAAGGAGAACTAATGCCTACCGTTGACCTAATTGACGTCAAGGGCAAGAAGTCCGGAAGCATCGACCTGCCTGAGGGCCTGTTCGATGTTCAGACCAATGTTCCGCTAATTCACCAGGTAGTTGTTGCTCAGCTTGCAGCTGCTCGTCAGGGCACCCAGTCCACTCTTCGCCGCGGCGAGGTTTCTGGTTCTGGTAAGAAGCCTTTCAAGCAGAAGGGAACCGGTCGTGCTCGCCAGGGTTCGGTCCGTATGCCTCAGCACCGCGGTGGTGGAATCATCCACGGCCCAAAGCCTCGTTCATACGACCAGCGCACCCCCAAGAAGATGATTGCTGCTGCACTTCGTGGCGCACTGTCTGACCGCGCTCGCGCTGGCCGCATTCACGTAATCGACCAGTTCGCAATCGGCTCTGCGCCATCCACCAAGGCTGCTGCCAGCTTCCTGTCTCAGGTTGCAACCAGCAAGAACATCTTGGTTGTTTTGGACCGTTCCGACGAGCTGTCCTACAAGTCGCTACGCAACCTGCAGACCGTTCACGTGCTACCAGTTGACCAGCTCAACGCGTATGACGTGCTGCACGCAGATGACGTTGTGTTCACCGCAGCCGCTCTGACCTCGTTTGTCGAGACGGCAGTTTCGCAGGAGGAGCGAGCATGAGCCTGAAGAAGGACCCACGCGACGTAATCATCAAGCCGATCATCTCGGAGAAGAGCTACTCCTTGATCGACGAGGGCAAGTACACCTTTGAGGTGGACCCACGTTCGAACAAGACCGAGATCAAGCAGGCAGTGGAGTCGATCTTCAACGTGAAGGTTGACACCATCAACACCCTGAACCGTCAGGGCAAGACCCGCCGTACCCGCTTTGGTCTAGGCAAGCGCAAGGACACCAAGCGCGCCATCGTGACCCTAAAGTCCGGCTCCATCGACATCTTTACCTACATCGGCTAGAGGGATAGAAGCTAATGGGAATTCGTAAATTCAAGCCAACGACTCCAGGTCGCCGTGGTTCCTCGGTAGCAGATTTTGCCGAGATCACTCGCTCAACCCCTGAGAAGTCGCTACTAAAGCCACTGCCAAAGACCGGTGGTCGTAACTCAGCTGGTCGCGTGACCACCCGCCACATCGGTGGTGGACACAAGCGCCAGTACCGCGTTATCGACTTCCGTCGCAATGACAAGGACGGCGTTCCGGCAAAGGTCGCTCACATCGAGTACGACCCAAACCGTACCGCTCGCATTGCGCTACTGCACTACATCGATGGCACCAAGCGTTACATCCTGGCTCCAAACAAGCTAAAGCAGGGCGATGCAATCGAGCAGGGTCCTCAGGCTGACATCAAGCCAGGTAACAACCTGCCACTGAGAAACATCCCAGTGGGTACCGTTGTGCACGCCATCGAGCTAAAGCCAGGCGGTGGAGCAAAGCTTGCTCGTTCCGCAGGTGCTTCGGTTCGTCTGGTTGCTAAGGATGGCCCTAACGCGCAGCTTCGTCTGCCATCGGGTGAAATCCGCAACGTGGATGCAAACTGCCGAGCCACCATCGGTGAGGTTGGAAATGCTGAGCAGTCCAACATCAACTGGGGTAAGGCTGGCCGCATGCGCTGGAAGGGTGTTCGCCCAACAGTACGTGGTGTTGCCATGAACCCAGTTGACCACCCACACGGTGGTGGTGAGGGTAAGACCTCTGGTGGTCGTAACCCTGTTACCCCATGGGGTCAGAAGGAAGGCCGCACTCGTAAGCCAAACCTTCCATCCGACAAGCAAATCGTTCGTCGTCGTTACGTCGGCAAGAAGTAGGAGATTTCTAGATGCCAAGAAGTTTGAAGAAGGGTCCCTTCGTCGACGAGCACCTAATGAAGAAGGTGCGCGCACAGAACGAGGCCGGAACTCAGAACGTGATCAAGACCTGGTCTCGCCGCTCGATGATCGTTCCAGCAATGCTGGGACACACCATCGCTGTGCACGACGGTCGCAAGCACATTCCAGTTTTCGTCACCGAGACCATGGTTGGTCACAAGCTTGGCGA
>RFTL01000034.1 GCA_009923455.1 Actinomycetota bacterium | reverse complement strand
CCCTGGGTATCTTGAAGTTTGCCCCACAGGCAGCATCCGAGCCGATTTACAAGCTCGTTGCATCTGCTGTTGCAAACGCAAAGGTCAAGGGCGAGTCAGCCGGAGCCATTGTGGACGAGGACGATCTAGTTATCTCGCAGGCATTTGTGGACGAGGGTGTGACGCTAAAGCGTTTCCGCCCACGTGCTCAGGGCCGTGCGTTCCGTATCAACAAGCGCACCAGCCACATCACCGTGGTTGTTGCAACCCCAGACGAGTTTGCAAAGAAGGCAGGTAAGTAATGGGCCAGAAAGTCAATCCCTACGGCTTCCGCCTAGGCATCACCACCGAGCACCGCTCTCGCTGGTTCGCAGACTCCACCAAGAAGGGTCAGCGCTACGCAGACTACGTAGTTGAGGACACCAAGATCCGTCACTACCTGCAGGAGAAGCTGGACCGCGCTGGGGTTTCCCGCATTGAGCTGGAGCGCACCCGTGACCGTGTTCGCATCGACATCTATGCCGCTCGCCCAGGTTTGGTCATCGGCCGCCGCGGTGCAGAGGCTGAGACTCTGCGCGCAGAGCTAGAGAAGCTAACCGGCAAGCAGGTGCTACTAAACATCCTCGAGGTTAAGAACCCAGAGGCTGATGCACAGCTCGTGGCACAGGGCATCGCTGAGCAGCTATCTGCTCGTGTTGCTTTCCGCCGCGCAATGCGTAAGGGAATCCAGGGCGCGCTGCGCTCGGGTGCCAAGGGTATTCGTGTGCAGTGCTCCGGTCGTCTGGGTGGCGCCGAAATGAGCCGCAGCGAGTTCTACCGCGAGGGTCGTGTGCCACTGCACACCCTGCGCTCGAACATCGACTACGGCTTCTACGAGGCCAAGACCACCTTCGGTCGTATCGGTGTAAAGGTTTGGATCTACAAGGGCGACCTAACCGCTAAGGAGCTTGCAGCAGTGCAGGCAAACCAGCGTGGTCCCCGCATGGGTGGCGACCGTCCTCGCCGTGGCGCACCACGCCGCGACCAGGCAGCTGCCCCTGAGGCTGCGGTAGCAGCAGGAAGCGAAGGCTAAGCATGCTTATCCCACGTAAGGTAAAGCACCGCAAGCAGCACAGCCCGAAGCGCCACGGTCACGCAACCGGTGGCACCAAGGTGAGCTTTGGTGAGTACGGCATCCAGGCGCTGACCCCTGCCTACCTAACCAACCGCCAGATCGAGGCTGCTCGTATTGCAATGACCCGTCACATCAAGCGTGGTGGAAAGGTTTGGATCAACGTATTCCCAGACCGCTCCCTCACCAAGAAGCCTGCTGAAACCCGTATGGGTTCCGGTAAGGGTTCACCGGAGTGGTGGGTAGTAAACGTCAAGCCTGGCCGCGTGCTCTTCGAGCTCAGCGGTGTCAACGAGACCATTGCCCGTGAGGCAATGATGCGTGCCATCCACAAGCTTCCGCTGAAGGCTCGCATCATCAAGCGTGAAGAAGGTGACGCATAATGATCGGTTCCAAGAACCTCACCCCACAGGACCTCGACAAGGTTGAGGACTCCCTGCTAGTGGAGGAGCTGCGTAAGGCAAAGGAAGAGCTGTTTAACCTGCGCTTCCAGTCCGCTACCGGTCAGCTTGACAACCACGGCCGACTAAAGGCAGTCAAGCGCGACATCGCTCGCATCTACACCGTGCTGCGTGAGCGTGAGCTCGGCATTCGTGCCGTGCCAACCCCTGCAGCACCTGCAAAGACCAAGAAGGCAGCAGCTGAGAAGCCTGCTGAGGAGGCATAAAGATGGCTGAAGAGAAGAAGCCAGCAGCAAAGGCTGCAGCAAAGCCAGCCGCCAAGGCAGCACCTAAGGCTGCAAAGCCAAAGGCAGCAAAGGCTCCAAAGGTTGTCAAGGAAGTCGAGCGCGGTTACCGCAAGTCACGTCGTGGCTATGTAGTCTCCGACAAGATGGACAAGACCATCGTTGTTTTGGTTGAAGACCGCAAGAAGCACCCGCTTTATGGCAAGGTCATGCGCCTATCCAAGAAGATCAAGGCTCACGACGAGAACAACACCGCAGGAATCGGCGACCTCGTGCTAATCAGCGAGACCCGTCCACTATCTGCAACCAAGAACTGGCGTCTAGTCGAGGTTCTCGAAAAGGCGAAGTAACCCCTAGGAATAACGGTCGGAAATCGTTATTCACAAAACAAGGAGAAATAAGTGCTACAGCAAGAGTCCAGGCTCAAGGTTGCCGATAACACCGGTGCCAAGGAGCTGTTGACGATTCGCGTACTAGGCGGTTCAACCCGTCGCTACGCGGGTCTGGGCGACATCATCGTCGCCACTGTGAAGGATGCCATTCCTGGCGGAAACGTCAAGAAGGGTGATGTGGTCAAGGCGGTAGTGGTTCGCACTGCCAAGGAGACCCGTCGTCCAGATGGCTCATACATCAAGTTTGACGAGAACGCAGCCGTCATCATCAAGAACGATGGTGAGCCTCGCGGAACTCGTATCTTCGGCCCAATCGGCCGCGAGCTTCGTGACAAGAAGTTCATGAAGATCATTTCATTGGCTCCGGAGGTGCTGTAAATGGCGAAGATCAAGAAGGGTGACCTGGTTCAGGTCATTACCGGTGCCAAGCAGGACCGTGGCGGTGACCGTGGTAAGCAGGGTCACGTGCTGGCTGTTCTAGTTGAGCAGAACCGCGTAATCGTTGAGGGTGTAAACCTAGTAACCAAGCACACCAAGGTTGGCCAGTCTGACCGTGGGTCAAAGACCGGTGGCATTGTTACCCAGGAAGCCCCAATCCACATTTCAAACGTTGCACTCGTAGACCCAAGCACCAAGAAGCCAACCAAGGTTGGTTTCAAGGTTGAGGTTGACGCCAAGAGCGGCGAGAGCAAGAAGGTGCGTATTGCACGCAAGAGCGGGAAGGAAATCTAATGGCCGCCACTAAGAAAGCTGCGGTTGCCACCAAGGCACTTCCTCGCCTGAAGGCGCAATACCGCAAGGAGATCGTTCCTGCGCTGCAGGCAGAGTTCAACTTCGCAAACCCAATGCAGGTTCCAGGTCTAACCAAGATCGTTGTGAACATGGGTGTTGGTCAGGCTGCCAAGGACGGCAAGTTGATCGAGGGTGCAATCCGCGATCTAACCGCCATCACCGGTCAGAAGCCAATGGTGAACACTGCAAAGAAGTCAATCGCTCAGTTCAAGCTTCGTGAGGGTCAGCCAATTGGTGCTCACGTTACCTTGCGCGGTGACCGTATGTGGGAGTTCCTAGACCGCTTGCTATCACTATCACTACCTCGTATCCGTGACTTCCGTGGTCTTTCTGACCAGCAGTTCGACGGACGCGGTAACTACACCTTTGGTCTTTCGGAGCAGAGCATGTTCCACGAGATCGACCAGGACAAGATCGACCACGTCCGCGGAATGGACATCACGGTCGTGACCACAGCCAAGACTGACGACGAGGGTCGTGCGCTACTTCGTGCGCTCGGCTTCCCGTTCAAGTCCTAAACCCCCAATTGAGAAAGGTCCCTGAGCTTGTAAAGCGCTGGGAAACCACCTCGAGAAAGAAGACAAACAAATGACAATGACAGACCCGGTAGCAGATTTTCTGACCCGGCTGCGTAATGCAAACAAGGCCCAGCACGATGAGCTGAGCCTCCCTTACTCCAAGCTCAAGGGAAACATTGCCGAGATCCTGAAGTCAGAGGGTTACATCGCTGACTTCAAGGTTGAGGACGCCAAGGTCGGTAAGACCCTGACTGTTTCCATGAAGTATGGCCAGAACCGTGAGAGCAGCATCGCTGGCATCAAGCGCGTTTCCAAGCCAGGTCTTCGTGTTTACGCGAAGAGCACCGAGCTACCAAAGGTCCTTGGCGGCCTAGGTATTGCAATCCTGTCCACCTCTTCCGGTCTACTAACTGACCGCCAGGCTGCAAAGAAGGGAGTAGGCGGAGAAGTCATCGCCTACATCTGGTAATCACGCATGTCACGTATTGGAAAGCTTCCGATCCCGCTACCAGCGGGTGTAACGGTTGCCATCGACGGCCAGAATGTCTCGGTCAAGGGTCCTAAGGGCGAGCTCGCTCTGACCATTGCTGAGCCAATCAAGGCAACGCTCGAGGACAACACCATCATTGTTTCTCGTCCAGACGACGAGGCAAAGTCCAAGTCGCTTCATGGCTTGACTCGTACCCTGATCGCGAACAACGTTCACGGTGTTTCTACTGGATTCACCAAGACCTTGGAGATCATCGGTACCGGTTACCGTGCAGCAGCTAAGGGTTCCAACATTGAGTTGGCTCTAGGTTTCTCTCACCCAGTGGTGATTGAGCCTCCAAAGGGAATCACCCTAACCGTCGAGGGCAACACCAAGATCATCATCTCCGGTGTTGACAAGCAGGCCGTTGGTGAGATTGCCGCGAACATTCGCAAGATCCGTAAGCCAGAGCCATACAAGGGCAAGGGTATTCGCTATGAGGGTGAGCGCGTTCGTCGCAAGGCCGGAAAGAGTGGTAAGTAATCATGGGTCTCGGTACTAGAGGTAAGTCCAAGTCAGCCGCTCGTGGCCGTCGTCACGACCGTCTGCGCAAGAAGATCGAAGGAACCGCCAGCCGTCCACGTCTGGTTGTCACCCGCTCAGCTCGTCACGTATTCGTCCAGGTAGTAGACGACAGCAAGGGCCACACCCTAGCTTCGGCTTCAACCATGGAGGTCGAGCTTCGCAAGGAGAACGGCACCAAGACCGACAAGGCAGCGATCGTAGGCAAGCTAATTGCCGAGCGCGCCAACAAGGCAGGTGTCACTGAGGTTGTATTTGACCGTGGTGGAAACCGTTACGCAGGCCGCGTTGCAGCTATTGCAAACGCAGCTCGCGAGGCAGGACTGACACTGTGAGCGAAGAGAAGAAGGAACAGGAAGTGGCAGAAGCTACCGTGGTCGCAGAGACCACTTCAGTTGACCCGAACGAGCGTGAGCAGCGTCGTGGCTCCCGCGAGCGCGGCCCTCGCACCGAGCGCCGTGACCGCGAGGACACCAAGAGCCCATTCCTCGAGCGTGTGGTCACCATCAACCGCGTTTCCAAGGTTGTTAAGGGTGGTCGTCGCTTCGCATTCACCGCACTTGTTGTGGTTGGCGATGGCGAGGGTCTAGTAGGTGTTGGCTACGGCAAGGCTAAGGAAGTTCCAGCAGCTATTGCCAAGGGTGTTGAGGACGCGAAGAAGAACTTCTTCCGCATCCCTCGCTCCGGCTCCACCATCCCACACCCAGTTCAGGGTGAGGCAGCCGCAGGTGTGGTTTTGCTTCGTCCAGCCGCTGAGGGTACCGGTGTTATCGCCGGTGGTCCAGTGCGTGCAGTTCTGGAGTGCGCTGGTGTTCACGACGTGCTATCGAAGTCCCTCGGATCTTCGAACACCATCAACATCGTCCACGCCACCGTTGCAGCACTGCGTCAGCTGGAGGAGCCAAGCTCCGTTGCTGCTCGTCGTGGCAAGAACCTGGCAGAGGTAGCACCAGCTCGCCTACTGCCTGCAACTGAGAAGGCAGGTGCCTAATGGCTGCTCGTCTGAAAGTTACCCAGATCAAGAGTTCAAACGGTGGCAAGCAGAACCAGCGCGATTCACTTCGCACCCTGGGTCTGAAGCGCATCGGTGACATCGTCGTGAAAGAAGACAACAAGTCTGTTCGCGGCCTGGTGATGACCGTTGCCCACCTTGTAAAGGTTGAGGAGATCGACTAATGGCAGAAGAGAAGAAGCCAGCCGCTAAGGCTGCTGCCAAGCCAGCCGCCAAGGCTGCCCCAAAGGCTGCCGCCGCTAAGGCACCTGCAAAGACCGCTGCTGCTAAGCCAGCCGCCAAGGCTGCTGCACCAAAGGCCGCTCCTAAGGCTGCTGCAAAGCCAGCTGCTGAAAAGGCTGCGCCCAAGGCTGCTGCCAAGCCAGCTGCTAAGAAGTCTGAGGAGAAGTCCGAGAAGGTCCAGATCCTGAAGCTTCACCACCTGCGTCCTGCAAAGGGTGCCAAGAAGGAGAAGACTCGTAAGGGTCTTGGTGAGGGTTCGAAGGGTAAGACTGCCGGTCGCGGTACCAAGGGTACTGGCGCTCGCACTACCACTCGCCTCGGCTTCGAAGGTGGTGGCGTGAACTTGGTAATGCGCACTCCAAAGCTGCGCGGTTTCAAGAACCCATTCCGTGTTGAGTACCAGGTGGTAAACCTAGACAAGCTCTCCGAGCTATACCCTAAGGGTGGTGCTGTAACCGTAAGCGACCTAGTTGCTAAGGGTGCAGTTCGCAAGGGCGAGCCAGTCAAGGTACTTGGCAATGGCGACGTCTCGGTTAAGCTTGAGGTCACTGTTGACAAGGTATCCGCGTCAGCAAAGACCAAGATCGAGGCCGCTGGCGGTAGCGTCAACGCCTAACTAGCTTCAGGGGAGTAGGTTCACCGTGTTTCAGGCCATTGCTCGCGCATTCCGTACACCGGATTTGCGTAACAAGCTTGCGTTCACCCTTGGAATGATTGCAATCTTCCGTTTGGGCTCGTTTATCCCGAGCCCAAACGTGGATTACACCAACGTCCAACAGTGTCTAGCGCAGAGCAACTCGACCTCTGGTCTTTACGAACTGGTGAACCTGTTCTCCGGTGGAGCACTGCTTCAGCTTTCGATCTTCGCCCTGGGCATCATGCCTTACATCACGGCGTCGATCATCACCCAGCTACTTCGTGTGGTTATTCCGCGCTTTGAGACCCTGCACAAAGAGGGTCCTCAGGGTCAGGCCAAGCTAACCCAGTACACCCGTTACCTAACCATCGCGCTAGGTCTTTTGCAGGCAACGACCTTGATTGCGGTTGCAAGACAGGGTGCGCTGTTTGGTGCCGACTGTACTTTGCCAATCTTGGTCAACACCGACCCACTGGCAATCACCCTGATGGTCATCACCATGACCGCAGGAACTGGCTTGATCATGTGGATTGGCGAGCTCATCACTGAGCGAGGTGTCGGTAACGGCATGTCACTACTTATCTTCACCTCGATTGCCTCCACCTTCCCAGCATCGCTACTGCAGATCCTGCAGACCCGCACCATCGAAATCTTCGTGATCGTTATGGCGGTTGGTTTCGTGGTTGTTGGTTTGGTCGTTCTGGTTGAGCAGTCCCAGCGCCGCATCCCAGTGCAGTATGCAAAGCGCATGGTTGGTCGCAAGGCTTACGGTGGTCAGTCCACCTATATCCCAGTGAAGGTAAACACTGCTGGTGTTATCCCGGTTATCTTTGCTTCCTCAATGCTTTACCTCCCAGCGTTGCTGGCTCAGTTCAACCAGCCAGATGCAAATGGTCAGGTTGCTCCATGGGTTACCTGGATCTCTACCTACCTAACCCAGAGCGATAACCCGCTATACATGGCTATCTACTTAGCACTGATCGTTGGTTTCACCTACTTCTACGTTGCAATCACCCTCAACCCTGAGGAGATCAGCGACAACATGAAGAAGTACGGTGGCTTCATTCCTGGTATTCGTGCCGGCAAGCCAACCACCGAGTACCTCGAGTACGTAATCAGCCGCATCACCGCACCAGGTGCGATTTACCTGGGTCTGATCGCGCTGATTCCGCTGGTCGCATTCACCGCCATCGGTACCAACCAGAACTTCCCATTCGGTGGCACCTCGATCCTGATCATCGTTGGTGTTGGTCTGGAGACCGTGAAGCAGATTAATGCTCAGATGCAGCAGCGTAACTACGAGGGTCTTCTGAAGTGACCCGGCTCCTTATGATCGGTCCTCCCGGGGCTGGCAAAGGAACCCAGGCTGCACTGCTAGCTCAGTCTTTCGGCATTCCTGCAATCTCAACCGGCGACATCTTCCGCTACAACGTGAAGAACGAAACCGAGCTTGGCAAGCAGGCAAAGGCCTTCATGGACCGCGGCGAATATGTTCCGGACAGCCTGACCAATGCCCTGGTTCGCGATCGCCTCTCTCATGACGATGCCGCTAAAGGCTTCTTGCTTGATGGTTATCCCAGGACCGTCGATCAGGTTCACGAGCTGGATGCCATTCTGGATGCGACCAACACCGCCTTGGATGTCGTTGTCCAGCTCACCGCTGACAATGAAGAGTTGATTCGTCGTTTGGCCAAGCGTGCCGAGATCGAGGGTCGTGCCGATGACACTCCAGAGGTCATTCGTCGCCGACTAGAGGTTTACGATTCCCAAACCGCTCCGCTGATTGACATCTATGCTGCCCGCGGCCTGGTCGCGATGATTGATGGCTTGGGCGAAATCTCCGAGGTCACCGAGCGCATCATCGAAGCCCTAGAGGCCCGTGGCCTAAGCCGCGATGCGTAACAAGTACGAGCTCAAAACCGAAGATCAAATCCGCAAAATGCGGGTTGCTGGTCTATTGACTCAGAAAGCTCTCGAAGCAGTCCGCGCAAACATCAAACCAGGTGTGACCACCCTGGAGCTTGATCGGATAGCTGAGCAAACCATTCGTGCCGGTGGCGGAAGACCCAACTTTCAGCTCGTGCCCGGTTACTACCACACCATCTGTGCGAGTGTGAATTCCGAAGTTGTGCACGGCATCCCATCCAATCGCGTGCTCTCGGCTGGGGATTTGGTTTCGATTGACTGCGGTGCCGAGGTGGATGGCTGGAACGGCGACAGCGCTTTTTCGATGGTGGTTCCAGGCAGAGATGATGCCCAGACCAGAGAGCGCCAGCGCCAGAGCGATGTCTGTGAGGGGTCACTCTGGGCCGGAATCGCAGCCCTGGCAAGAGCAAAGCGGCTAAATGAGGTCGGAGTAGAGATCGAGAAGTACATTCTCGATCGCGGAAACTATGGCATTTTGGAGCAATACGTCGGTCACGGCATTGGTCGCTCGATGCATGAGGATCCAGCGGTGTTTAACTATCGAGTAAGAGATCAGGGTCCAAAGGTCGAGCCAGGTCTGTGTGTAGCTATCGAACCGATGATTACCGCTGGCAATCAAAGAACCGAGGTTTTAGCGGACGACTGGACCGTTGCCACCAAGGATGGTTCGGATGGAGCCCACTGGGAGCACTCGGTTGCGGTTCACTCCAGGGGAATCTGGGTTCTGACTGCCCAGGATGGTGGTTTTGAGGGGCTCAAACCATTCGGTGTGACGCCGGTTCCGCTGGACTAAAAACCTGTGCAAATTTGCCCAAGTTTTTTGGTTTCTGGGACTAGCATTCGCCTGCAAATTCCCCTAGGATTTTCCCTTGGCGTTTCTGCGTGAAATCCTTTTCAATTTTTGGGTTGGTTTTTTGCGTGTCTGTGACGTCACAAAAGTAGTGAAGTGAGTGCATGGCCAACAAAGACGGCGTAATCGAGATCGAGGGATCGGTCGTTGAAGCCCTACCGAATGCAATGTTTCGGGTGGAGCTGACCAACGGACACCTAGTCCTAGCCCACATCTCGGGAAAGATGCGTCAGCACTACATCCGCATTCTCCCCGGAGACCGCGTGATTGTAGAGCTGTCCACCTACGACCTGACCCGCGGCCGCATCATCTACCGCTACAAGTAGAAAGTAAGAGCATGAAGGTTAACCCGAGCGTTAAGAAGATCTGCGACAAGTGCAAGGTCATCCGCCGTCACGGTCGCGTGATGGTGATCTGCGAGAACCCTCGCCACAAGCAGCGCCAGGGCTAATTGCCCTAACCCACAACTAAATAGCAAGAGCATCACCAAGTCTTAGGACTAACCCTCGGAAGAAGGCCGAGGCTCGATCAGCCAGGTTGGGATGGGGATGCTGAAGACCTTCTACTACACAGGAGAAAATCCAAATGGCACGTATTGCTGGTGTAGATATTCCTCGCGACAAGCGCGTGGTTATCTCCCTAACCTACATTTACGGAATCGGTCGCACTCGCTCCAGCGAGATTTTGAAGACCACCGGAATCAACGAGTCCATCCGCGTTAAGGACCTATCTGACGACCAGTTGGTCGCCCTTCGCGATGAGATTGAGAAGAACTACAAGGTAGAGGGTGACCTCCGCCGTGACGTTGCAGCTGACATTCGCCGCAAGGTAGAGATCGGATCCTACGAGGGTCTGCGTCACCGTAAGGGACTACCGGTTCGTGGTCAGCGCACCAAGACCAACGCTCGTACCCGTAAGGGACCAAAGCGCACCGTGGCCGGCAAGAAGAAGGCAACCCGCTAGTAGCGGCTAAGGATTTAGGAGATAGAAAATGGCAGCACCTAAGGCATCCGCTGCGGCTCGTAAGCCTCGCCGCAAGGACAAGAAGAACGTACCTAACGGTCAGGCGCACATCCGCTCGACCTTCAACAACACCATCATCACCATCACCGACCCAACCGGAGCTGTTATCTCCTGGTCATCATCCGGTGATGTGGGCTTCAAGGGATCGCGTAAGTCGACCCCGTTCGCAGCCCAGATGGCAGCTGAGTCTGCAGCTCGCAAGGCTCAGGAGCATGGCCTAAAGAAGGTTGACGTTTTCGTGAAGGGCCCAGGCTCTGGTCGCGAAACTGCAATCCGTTCGCTTCAGGCAGCAGGTCTTGAGGTTGGCTCAATCTCCGATGTGACCCCACAGGCTCACAATGGTTGCCGCCCTCCAAAGCGCCGTCGTGTCTAACTAGCACACGCTCTCAAACCACAACTAAAGATTCACGCATTCAGGTGACCCCCCTGAGTGTCAAGACGAGTATCAAATAGCGGGTACTCAGATGAAAGGAACCGAATAGTGCTAATTGCACAGCGCCCAACTCTGCACGAAGAAGTACTAGGTACAAACCGTTCACGTTTTGTACTTGACCCACTAGAGCCAGGCTTTGGCTACACCCTAGGTAACTCCCTCCGCCGCACCCTACTGAGCTCCATTCCAGGTGCTGCGGTTACCAACATCCGCATCCAGGGTGTTTCTCACGAGTTCTCGACCATTCCAGGTGTCAAGGAAGACGTTGTTGAGGTAATCCTCAACATCAAGAACCTGGTGGTCTCCTCCGAGCACGACGCCCCAGTTGTTGCACACCTTTCCAAGAACACCGCAGGTCCTGTTACCGCTGCTGACATTCAGGTGCCAGCTGGTGTTGAGGTTCACAACCCAGAGCTAGTGCTTGCAACTTTGAACGCCAAGGGCAAGCTAGAGATCGAGTTCATCATCGAGCGCGGTCGTGGCTACGTTCAGGCTTCACAGAACCGCAACCCAGATGCTGAGGCTGGCGTTATTCCAGTTGACTCCATCTACTCCCCAGTTTTGAAGGTCTCCTACCGCGTTGAGGCAACTCGTGCGGGTGAGTTCACCAACTTCGACAAGCTAATCGTTGACGTTGAGACCAAGCCTTCAATTGCGCCTCGCGATGCAGTCGCTTCAGCAGGTTCAACCCTGGTTGAGCTCTTTGGTCTAGCTAAGGAGCTAAACAGCGAGGCTGAGGGTATTGAGATTGGCCCAGCTCCAGTTGAGGTTGCAGCCTCCAACGAGCTCTCCACCCCAATCGAGGACCTAGACCTAACCGTTCGTTCCTACAACTGCCTAAAGCGTGAGGGAATCAACACCGTTTCTGAGCTGATCGCGTTGAGCGAAGACCAGCTGATGAACATCCGTAACTTCGGCTCCAAGTCTGTTGACGAGGTCCGCGAGAAGCTTGCCGGCCTAGGCCTGCGCTTCAAGGACGCAGTTCCAGGCTTTGACGGCGCCTACTTCGGTGGCGGATTCGACGACGACCAGATCTAACGCTTAGAAATCCAAGGAGAAAGAAATGCCTACCCCAACAAAGGGCCCACGTCTCGGAGGCGGTCCAGCCCACGAGCGTCTAATGCTGAACAACATGGCGACCTCGCTTTTCAAGCACAAGAGAATCGTCACCACCGAGACCAAGGCAAAGCGTCTGCGCCCAGTTGCCGAGCGTCTAGTGACCTTCGCAAAGCGTGGCGACCTAGCTGCTCGTCGTCGCGTTATGACCCAGATCCTGGACAAGGGTGTGGTTCACGAGCTATTCACTGAGATTGCACCGTTGGTTGCAGAGCGTCAGGGTGGCTACACCCGCATCACCAAGCTTGGCTACCGCAAGGGTGACAACGCTCCGATGGCGGTTATCGAGCTAGTGCTCGAGGCTGTGAACCCAAAGCCAAAGTCCCAAAAGACTAAGCTCGTCAACAACGTAGCTACCGCCGGTGCAGCTGCTGCAGCTGCAGCAGTTGAGGTCGAGGCCGTTGAAGAGGCAGTAGTTGAGGCCGAGGTTGCCGAGGCACCAGCTGAGGTTGTAGAGACCCCAGCCGTTGAGGAGGCCGTTGAGGCTCCAGCTGCCGAGGAGAGCACCGAAGCTCCTGCCGCTGAGGAGACCGCTGAGGCTGAAGAGCCAAAGGCCTAAGTAAAGGACTAAACATGAGTAAGCCCGCTGGTCTAACCGGCGGGTTTTCTCGTTTCCGGGTGGACTTCGCCTATGACGGAACTGACTTCGCTGGCTTTTCAAAACAACCCAGTCTCAGAACCGTTCAGGGTGAACTGCTTCGAGCGTTGAGTGTGATCTTCGGTGAAGATCAAAGCGATTTCGGTATGCGAGTTGCCGGTCGAACCGATGCCGGGGTTCATGCTCTTGGCCAAGTGTGTCATGTTGATCTCAGCCCCGAACAACTCAAGCGGGCAGGGAGATCGGGCTTCACGGTTTCGCGCCTGCAGAGCCTATTGACCCCCGAGATTGTCATCTATTCGATTGATCAGGTTTCACCCGATTTCGATGCCCGGTTCAGCGCAACCGGAAGGGCATATCGCTACTTGATTGCCGATGATCTCAGCCCCAAATCCCCACTGAGCTCTCGCTATGAACTCTGGGTTGCGGGGGAGCTAGATGCTGAACTTATGAATCAGGCAGCCAAGGCTTTGGTTGGACTGCATGACTTCGGGGCGTTTTGTAAACCGCGAGCCGGTGCCACAACCATCAGGAACCTAAAAACCCTCAAGGTGACGAGGTTTGAGGACAACATCGAGGTCTATTTGGAGGCCGATGCCTTTTGTCACAACCAGGTGCGATCCATGGTTGGAGCCCTGATAGCCATCGGGCAGAAAAAGCTAAGCGTTAACGAGCTATCGCAGATTTTGAAAACGGCAAAGCGGGTATCAAAGTTCAAAGTTGTTGCCCCACATGGCTTGACGCTGACCTCGGTTGACTACCCCGAGCCAGAGCTTTGGGCTGCTCAGGCAGAAAAAGCTAGAAATTTGCGCTCCAGCGAGGAAATTTCTGTTTGACCTATTGGGTGAAACTGTCCTAAACTTGCACCTTGGTTCGGCTATGCCGAAAGGTTTGAAACCGCGTTAGATCTCGCGGAATCACACAAAAGAAACTACGAGGTAATTTAGCGTGCGTACTTATTCGCCAAAGGCCAGCGAGCTGAGCCACGAGTGGTTCGTCATTGACGCCACCGATGTTGTTCTAGGTCGTCTTGCAACCCACGCTGCCGCTCTCTTGCGCGGCAAGCACAAGCCAACCTTCGCTGCTCACATGGACAACGGTGACTTTGTCATCATCATCAACGCAGACAAGGTAGCGCTAACCGGTTCCAAGCTGGCTCAGAAGAAGGCTTACCGTCACTCTGGTTACCCAGGTGGTCTAACCGCGACCACTTACTCCGAGCTTCTGGAGAAGAACCCAGAGCGCGCAATCGAGAAGGCAATCCGCGGCATGCTGCCAAAGAACTCTCTCGGTGACCAGCAGCTAGGAAAGCTAAAGGTTTACAAGGGTGCTAACCACCCTCACGCTGCACAGCAGCCAAAGTCATTCACCATTTCTCAGATCGCCCAGTAAGGACTAGACCGTGGCAGAGAACACCGCAATCGAGGCAGAGACCTCCTACACCACCGAGTCTGCACCAGCTAAGGCTGTGCGCTCACGCGGAGACCTATCCCAGCCAGGCGCTGGCACCGGCCGTCGCAAGGAGGCCGTCGCTCGCGTTCGCCTGGTACCAGGCAGCGGCAAGATCACCGTAAACGGTCGTACCTTCGAGGACTACTTCCCAAACAAGCTTCACCAGCAGCTGATCACTGACCCATTCAAGGTTCTTGAGCTGCAGGGTGCATACGACGTAATCGCTCGTATCGACGGTGGCGGAAGCGCTGGCCAGGCTGGTGCGCTGCGTCTTGGCATCTCTCGTGCACTAAACGAGATTGACAAGGACAACAACCGTCCTACCTTGAAGAAGGCTGGCTTCCTAAGCCGTGACGCTCGCGTTATCGAGCGCAAGAAGGCTGGTTTGAAGAAGGCCCGCAAGGCTAGCCAGTTCTCCAAGCGCTAACGAATACGCTTCTGCCATGGGCAGGCTATTTGGCACCGACGGTGTTCGGGGCATCGCTAACAAAGACATAACCGCAGATTTTGCGCTGCGTTTGTCGCAGGCGGCTGCCTTGGTTTTGTCTGAGGAGGCCAGAGTTCGAGGCGATCGCCCGCGAGCTGTTATCGGTCACGACCCAAGAATCTCAAGCGACTTTATTTCCGCTGCGGTTTCTGCCGGACTGGCTGCATCAGGCGTCGATGTTTTTGATGCCGGCGTGATTCCAACCCCCGGCGCTGCCTACCTGACAGCTGATCTGGATGCCGACTTCGGTGTCATGATTTCGGCCAGCCACAACTCTGCTCCCGACAACGGCATTAAGTTCTTCTCCCGCGGTGGTCACAAGCTTCCCGACGCCACCGAGGACAAGATTGAAGCGGCTATGGGGAAGGCACTGACTCCGATTGGTGCTGAGGTTGGACGAATCACTAGGTTCGCAGACGCTGAAGATCGCTATTTGCTTCACCTGCTTGGCACCATTCCAAATCGCCTCGATGGCCTGAAGGTTGTTGTCGATTGCGCCAACGGTGCGGCAAGTGCAATTTCGCCTCAGGCTTTTGCTGATTTGGGTGCCAAAGTAATCACCATCGGCAATGACCCAGATGGCAATAACATCAACCAGGGTTGCGGTTCGACTCACCTCTCTGCCCTGCAGGCAGCCGTTGTTGCTCACGGTGCAGATTTGGGAATCGCTCACGATGGTGACGCAGATCGTTGCTTGGCGGTGGATCACACCGGTGCGATCGTAGATGGTGATCACATCATGACAGTTCTCGCTCTGGCTCTGAAGAACTCCGGTCAGCTGGCTCGCAACACCCTGGTGACAACCGTGATGAGCAACCTTGGGCTAAAGATCGCAATGCAAAATGCCGGCATCGGAATCATCGATACCAAGGTTGGGGATCGCTACGTCCTCGAGGCCATGCGCGAGGGCGGGTACTCACTTGGTGGAGAGCAGTCTGGCCACATCATCTTTTCGCAGTATGCCACCACCGGTGATGGTGTTCTGACCGGTCTTCACCTGGCTGCTCAGGTCGCCGCTACCGGCAAATCTCTACGTGAACTAGTTTCTGTGATGCCTAATTTCCCTCAGGTCTTGGTCAATGTTCCAGGAGTTGATAAAACCCGAGTCGATAGCGATGAGGAGTTGCAGGCAGTTGTGCTTCAGGCAACCGAGGAGCTTGGCGATCGTGGTCGCGTGCTGCTTCGCGCCTCGGGAACTGAGAATCTGGTTCGCGTCATGGTTGAGGCCGCCGATCAGGGCACTGCTCAGAGCTGGGCGGACCGAATCGCTCTTCTAGTTGAGCGCAGGCTGGGGCTTTAGTTCCCTTTTGTCATTTGCTCTCGATACGTTTCGTACTGTTCGCGAGGAATCAAACCACTTTCAATCATGCAGTCAAGTTCATCGATGGTGTCTATCGAACCTTCAACACAAAAGCAATCACCAGCTATCTGAGATTCTTTACCCACAGCTGAGCAAAACGGCAACACAACCTGCGTAGGTGCGTCGCTTTGAGTTGGAGCTTGACTCTGGGGCTCCAGTTCAGAAAGCCCGGCCTTTTTCCTGAACGATGGATCGTTTAGGAACATCTCGTATTCACTCGCGGGAATGACCCGACTTTCGACCAGACAATCAAGTTCAGCAACTGAGTCCAGTTCCTCCTCAACGCAAAAACAATCTCCACCAAGCTCAGATGATTTCCCTACCTCGAAGCAGAATGGACTTCCCGGTTCGATTGGTGTGGTTCCGGTGTATTTTTCAATGGCGTCCGTTGCCAGCACAGCCCCCAAGGTAATGAGTAGCGCACCAATTGCAGCTAGGGATATGCCTAGGAAAATCCGTTTCACGTGCACCTGGCTTCAGAATCAGTTATCTGCAGGATAGCAACCGGTGAGAACTGTCGCTCGTTCGAATTGTTCAATCAGCAAACTAGTCTGTCCTCAGAGAACGAAAGATTTTTATGGGCAGAACTCACACCTACCAGCTAAGGCGCTACGAACTAGCTCCGCAACTAGCCGATGAGTTTCTCCGCTGGGTGAAGCAAGATGTCATGCCGCTGAGGAATCAGTATGGTTTTGGTGCCGAGTGGATGTATCTGTCCGAGGACAAGACCGAACTAACCTGGCTTTGCTCATACCAAGGCGACCAACAGAGCTTTTTAGCGGCGGAAAAACAATACTCGGAGTCTGACGAGCGCAAGGCGTTCGCAGAAACGATGCCGAAGGCTCTGATCAAAGCCCACACCAGTTTCGTCTCGAGCGTTTTCTAAGAAATCTTTCAGCTCCGTAGCGGTTAATTACTAAAACCTCTGAAGGAGCGTAAATGGAACTGATTTGCCCAAAGTGTGGCGCAGGCATGAGAACCTACGAGCGAAACGGTATTCACATCGATCAGTGCACCTCATGTCGTGGTGTGTTCCTAGACCGCGGTGAACTAGAGCACCTGGTTGATGCGGAGCAGGCTTTCTACAAGCCAGCACCTGCCGCTCCTGCTTCTGCACCAGCTCAGCCTCAGGTTCAGTACTACTACGGTCACAAAAAGAAGAAGAGTCTGCTCACTGAGCTGTTCGACTTCTAGACCTTTCGGATTAGAACTTTCTCAACTCGGTGATTGTCACCTTTTTGCATAACCAAGGTGGCGCGTGATCGAGTTGGTTCGATGTTCTCTCTGAGGTTTGGAAGATTGATTTCCTTCCAAAAACCCCTCGCCCGCTCTAGAGCTTGGTCCTTTGTTAGCTCAGTGGTCAGTTGATGGAAGTATGACTTGGGGTTGGTGAATGCCGATTCCCAGAGTTTTTCAAAGCGGTTCAGATACCAGGACTCAATGTTCTTAACCTCAGCATCAATAAAAATGGTGAAGTCAAAGAAATCGCTCAGTGCTAACTCCTGGCCAATCGATGGTGGTTGCAAAACATTGAGACCCTCCAGGATCAAAACATCCGGTGTGGTGACCTCGGCCTCTTCGCCTGGGACGATGTCATAGGAGAGGTGTGAGTAAATCGGTGCGGTAACACCCTGTCGGCCAGATTTGATATCGCTCACAAACTGCAGAAGGCGCTTGCGGTCATAGCTCTCCGGGAAGCCCTTGCGATGCATGATGCCACGGCGCTCAAGTTCGGCATTTGGATAGAGGAAACCATCGGTTGTCACAAGCTCCACATGGCTGGTTTCGTTCCAACGCTGCAAAAGTTCTCTGAGCAGCCTGGAAACTGTTGACTTCCCAACTGCAACCGAACCAGCCACTCCAATAATGAATGGAGTTCTGGCTGCACGCTCACCAAAAAAGTTGCTGGTGGCAAGGTGCAACTCTTGAGTTTTGGCGGCATAGATGGAAAGCAGCTGGCTGAGCGGAAGATATACCTCTTGCACCTCTTTGAGGTCTAAGAAATCTCCCAGACCGCGCAGGTTTTCAATCTCAGACTCGGTGAGTGGAAGCGAAGTGGTTAGGGCGAGTTCAGCCCAGTCCTCACGGTCTATTGCGAGGTAGGGGGAAAGGCTCTCCAGGCCGTGGGCTCCACTCACAAGCGCTAATTCTGCCGTAGATTTAGACGCATGTGTGGAATCGTGGGCTATGTAGGTCCAGGGTCTTCCCTCGATGTTCTTATCTCAGGTCTTCGCAGACTTGAGTATCGAGGCTATGACTCTGCGGGGGTATCAGTAATCGACCCAGAGGTCGGACTGCAGACCAGAAAGCGCGCCGGCAAGCTGTCGGTGTTGGTTGAAGAGCTGGAGAAAAACCCGATCAAGGATTCTCACATCGGTATCGGACACACTCGCTGGGCAACTCACGGCGCTCCAACCGATGGAAATGCTCATCCTCATCTGGGCG
>RFTL01000033.1 GCA_009923455.1 Actinomycetota bacterium | reverse complement strand
CTAATCGCATTGAGGTGGTTGAGCCGTAAAAACCAGCTCCTACGACGATTACTTTTCCTGGCATATCTTCCCCGTTTAATTAAGAGTATCTTGACGTCAAGATAATTCTATCGCCCGTGCGGAAGCACAATTGCCACGGCGATGAGCGCTACTCCTATCGCAAGTGGCAAATAACGCTCAATTCGACGCTCTTGCCTCACACCTGTGAGCGCAATCGCAGCGCCCACCACTATTGCACCAGTACGAACAAGTCCGATCGCGCCAAGTAACACCCCAATTGCAGCTGCAAAATTTAAGAGGCGCTGAGAGATCATTTGAATATGTAAATTATCGGGAGTTTCTAGATTGTCTAGTTGCAGAATCCACAACGTTTTTTACCAACATTGCTCTAGTTAAAGGACCCACTCCACCTGGATTTGGCGAGATCCATAACCTCAGCTGCGGCCTCTTCAGAAGCCTGCAATACCTCTAGCGGGAGAACCAAGGAGCCCTCGGAGATGGCGATTCCGATTCGGGCATCCCCCACATCGATCGCCAGCTTTCTCACTTCACTAAACCTGCTGCAACCGCAATAGCCGCATTGAGCTTAGAAACATCGGTTCCACCACCCTGGGCAAGATCAGCCTTGCCACCGCCACCGCCGCCGAGCTCAGCCGCTGCAGCCTTGGCCAAATCCCCGGCCTTTGAACCGCTCTCAATTGCTGCCTGACCACAGGCAACCATCACGGTGGGTCTGGATTCGAAATCCGAGCCAAGGATTACGACCGATTTTGAGCCAAGCTGATCACGAGCAGCTACAGCTAGGTTTCTGAGCCCATCTGGGTTCATACCCGCAAGAGTTGCACTCACTACCGTTAGTCCTGAAACCTCTTTAGCTGATGCGAGAAGCTCGGGAAGTTTTGAGAGAGCTTGGGCTGCTTCCAGCTCCGCTATTTTGCGGTTCGCAGCCCGCAGCTCCTCTAGGGCGTCAGCGATCTTCGCCTCCAGCTCACTCGCTGGAGCCTTGATACTCGCAGCTAGACGTTTCACCAAGTCGCGCTCACGGGTGAGGTTTCGAAGTGCCTCGATGCCCACTAGGGCTTCGATTCTTCGAGCCCCTGAGCCAACCGATGATTCATTGCTGATTGAAACCAAGCCAATTTGACTCGAACGGGATACGTGGGTTCCACCGCAGAGCTCGCGGGACCAAGGACCACCGACCTGAACCACACGAACCGACTCATCATAGGTTTCACCAAAGAGTGCGATGGCGCCCCAGTCTTTGGCTTCAGGAAGAGTCATAAACTGGGCGGAAACTGCCAAATCAGACCTAATTGCTAGGTTTGCTACTTCTTCAATCTCACTCTTAGCGCTGTCAGAAAGCGCCTCCCCCCAGGCAAAGTCAAGGCGCATGTAGCCGGGCTTGTTGAATGATCCAGATTGCAACGCCTCTGGGCCAAGAACCTGTCTCAGTGCAGCGTGCACCACGTGGGTTGCAGAGTGAGCTTGGCAGGCCCCAAGTCGCCACTGCGGATCAACCAAAGTTTCTGCCACGGTGCCAGTTGTAACCTCACCGCTGAGCACCCTCACCTTGTGAGAGAACAGACCCTTGACCGGCTTTTGAACATCGATTACTTCAAGCTCAAAACCATCACCGCGGATTACACCAGCATCAGCGGCCTGACCACCAGATTCGGCATAGAGCGAGGTTTTGTCAATGAATAGCTCACCGATCTCGCCTTCGCTTAGCGAATTCGTAACTTCACCTTCCCGGATCAGTCCTAACACCCGACCCTCGGCATGAAGGCTCTCGTAGCCAAGGAATTGGGTTTCACCCTTTTGGCGGAATTCGCTATAGACCTGCAGTCCAGCTGCGCCAACCTTCTTGCTCTTGGCATCCTCCTTGGCGCGCTGCTTCTGCTCGGCCATTAGGCGGTTGAATTCGTCTCTATCTACTGCAAGGCCGTTCTCCTCAGCAATCTCCTGAGTCAGATCGATTGGGAAGCCATAAGTGTCGTGAAGCAAGAAGGCAACATCCCCACCCAGAATCTTGTTGGCCTTGGCAATTGCCTCCTCAAGAACAACGGTTCCAGCCTCCAGGGTCCTTCTAAACCCAGCCTCTTCCGCCAGTGCAGATCTGAGAACTCGAGCAAAGCTCTCCTCGAGTTCGGGGTAGGCCTCAACCATGGCGTTTTTCGAGGCGGTGAAGAGTCTTTCAAAGCTTGGTTCTGTGACACCAATAAGTCTCAGGGCTCGAATCGATCTACGCAGTAGACGACGAAGAATGTAGCCACGACCCTCGTTAGATGGAGTGACACCATCAGACATCAACATCAAAGCAGATCTGATGTGGTCCGCGACCACTCGCATACGAACATCATCCTGCTCATTGGCGCCGTATTGCTTGCCACTGAGCTGGGCGGCGATGTCAATTAGCGGTCGAACCTGGTCAATCTCGTAGATGTTCTCAACGCCCTGGAGCAGGAATGCGACGCGTTCCAGTCCCATTCCGGTATCGATGTTCTTCTTTGGAAGCTCTCCAAGGATTTCGTAGTGATCCTTGGTTCCGCCATCAGCACGTTCGTACTGCATGAAAACCAAGTTCCAGATCTCGATGTAGCGATCCTCGTCGGCCTCTGGGCCACCCTCAGCACCATACTCGGGACCGCGGTCGTAATAAATCTCTGAGCATGGACCTGCAGGACCGCGCTGTCCGGTAGACCAGTAGTTATCCCGCATGCCACGCTTTTGGATGCGCTCACGAGGGACAGTTGACTGCTCTAGCCAGTAGCCGATTGCCTCATCGTCATCTTGGTAAACCGTGACCCATAGCCGCTCGGGATCAAAGCCCAAGCCACCATCCTCAAGCTTTGAAGTAAGTAGTTCCCAGGCAAAAGCGATCGCTTCCTTCTTGAAGTAGTCACCGAAGGAAAAGTTTCCATTCATCTGGAAGAAGGTGCCGTGACGAGTGGTCTTGCCTACCTCATCGATATCCAAGGTTCTGACACACTTCTGAACACTGGTGGCTCTTGGGTATGGCGCTGGCAAAACACCAGTCATGTAAGGGATAAACGGGACCATGCCGGCAACCACAAACATCAGGGTTGGGTCTTGAGAGATTAGTGGCGCACTCGGAACTACGGTGTGGCCCTTGCGCTCAAAGAACTCAAGCCACCGCCGTTTGATTTCGGCAGTCTTCATGGATGTCTACTTAGTGGTGGAGGTTTTGCGCTTTGGTGCAGCCTTTGGCTTCGAGGCTGGCTTTGAAGTCTTGGCGGTCGGCTTGCGCTTGGCAACCGGCTTTGCAGCTACCTTCACAGGCGCCTCTAGCTCTGCCTCGCGCTCTAGATAGCCCTCTTTGACAGCGGAGGCAAAGTCCTTGGCGGCATCAAGAGCCTCATCCAAAGCGGCCTGTGCCCTTGGGTTATCACGTAGCTGGATAACAGTGATAGCGCCCAGAGATACACCCGCTACAAACCAACCAAGCTTCGACATGATTACCTGCGCTTTCCAAGGGTCTTTGCCACGCCCTGCATGACACCAAAAAGTTTAGTTAGCGGAGCACCAACAGATGCTGTGAATACCGCGACCAGGGAGTTGATGTTCTCAGTTACCTGCTCAACATCCTCGGTGATCTGGTCAATGCGCCTGAGTTGTTTGTTCGCTTCAGTGAGAGTTACTCGCGCCTCCGCCAACATCGGCTCCAGCTCCTGGTTGAAAGTGCTGACCGTTCTAGCGGTCTCATCGACCAGCTTTGCGACTTTGATTAGCACAAAGCCAATAAACAAAATGAGCACGGCGAAACTGCTGGCAAAGATGATGCCGGCAATTTCGCCACCGCTCATAAGTTGTTACCTCGCTGCGTAGTACTCAACGACCAGCTGGACTTCACAGGTCACTGGTACCTCGGCACGCTTTGGACGGCGAACCAGGGTGGCCTGCAGCTTGTCTAGCTGAACACTTAGGTACTCAGGAGTGGTCGCCAGCACATCAGCGTTTCCGCCGGCTGCTGCAACCTGGAACGGCTCGGTCTTCTCGCTCTTCTCGTGAACGTGAATCATCTGTCCTGGCTTCACGCGGAAAGAAGGACGGTCGATTCTCTGGCCGTCAACCAAAATGTGGCGGTGCACAACCATCTGGCGAGCCTGCGCCATGGTGCGAGCGAAGCCGGAGCGAAGTACTAGTGCGTCCAGACGCATCTCTAGTAGCTCCACTAGGTTCTCACCGGTTAGACCCTCGGTGCGCTTGGCTTCCTGGAAGGTCTTGCGAAGCTGTGCCTCGCGAATTCCATACTGTGCGCGCAGACGCTGCTTCTCACGCAGACGAACTGCGTAGTCGGAGTCGGACTTGCGCTTGGTGCGGCCGTGCTGACCTGGTGCGTAAGGGCGCTTCTCCATGTACTTTGCAGCCTTTGGAGTCAGAGCGATCCCGAGTGAACGCGACAAACGGGTCTTGCTACGGGTTCTAGTTGTCTTTGACAAAAAGGTACCTTTCGAATTTTCTTGTTGGGGGCTTGTTCGTCTCCCAGCCGCTGGATCAGAACAACTTCGAAAGCTTACCAGTAGAGCTAATTGCTGTCACTACTTGCCAAGAATTTCATCCAGTTGGCGCAATCGCTCCGCAAGCGTGCGTTCATAGCCGTGACTAGATGGTTCGTAATAGCGCTTATCAAGGTCCGCGTACTGCTGGCTGAGCACTCCTCGAGGATCATCATGCGGGTACTGATAACCAACTGCCCCGGTGGATCGCAAATGCGCAGGAATTGGCTTTAGCGCTTGGTTCTCGAGGTCGGCTATGGCCTGGTTTATTGCCCGGTAGGCTCGGTTAGATTTCGGGGCAAGGGCTAGATAGATAGTTGCCTCAGCCAACGGTATTCGACCCTCGGGCATGCCAATCAAATCAACTGTCTGGGCAGCAGCTACGGCCATGGAGAGCGCACCTGGGTCTGCCAAGCCGATATCCTCGCTTGCCAGAATCATCAATCTGCGAGCTATGAATCTCGGGTCCTCTCCCCCCTGAATCATTCGGGCCAGGTAGTAAATAGCGGCATCCGGGTCAGAACCACGAACCGATTTGATAAAAGCGCTGATCGTGTCGTAGTGCAGCTCACCCTTTGAGTCGTAAGCAATCTGATTTGCGCTTGCCGCCTTGGCGTTCTCCAGCGTTATCGTGCCCGAACTGTATGTCGCCTCAAGCAGGGTCAGCGCTCTTCTGGCATCACCGGAGGAAATCTCCGCAATGTAATCAAGGGCAGCAGTGTCGGCTTCTGCTCCATTCAGACCTTGGCTGTCCTCGATGGCCCTTTCAAGCAGCCCGATGACATCTTTCTTGGTGAGCGGTTCGAGGTGAAAGACCAGTGATCGCGATATCAGCGGCCTGATGATCGAGAAGGATGGGTTTTCAGTGGTCGCAGCGACCAGCGTCAGGATTCCACTCTCTACTGCCCCCAGGAGTGAATCCTGTTGTGACTTCGAAAACCGATGTATCTCATCTAGAAACAAGATGGTTGGGCGATCGTATATCTCTCGCTGTTTCTTCGCGGATTCAATTACGTCTCGCACCTGCGTCACACCTGCAGAAACTGCGCTCAGCTCAACAAAGTCTGCCGCCTTGCTGTCGACCAGCAATCTTGCGATGGTGGTCTTGCCGCTCCCAGGAGGACCCCAGAGGATTATTGAGCTCCAGGCGCCACCCTGCTGAGCCTCCAAGAGTCTTCGGATCGGAGATCCCTTAGCAAGCAGCTTGGCATGCCCGACCACATCTTCAATGGTTTTTGGACGCATTCTGATTGCTAGCGGTTTCTCCACATTCTGATTGTAGGCAACGCCTAGAATTGCCAGTCGTCACTTACTCCGAGGTTTTGATGAAAAACAACGAAAAGCTAGCCGCCTTTCAGGCAAAGCAGGATCTAATTAAGCGCCGCTCCGAGAATGCACCTAAGGACAATCGCCTTGCATTGATTGCTGGTGCAGCAGCCCTAGCCATTGCTTTTGCAGGTCAGTTCGCATATTTCAACTTCGGCCCCGGCTATGTAGCTTCGGTTGAGGAACTGGCCGGAGAGCAGAGCGCAACCGAGTCTGAGACTGTCAAGACGGCTCCAGATGCAGCTCTTGCGGAGAACCGCACCTGGAACGGCTCGATGAAGCTCAACGGTTCGGATTTAAAGTTTGAGCTGTCTGGTGATCTCGCCCCTCAAGCGGTTGCGAATTTCGTGAGCTTAGCCAAGGACGGTTTCTATGAGAACGTTAGCTGCCACCGCCTCACAACAGCAGGGATCTTTGTTTTGCAGTGTGGCGATCCAAACGGTGATGGCACCGGTGGCCCAGGCTACAGCTTCGGACCAATCGAAAACGCCCCAGCAGACGACGTATACAAAGAGGGTGTAATCGCAATGGCCCGCAAGGGTGGAGATGGTTCCTCAATGGGATCGCAGTTCTTTATCGTCTACCAGGACTCTCAGATTCCTTCTGACATCGCGGGTGGCTACACCATTCTTGGAAAGGTCACTTCAGGCCTCGATGCCGTAAAGAAGATAGCTGAGCAGGGCGTAGCAGATGGCTCCAATGACGGAAGTCCGCTCGAGCCAGTTTTGATGAGCGGTATTTCGGTAGAGTAAAACCTCAATTCCAAGGAGAAACAGATTGTCTAGCAACGAGTTTGGTCGCGTCGACGCAGAGAACAATGTTTTTGTAATCGACGCTGGCGTTGAGCGTCAGGTTGGTCAGTACCCCAACGTTTCTCCTGATGAAGCGCTCTCCTACTTTGTTCGCAAGTTTGAGGACCTAGAGGCGCAGCTGCGCATTCTGGAGCAGCGCATCGCTTCCGGCGTTAGTGACGCGAAGAGCCTAAAGACCGCACACGACCACATCACAGCGGAGCTCGTCGAGCCAAAAGCAGTTGGAAATCTAGCCAACCTTCGCGATCGCCTCGCCCGACTAGCGCCAACTATTGAGCAGGCTGCGGAGAAGTTGAAGGCTGAGCGCGAGAGCGCCATTGCTGAAGCACTTGCTAAGAAAGAAGAGATTGCTGCCAAGGCGGAGAGCATTGTCTCAAACCTGCAGTCAGTCAACTGGAAAAAGTCGGCCCAGGAAATGGCCGACCTCTTCACTGCCTGGCAAGAGCTTCAAAAGAACGGTCCGAAGGTTGCCAAAAACCTCACTGACCCAATCTGGAAGCGTTTCTCTCAGGCGCGTGCAAAGTTTGAAGCTGGCAGACGTCAGTATTTCTCTACCCTTGACTCCAAATTCAAGGAAGCCAAGAGCGTCAAGAGCAAGCTCGTTGAACAGGCCGAGGCTCTGGTTGCAAAGGGCGGAGAAGCCTCTGCTGAATACCGCAAGCTCCAGGATGCCTGGAAGGCAGCACCTAAGGCAGGCAAGGTTGAGGACGCACTTTGGACCAGATTCCGAGCAGCTGGAGATGCAATCTTCAACGACAAGAAGGCAAAGGACGCCGAGCTAGCCGTTTCTCAGAAAGAGAACCTGCAGGCCAAGCTCGCACTGCTTGCTGAAGCGGAGAAGATTGACACTAAGGACCTTGCCAAGGCAAAGTCTGCTCTTTCTGACATTCAGGCTCGTTGGGTAAAGATCGGGCACGTGCCGCGTGACCAGGTCAAGAGCATTGAAGAGCGGCTTCGCAAGGTCGAAAAGGCCATCAGCGATGCTCAGGCCGATGAGTGGCGACGTTCTGACCCAGCTGCTAAGGCTCGTTCAAACTCGCTAGTCTCTCAACTCGAGGCGGTAATCGCTGAGTTGGAGGATGAGCTAGCTAAGGCTCCAGCAGCCAAGAAGAAGGACATTCAGGCTCAGATCGAGGCTCGCAAGACTTGGCTTGAAGCTGCTCAGAAGGCCGTCAACTAACTACTAGTTGCTCTTCACACGATAAACGTCGTAAACCGCTTCGATTCTGCGCACTTGGTTTAGCAGGTGGTCAAGGTGAGAAGGGTCTCCCATCTCAAAAACATACCGACTCAATGCCACGCGATCTCTTGAGGTCGAGACTGAGGCACTCAAAATGTTGACGTGGTTTTCAGACAGCACTCGGGTGATGTCGGAGAGCAATCCTGAGCGGTCCAACGCCTCAACCTGAATTTGAACCATGAACACTCCCCTGGAGTTCTCAGCCCAACTCACCTCGACCACGCGATCTTTGTTCAAAGACCCGACATTCTTGCAGTCGGCTCGGTGGATCGAGACCCCATCGCCTCTGGTAATGAATCCAGTTATCTCGTCTCCTGGCACTGGAGTGCAGCAGCGCGCCATCTTCGTAAGCACATCTGGTGAACCCTTTACCAACACACCCTGATTTGGATTTCTTGGTCCTCGAAGTGATTTCGGAGCCTGAATCGGAATCTCTTCGGTGTCAGGGCCGGAACTTAGGCCCTGAATGCTCTTGATTCGCTCTATGACGCTGGTGACTGAAATCTGACCCTGGCCAAGTGCCGTGAAGAGAGCGTGGGCGTCGGCTAGCTTGTGTTCCAGCGCGATCTTGGTGATGACATCCGAGTTGAGAATTTGCTGAAGCGGCATGCCTTGTTTCCTCAAACCCTTGGTGAGTGCCTCTTTACCGTCTTCGCTAGCAATCTCTCGGCGTTCAACCGTGAAGTAGTGCTTGATTTTTGCTCTAGCCCTGGGTGAGCCAACAAAATTCAGCCAATCCTTGCTCGGTCCGGCGCTTTCTGATTTTGAGGTCAGGATCTCAACTACATCCCCGGCCTGAAGTTTGCTCTCGAGCGGTACCAAGCGGCCATTGACCTTGGCGCCAATGGTCTTATGTCCGACCTCGGTATGAACTGCATAAGCGAAATCGACTGGTGTGGATCCAGCGGCGAGTCCAACAACCTTGCCCTTGGGGGTGAAAACATAGAGCTCTTTGGCACCAATTTCAAAGCGCAGGTTGTCTAAAAACTCCGTTGGGTCAGAGGTCTCTTCTTGCCAGTCACTGAGCTGCTTCAGCCAGGCCAGATCTACATCCTGCTCGGCTTTGTTTGTTGAACCGGCCTTGTATTTCCAGTGAGCGGCAACACCGTACTCGGCACGTTGGTGCATTTCTTGGGTTCGAATTTGAATCTCAACCGCTCTTCCCTCCGGCCCGACCACCGTGGTGTGGAGTGACTGGTACAGGTTGAGTTTTGGCATTGCAATGTAATCCTTGAAACGACCAGGAATCGGAGACCACTTGGCGTGAATCGCACCAAGTGCTGCGTAACAGTCGCGGACGCTAGAAACAATTACTCGGATACCAACCAGGTCGTAGATGTCGTCAAACTCGCGACCTCTCATCACCATCTTTTGGTAGATCGAATAGTACTGCTTAGGTCTGCCATCAATCTTTGCCTTGACGCGGTTTTCCCTGAGCTCCTCATCGATCTCGTCGATAACGCGCTCAGTGAACTCCTGTCGAGATGGATTGCGCTGTCCAACTAAGTTCACGATTTCCTCGTAAACCTTTGGATACAGCACAGCGAAACTAATGTCTTCAAGCTCGGTCTTGATCGTACTAATACCTAGTCGATGAGCAAGCGGCGCGTAAATCTCAATGGTCTCTTGAGCCTTGCGCTTAGCTGCCTCTGGAGAAACAAATCCCCAAGTCCTAGCGTTGTGTAGACGGTCGGCGAGCTTAATCACCAAAACCCGCACATCCTTGGACATTGCGACGACCATTTTTCGCATTGTCTCTGCCTGAGCTGAGTCACCAAAGCTCATCTTGTCCAGTTTTGTGACTCCATCAACCAGCAGCGCAACCTCTTCACCGAACTCAGTCTTTACTTGGTCGATCGAGTAAGAGGTGTCCTCAACGGTGTCGTGCAACAAAGCCGCAGCGATAGTAGCTGGACCAGATCCCAGGTCAGCAAGGATGCGGGCAACCGCAAGCGGATGTGTGATGTAGTCCTCGCCGGACTTACGCTTTTGTCCCGCATGGTGGTGTTCGGCAGTTTTGTAGGCACGTTGCATGAACGCAGCATCTGCTTTGGGGTGATTGGTCCTGACAATGCGAATTAGATCCGCAAGGTCTTGGGAGTATGCGGTTGAGGACCGGGTAAAGATTCTCGGCAGTCGAGATCTCAATGATGAAGCTAAATCACTCATTGAGACCTCCTAGTACTTAGGAAGAATCTTACGCGCGCGAAGCCAATACCTTTTCTGCTGCCTTTTTCAGAGCTGGCTCCCCCTCACGCAACTGCACGTAAACCGGTGGTGCCAAGAAGATCGAGGAGTAGGTTCCAACGATTGTTCCAACGAACAGCGCTAGAGAAATGTCTCGTAGCGTTCCGGCTCCCAAAACAGTCGAACCAACGAACAGAATCGATGCCACCGGGAGAACGGCAACAATCGAGGTGTTAATGGATCGAACGAGGGTCTGGTTCACCGCCAGATTTACCATTTCGCCGAAAGTACGGGTTTCGGAGTACTCGATCTCAAGAGTGTTCTCGCGCACCTTGTCGAAAACCACAACGGTGTCATAAAGCGAGTAGCTCAAGATGGTCAAGAATCCAATAACGGCCGCAGGCGTTACCTCAAAACCAACTGCACCATAAATTCCGATAGTGAGGATCAAGTCGTGGAACAAAGCTACAAGGGCGGCAGCAGACATCTTCCAAGATCGGAAGTAGAAGGCCATCAGAAGCGACACTACGACCAAGAAGATTCCCAAACCAATTAGAGCCTGACGGGTCACGTCAGCACCCCAGTTTGGACCGATAAAGCTTGATGCAACCTCCTCAGACGGCACCGAGTATGCCTCAGCCAAATTCAGGCGAGCCTCTTCCGATTCGACGTCAGCTAGCTGCTCGGTTTGAATTCTGAGGTCATTAGCACCTACCTGGGTAACGACAACCTGGACTCCAGGAACTACTTCCTGAATCGCGTCAACCGCGAGGCTTTGGGGCAATTCTTGAGAGTTGGTCAGACGGAACTCTGAACCTCCTCGGAACTCAATACCGAAGTTGAAACCACCGCGAGCGGCAGGGAGAACGATTGACAGTGTCACCATCACCAGAGCAACTAGGTACCAGAGCTTGCGACGACCTACGAAGTCGAAAGACCGCTCTCCGGAGTAAAGCTGATTTCCGAATTCTCTGAATTTACTCATCACTACCCTTAGCTGCCGCCGCCTTGCGCTCGGCTATCGTCTGACGTTTCTGGGCTTCCTTGGAAGCCTTGAGGGCCTTGCCCTCGGCAACCTGGGAGCTGATTCTGAACTCTCCGCGACCGCGGTATGAAGCCTTGGCTGCACTCAGGTCAAATCCGGACCACTTGTGACCCGATGCAAAGAACTTGTTTCTCGCCAGCAGCTGGACCATCGGGTGAGTGAATAGGGACACCACGAGCAAGTCGATGAGAGTTGTTAGACCCAAAGTGAATGCAAATCCGCGGACCGAGCTGCTGGTTAGCACATAGAGCACGATGGCAGCGGTCAAGCTCACCGCGTCAGAGACCAAGATGGTCCTGAAAGCACGCTTCCAACCAGCTTCTACCGCGACTTCAAGCGATTTACCGTCTCGAAGCTCATCTCTAATTCGTTCGAAGTAAACGATGAACGAGTCAGCCGTGATACCAACCGAAACAATCAATCCCGCTACACCCGCAAGCGAGAGGCGGTAGCCCTGTCGCCAGGACAGGAAGGCAATGGCCAGGTAAACCAGAAGCGCAACAACGATCAATGATCCAAGCACCACAGTGGCCAGACCACGATAGGTGAAGGCCATATAGACGATCACGACGATCATTCCGATAAGACCTGCAATCAAACCAGCACGCAGCGACTCATCTCCCAAGGTTGCGGAAATGTTCTCCTGAGACTGCACCTCAAAACCAATTGGTAGTGCACCGTACTTGAGCTGGTCAGCCAAGACGGTTGCGCTCTCCTGAGTGAAGTTTCCTGTGATCTGAGCACGGCCGTTGGTGATTACCGCGTTAGTTGCAGGAGCAGTAATGACCACACCGTCAAGGGTGATTGCAAACTGGTTTTGCGGCGAAGGAAGACCGAACAGACGCGAGGTCACGTTTCCAAACGCTTCGGTTCCAGTGGCATCAAATTCGAGGTTTACTGCCCAGTCATTCGTGGAAGCACCGGTTGTAGTGGTGATGGTTCCAGCGAAAGCGTCCGAGATGTTTAGACCCTGAACCTCAACCGGTCCAAGAACGTATTTGAATAGACCTGACTCGTCACAGGTAACCAAAGGCTTGGTGGCATCATCAACCTGACCAGGCTGCCTGAAGGTCTTTGTGCAGTCAAGGTTGTCAAACTGCGCCTGAATGCGCTCTGTTATCCAATTGGCATCTGATGCATTAACCGGCGCTGTGGCAGGGGTGTCGTTCAGAGCGGAGTAATCAACGGTCGGACTCTCTGACAAAGCGGTGTTGTTCGCGAACGTGATTACCGGGCGGAATTCGAGAAGGGCGCTGGCCTTGATGAGCTGCAGCGTGGTCTCACTCGGAGTGCCTGGAATGGCTACAACGATGTTCTGCTCGCCCTGGACTGTAACTGTGGCTTCTGCAACACCACTGCCATCAACACGCTGACGAATAATGGTTGCGGCCTGGTTTAGCTGTTCAAGGCTTACCTCTGACCCATCTGCAATGGTTGGGGTCAAGATAATCTGGGTTCCACCCTGCAGATCAAGCGCGAGCTCCGGGGTCAGCGATGCTCCAACCTGACCAGATGCGGTACCCCAAATAAGTAGACCGGTGAAGAAGGCTGCAATTCCAGCAACCCAAGTCAGCTTGCGTTTTGCTGACTGTTCCGTGCTTCTTTCCAAAACTAGTTCCCCTCAGTTGCAGCTTCGACTGAGCGAACTGCTTGCTTCACCACTGCCAGCTTCACGCCTGGAGTAGTCTCCAAAATCAAATCATCTCCGTCGATTGCGGTGATGGTCCCCTTGATGCCCGAGTGCAGCATAACCTTTGAGCCCTCAACGATGCTGGCGAGAAGCTTTTCCGCCTCTTTGCGACGCTTACGGTTCTGGCTAACCAGCAACAAAATCATTGCAGCGAGCACGCCAAGCAGAATGTAATCCAAGAGCTTTCCTTACCGACAGATACCCCGAAATTATAGGTGAGAAACCCACCTAGCCTAGAAAACCGTTTAGGTGTGCCTTTCCAGCTTCGGTTATCTCTCTTCCACGCGGGGTACGCTGCAAAAGTCCCTGCCTAATCAAATATGGCTCGATAACTGCTTCGATGGTGTCTTGCTCTTCTCCGAGCGCGACGGCCAGGGTAGAAAGTCCCACCGGACGAGCTGAAAACTTAGTAGCGAGCAGCTCTAGAAGTTGTCGATCAACTCGATCGAGACCGGCCTGATCGATTTCAAAAATCCTCATGGTCTCTAGGACGCTCTGCTCGTCGATCTCGCTGTTCCCACTAACCAGAGTGAGGTCTCGCACTCTTCTCAATAAACGGTTGGCGATTCTTGGTGTTCCTCGAGACCTAGATGCCAGCACCGTGGCGGCTTGATCGGAGATCTCGTATCCAAGTTTCTTGGCGGAGTTCACGATGACAACCTCGAGTTCTTCAGAGCTGTAATACTCCAAGAACGCAGTAAAGCCGAATCTATCTCTTAGCGGGGTTGGCAACATACCGCTTCTAGTTGTCGCACCAACCAGCGTAAACGGCTCAAGTTCAAGAGATATCGAGGATGCCCCAGGCCCTTTTCCGACCATCACATCTACGCGGAAGTCCTCCATCGCGAGGTAAAGCATCTCCTCAGCAGAGCGCGACATGCGATGGATTTCATCGATGAACAGCACATCACCAAACTGCAGCGCGGAGAGAATCGCCGCCAAGTCGCCGGCACTTTGAATCGCGGGACCACTCGTTAGCCTCAGCGGCTTTTGCGACTCATGGGCAACAATCATCGCCAGGGTAGTTTTACCAAGTCCTGGTGGTCCAGCAAGCAACACGTGATCTACCGGCCGATTGTGAAGCTTCGAAGCATTGATGATCAGCGAGAGTTGATCGGAAACTTTGGTCTGACCTACAAATTCAGCAAGTGAGCTCGGGCGCAGGCGCCCTTCAAGCTCTCGCTCCTCATCACTCATTGCTGCTGAGCTTTCCGCCAGCTAGTTGCGCGAGGGCGAGCTTTAGAGCCTTGGAGTCGTCAAGCCCATCCGGCAGTGCGTTAACTATCTGCTGAGCCCTCGACTCCTGAGTCCCCAATTGGCTAAGAGCTTGCAGCACCGCTTGGTACTTGCTTGACCCGAGCTGCACCTTGCCCGAGAGCGAAAGAATGATTAGCTTGGCCGTCTTTGGGCCGACTCCTGATATCGCTCGAAAAGCTGCCTCGTCCTGGTTTGCGATTGCCTGCCTGAGTGACTCCTCTGGCAAGCCTGCCAGGACTGCAAGTGCAAGCTTCGGTCCGATTCCATTCACCGAGACCAGCTGATCGAATAGCTCTCGCTCTGAAGCGCTTTGAAATCCGTAGAGCGAAAGCTCATCCTCACGAACCACCAATCTGGTGTGCAGTGTTGCAACCTGACCGGCCTTTAGGCCAAGAGAGTGTCTTGGAGTTATCGATATCTCAAAGCCAACCCCAGAAACGCTCAGGTGAGCGCGATCAAGGCTGAGAGCGATTAGCTCGCCGGTTAGAGATGAAATCACAGCCCTAACCTATTCTGCGATTAGCGGCCTTTGCGGCAGCAACCCACTTGTTTTGAGCTGCTGTGCCCGCACCTCCGCCGCGCTTACTGCCGCAAATAGCTACCGCAATAGCATCCGCGATATCGGGAGGTCCCGGAATCTCTTTCTTCACCAGTCGTGCAACCATCTGCCCGACCTGAGCTTTATCCGCGCGACCATTGCCTGTTACAGCCGCTTTTACCTCACTCGGGGTGAAAAACTGCAGTGGAATCGAACGCTCAAAAGCCAAATGCATAAGTGCTCCAGAGATCTGCGCAACGCCCATCACGGAGCGAAGGTTGGCCTGAGCAAAGACTCTCTCAAGTGCTATTGCATCGGGTTTGTGAGCGTCGAGTACCGCTTTTAGCCCTGCTGCAATTTCGCCAACACGGTCTCTTGGGTCGGTTCCAGCTGCCGATGTGAACAGCCCGAAATCAATAAGCTTTAGCCCCTCGGATTCGATGACACCATACCCACAGCGCGTGAGTCCTGGATCAACGCCGAGGATTTTCACTTATCCCCTGGTTTCTAGCTCGGCAAGCACTGATGCTGAGATGTCCATGTTGGTGTATACGGTCTGCACGTCGTCAAGGTCTTCCACCGCGTCAATGAGCTTGATTACCTTCTCAGCAGTATCGGCATCTGCTTCAATCTTGAGCGAGGAAACAAACTCGACGTCCGCTGACTCATAGTCGATGCCCGCTGCTTGCAGCGAGGTTCTGACCTCGACAATCGAACTTGGGTCGCAGGTGAGCACGTGAGACTCACCAACGAGCGCAACATCTTCAATATCGTGCTCGATGGTTGCCTCAAGAATTGCATCCTCGTCAGAACCGTTGATAACGATGATTCCCTTGCGAGCGAACTGATAGGAAACCGAGCCGGGGTCAGCCATGTTTCCAGCATTTTTGGTTACCGCAAGGCGAACCTCGGCTGCGGTTCGGTTTTTGTTGTCTGTGAGGCATTCGATCATGATTGCTACCCCACCTGGGCCGTAACCCTCATACATGATGTTTTGGTAATCAACCGAGCCATCATCAGCACCGGAGCCGCGTTTGATTGCACGCTCAATGTTGTCGTTGGGTACAGAGTTCTTTCTTGCCTTGTAGACAGCGTCGTAGAGAGTCGGGTTACCGTCAATGTCTGCTCCACCGATACGCGCTGCTACTTCGATGTTTCTAATTAGCTTCGCCCAGAGCTTGGCACGCTTTGCGTCGTTGGCAGCCTTCTTGTGTTTGGTGGTTGCCCATTTGGAGTGACCGGACATAGTTCCTCTAAGTTACTTCGTTTGGTTCTCTCGCACCGCTTGTATAAAAAGCTTGTGGAGAATCTTTGCGCCGGTTATCTCGGGGTGAAAACTGGCACCGAAAAGGTTACCGCTTTTCACCGCAACAGCTGCACCATCCAGTCTCGCGATGACCTCTGCCCTTGAGCTGTCCAGAATCTTGGGTGCTCGAATGAAAGCAACTCTCTCTTTTTGACCACCAAAATCAACATCCGCCTCAAAGCTGTGGGTTTGGCCCCCGTAGGCGTTTCTAGAGGTCTTGATAGGGAGTCCACCAATGAACTCTTGACCTGCAATGGCGCCTTCAACCTCATCGGAGAGCATTATCAATCCCGCACAGGTGCCTAACACCGGTTTGGTCTTGGCGAAGTTTCTAAGCGGTTCCAATAGCCCAAAGCTCTTTGCCAAATTAGAAATTGCGGTGGACTCTCCCCCAGGTATTACGAGCGCATCAACCTCGGCCAGCTCGGCTTCGGTCCGCACTCGAACTGCCTTCTCGCCGAGGGATTCAATCGCTCGCTGATGTTCGCGAAAATCTCCCTGCAGAGCAAGGACACCGATGCGCAATTACCAACCACGCTCCGCTAGTCGGTGAGGTGCTGGAAGGTCATTTACGTTGATACCCACCATCGCCTCTCCCAGTCCGCGAGAAACGTTTGCAATTACTGCAGGGTCATCGTAGAAGGTGGTGGCCTTCACAATTGCTGCTGCACGGGCCGCTGGGTTTCCTGACTTGAAGATTCCCGAGCCGACGAATACTCCATCAGCACCAAGCTGCATCATCATCGCTGCGTCAGCGGGGGTGGCAACTCCACCGGCAACAAAAAGCACGACTGGCAGCTTGCCGGTCTTTGCTACCTCGCGAACCAGCTGGTAAGGAGCTTGCAGCTCCTTAGCAGCGACATAGAGCTCTTCCTCGGACTTTGCAGAAAGCGCCCTAATCTCAGAGAGGATGGTGCGGATGTGCTTGGTTGCCTCGGAAACATCTCCGGTTCCCGCCTCACCCTTGGATCTGATCATCGCTGCACCTTCGGTGATTCGGCGCAGGGCCTCACCGAGGTTGGTAGCGCCACAAACAAATGGCACCTCAAACTGCCACTTGTCTATGTGGTTTACGTAGTCGGCAGGTGAAAGCACCTCAGACTCATCGATGTAGTCAACTTCGAGGGATTGCAATACCTGTGCTTCAACGAAGTGACCGATGCGAGCCTTAGCCATGACAGGAATGGAAACAGTGTTGATGATTTGGTCGATTAGATCTGGGTCGCTCATTCTTGCGACACCGCCCTGGGCACGAATGTCAGCAGGAACACGCTCAAGTGCCATCACGGCTACCGCACCGGCGTCTTCGGCAATCTTGGCCTGCTCCGGGGTTACCACGTCCATGATCACGCCGCCCTTGAGCATCTCTGCCAGGCCGCGCTTTACAAGTGGTGTTGCTTCTAGAAATTCTTCAGACATGCCTAAATCCTAAGCTTCGGTTACCCAGTTGTTTGCAATTGCTTCTCGAACCTCCCCCAGTAACCTCGGCAGAGCCTTGGTTTGGGCGATAATCGGGAAAAAGTTTGCATCGGTTTTCCACCTGGGAACAATGTGCTGGTGCAAGTGTGATGCTATCCCCGCTCCAGCCACTTCACCCTGGTTCATGCCGATGTTGAATCCATGTGTTCCAAACACCTTCTTGAGGGTACGCATTCCCTGCTGGGTCAGCGCTCCAATCTCAGCTATCTCGTGCGCGGTTGCCTTGTCGTAGGTGTCAACGTGGCGGTATGGGCACACCAATAGGTGCCCGGTGTTGTAGGGAAACAGATTTAGCAAGACGTAGCAGCTTTCACCCTTGAAAACCACCAGACCTTCATCGACTGGTTTATTGGGGGCATGACAAAACGGGCAATCCTCATCGGGTGGCTGCTGACCGGATTGCAAATACACCAGGCGATGCGGCGTCCAGAGGCGCTCGAAGTTGTCTTGCATGCCAGAAAAACCCTCGAGAAACTCAGGCATTTAGACCTGTTGCTTCTGCTCGATGGCATCCAAGATCATGCGCAATGCCTGGTCTCTTGGAACATCATTGGTTTGAGACCCATCGCGATATCTGAAGCTGAAGGTGTTTGCCTCGGCATCGCGAGCTCCAGCCAGCACCATAAACGGCACTTTCATCAGAGTGTGATCGCGAATCTTCTTCTGCATACGGTTATCAGAGCGGTCTACCTCGACGCGAACCGAGTGTTTCCTCAGCTCTGCTGCAAAATCCTCTAGGTAGTCGGCAAACTCATCAGCGACCGGGATGCAAACAGCTTGAACCGGTGCTAACCATGGCGGGAAGTGGCCAGCA
>RFTL01000032.1 GCA_009923455.1 Actinomycetota bacterium | reverse complement strand
GTAGAGGCCAAGCCTCCACCCACGATCCAGCTCAAATCCTCCGCCGGGTCGGAAACCTTCAAGTCAAAGTCGGTCATGCCAACTACTCGCTGACCATCGAGCAATACCGCATCCTTTGACATGCCACCGTGAACAACGGTCGGGTGGAAGCGGAACAGGGAAACATCCTCTAGAGCTTGCTCCCAACGACTTAGAACATCCGCAGGAACCTTTCCGGTGGCGGCAATTTTGTCTAGCTCGGCAACCTTGGAATGCAGCACATCGGATGAGCTGTACTCAGGGAGTCCAGCAGTTCTTACGATTGATGGATCAAGCTGGTGGATTGCCGCAAGTGAGTCAGCGAGGGTCTTCGAAAATCCACCCGGGGCTAGCTTTGTTAGGTCCGGCTCATTGCCACTGATGGTCGTGAAAAGTGCACCGGTTACCCCTTGTTCATCCTTTGTGATCCCTACCTCTTCACGGACTTCGAATGGAAGCGAGGTCTTGTTGGTGGAGAGGGCTCGAACTACAGCTCGTTCAAGTGCAAGCGATGCCTCAAACTGCGGCTTGGCGGGAAGTTTGAAGATGAAACCAAACCCGAGCTCATCCCGAAGTTCAATCTGCTCAACACCATTTCTGGTCTCTAGCTTTTTATATCCACGGAAGTTTTTTCCAGGCGCAGCGTCTGCTGCAAGCGCAGCTAAAATCAAAGCAGGTTTACCCACTCGATTAGGTTAGACATTTCAAGTCCAACAACATCGCAACGCCACGCACCCCTAGGGAAGTCAATGGATGATTCAACTCTGCATCCACTGTTGCAATCGCTCGATGAGGATCAGCGTGCTGTAGCTCAGCAGCTGCGTGGACCGGTTTGTGTGATCGCTGGTCCTGGGTCTGGCAAGACCCGTGTGATTAGCCATCGAATTGCATACGGCGTTTCCACAGGTGTATACGATCCTGCCAAGGTGCTTGCGGTCACCTATACCAACAAAGCCGCAGCGGAGCTTCGAACCAGAATGCGGCAACTAGGGGTCCTCGCGGTTTCGGTTCGAACCTTTCACGCGGCAGCGCTGAGCCAGCTTCAGTTTTTTTGGCCACAACTAACCGGGGCTCAAGCCCCGAGGCTAGCCCCCAGCAAGCTTGGATTGTTGCGGGAGGTTTCCGAACAACTAAAGCTAAAGCTGGATACTGAGCAACTGCTAGCAGTGCAGTCCAAAGCCGAGTTTTATCGCTACACACTTTCAGAGCCAAACGAAAGTAACTTCCAGATTGATGCGAAGCTGTCACTTGAGCAGTTTTTGAACTTTTTGGACAGCTATCAGGCTATGAAACGCGAACGAAAGCTTGTTGACTGGGAGGATGCCGTAGCGCTGGCTACCGGCATGTTCAGATCTGAGCCGCAACTGCTCGAGCAGTTTCGTCAGCAGTATCGATTTTTCACCGTGGATGAGTACCAAGATATTTCCCCACTGCAACAGGCTCTGCTGGAAACTTGGCTTGATGACCGCGAAGAGCTCTGTGTGGTGGGAGACCCTCGTCAGACCATCTACAGCTTTGCCGGGGCAAACCCAGAGTTTTTGCTTGGCTTTTCAGAACGCTTTCCGGCTGCGAATGTTTTTGAGCTAAACCGAAACTACCGCTCCTCAATTGAAATAGTCGACTACGCGAACCGAATCCTTGGCCCGGATCAAGTTGCACAAAGGCCGTTGAGCTCTAGGCCCAAGTTCGTCGAATACTCGAACTCCCTGTCTGAGTCGCAAGCTATCGCCGCCAGAATTTCCAACCTGATTCGTGATGGGGGAGAGCCTGGCGAAATGGCTGTCCTGGTGAGGTCCAATCATCAAATTGACACCCTCGAGACCGAGCTGGTCGAAAAAGGGATCGCGATTCAGGTTCGCGGGGCGGGTCGATTTTTCGCAAAGCCTGAGGTGGTTCAAGCCATGCAGGCTCTTCGTGCCCTGCTTGTTAGCGACTCAAATAAGCCTACTTTCGCATCGGTTTCAGATGTTCTGAGGTCACTTGGGTGGAAGCAGCAGGGTAGCGGTGAAACCTGGGAGAACCTGAATTGGTTTCTCACAGTGCTCGATGAGCTAGGCGGAAACCCCAGCATCCAGGATTACATTCGAGAACTTCAAGAGCGCGAACGATCTGGTCACGAGCCTGCCAAGAACGCAGTTACTTTGGCGACCATTCACTCCACGAAGGGGCTGGAGTGGAGATATGTTTTCGTAGCAGGTGTTAGCGACTCGGTTTTCCCGCCTTCGAGATCTGGGGAGGCGCAGTTACCCGAGGAGCGCAGGCTTTTCTTCGTTGCAGTAACTCGAGCGCAGGAGCTACTGGAAGTCTCTTTCACCGCAGATCGTGGCCGCTCAGTTTTGCTTGGCAACCACAGCTAGTTTTTGGAGGTCCCTGGCTCGAGATCCGCAGCGTTTCGCGATCAAGCGCCAGTAGCTTCGATTCGACTTCAAGCCCATCGATTGAGTTCAAGGCCAAAGCCGTGGCAACCGAGGCTGCAAACATCAGCGACGCCGCATCTGCAAGGTCCCTTTCGATGAAACTCAACTGAGTGGCAGTGGCAATCCAGGTCGGATCAGACTCTGCTTTTTCCAGCTCAACGCAGCCAAGACACGGAGTGGTACCTGGGATCACAAGATGCGACACCCAAACTCCCAGTTCGGTAAAGACGATTGCGATGTGGGCGACATCTCGAGACATCCACATTTGGTAGCTAGTGGGGCTCATTACGTCGTTAGAGATAAGAATCGCAACTGAAATTCGATCGAGGGTCCCAGAGATTCTGGAGTGATGTAATACCTGCGCATCGTCCGCCAACATCGCCTGAGCCGCCTTAGCCCTAGTTGTTCCTATCGTGGCCTCCTGGTATCCGAGTGCACCCGTGTCCGCAAGAGCAACACGGTTTTGGTCCAATGTGTGAAATCGTCGGACCCCGGAGTTGCTAAGTGCTCTTGCGATAGCGAGTCCAGACTTGGACAAGTCCTGGATAAACACGTTCGAATGCGCGCGATTTCGCATCGCGAGCACGGGGTCAGTCCCAGGCTGCAGATAGAGCCGCATCAGCTCTGCAAATCGTTTGTCGATGTCCCGCTGGGCAAGCTCTGGCCCCATGGCACTTGAGCTTGATAACAGGGAACCCAATCCACTAAGTCGTTGATCTCACGCTCGCTCGCCCCGGTGATTTTCCCGAGCTGGGTCATTTGATTATCTGCAACTCCCTCTTCAAGCATCTCCAATGCCAGCTGCTGAGGAACTGAGCTGACCGGCAGGGCAATCGGATTCTTGGTCCCATAGGTGCGAACCAAATCCGCCGAATAGAGTCGAGCAAGGGCTGGGTTTATCTGTTTGACCACCGGATGATGCTGTCATGCGGGGGCCGAAGCTATTTTCGCTTCTCCACAGCCCTAGTTTCCGAGCAGATCTCTCAGCTGTGAATCGAGGTCATCATCAGATTCCAGCCTGGCAATAAGCAGAGCGGGATCTCTGATTTCCTCAATTGTTGGGAGTTGGTCTGGATGTGAAAGGAGCCGATCTCTGACATCGTTTCCAAATCTCTCGGCGACTGCGGTAAGGGCGGCGGCCGCTTCTCGAACCAGTCGTGGGGTCAGCTCTAAACCAAGCAAAACTGCGAATGTTTTCTGTCCAACCCCTGAGGCCGAGCGTCGTCTGCGATATAGCTCTTCAAGTGCGGTTGCGGTCGGCAGTCGCTGGGCAGCCGAGAGACTCACGCTGTCAACCCAGCCCTCGATTAGAGCCAAAGCCGTTTCGATTCGCTCGAGAGCAATTTCTTGCTCTTCGGTTCTTGGCACAAGTGCCGAGCCCAGTTCGATAACCGTGCTCATTTCTTGACCTTCCTCGAGCTGCTCGGCAAGCTCCTGAATTGAGTTTGTGTCTATCTTTAGGCCAGTGGCAAATTGTCTAATCTGCATCACAATCTGCTCTTTGAGATAAGGGTTGGCCGCAAACAGAGCGGAGCTCGCGAGCTCGCGAATAGCGAGATAAATCAGCGCTTCATTTCTGCCGTTCTCTATCTCACTCAAATAGTCAGCGAGGTTTTGAGTAACAATCGACGGGCGGTCGTGAAGCGGTATTCCAATTTCTGAACCGATAATGACTTGCTTGGAAAGGTTGCCAGCCGCCTGCCCCAGTTGCATTGCGAACAGAGTTGCGCCCGCATTCCCTAAAAAGTTAGTTGCGCCGCCGAGCGACGCCTTGAGCTCCTCGGGCATTGATTCACTGAGGGACTCGTTCAGGGCCTTGGCCATGCTGGTCGCAATCGGCTCGCTCAGCTGCTTGAAAAGTGGCATCGCATCTTGCGCCCAAAGTGATCTAGATAGCAGTTTCGGCGCCTGGAAGTTTTCGAAACCAGTTGCCTCGCTTAACCAAAGTTTTGCAATTTCAAATGCTTTTGGAATCTCGTTGCTGATTGCTTGCTCAACTGCAGATTCACTTTGTTTCGCGATTGAGATTGCTTGTGATTTCGCCAAATCCCAATTCACAGAATCAGATGATGCGGAAAACATGGTTTGGAAATTCGACATCAGGTTTTGAAGCATCCCGGGGTTTGCCATCAGGCCACTGATTTTTTCCAGCATGGCTGGGTCAATCTTTCCCGATTGCATCATCTCTCGAATGAGCCGCTCAAGTTCATTCGGGTCCGGTTGATTGTTCACAGCCCTACCTCTCGGTGTAAACGCTAATCGCAAACCGTGATTGAGCCAGCAGAAAAAGCGATGTTCGCCCAAGGCGTCAAGCGCGGAGAGGTATTGTCACAGCCTCGACCTAACATTGTCCTAATGACTTTTTTTAGATCTGGTGGTTCCGTTAGAAAACCCAGGAGCCTGGCGATTACTGGCCTGCTCGTGCTTGCCATCGTCTCACTTGCGGCTATCCCAAGTGGCTACGTGATTCAACGTCCAGGAGCTGTTTTCAACGTCATGGCTGATGTTGAAAACAAACCTGTTATCTCCTCCCAGGATCTGGAGTCATTCCCCTCTGAATCCAAGTTTGATGTCACGACCATCTCATTGCTTGGCAACCGAGAGTCCAATCCAAACTGGATTCAGGTCTTGTTTGCATGGGCCGATCCAAGCCAGGTTGTGCTTCCACTTGATGAGGTATTCCCGCCCTCAAAGACGACCGAGCAAGTGCGCGCCGAGAGCACTGCACAGATGGAGATTTCGCAACAGGATGCTATTGCCGTGGCGCTCGATTACTTGGGCTACGAAGTGCCTCGTCGCCTATATGTGAATGCAGTTATTGAGAAGACGCCAGCGGCTGGCAAGGTGATTGCGGGCGATTATGTAGTTTCAGCTGGCGGAGTGAAAGTTGAAACCTTCGAAGAACTCCGGGAGCAGATAACCAAGACCGAAGGCGCGGAGATGGAGCTTGGTCTTGAGCGCGATGGGAAGCTCATCGAACTCCGCATCAAACCTCAAGCTCGCGATGACAGCTACTACATCGGTGCAATGGTTGGCTATACCTACGTCTTCCCGAAAAAGATTTCTCTTCAGTTAGGTGATGTCGGTGGCCCCAGCGGCGGGCTGATGTTCAGCTTGGGAATTGTCGACCGATTCACTCCGGGTTCGCTTGCTGGCAAGAATCACATAGCTGGAACCGGGACGATTTCCGGAGAAGGAAAGGTTGGCCCGATAGGCGGTATTCGCTTGAAAATGATTGCAGCCGAGAGAGCGGGAGCCGACCTGTTCTTGGTTCCAAGCGAAAACTGTGAAGAAGCTGAAGGTTTCGTGCCAGAGGGATTGAGGGCAGTTTCCGTGGCAAACTTTCAGGAAGCAATTCAGGCTATCGACAGATTAAATTCTGGAGATGAGTTCTCACCCTTGAGCTGCAAATCTAACTAGGAGCATCTGTGACTACCGCTACACCTGCCCCCCGAAAAGTTTCCCCGCTGTCCATCGCAATCGGTATCTTGGCCGCGATCGGATTTGCACTCTTCAGTGCAGCTGGGGTCTACACAGACTGGCTCTGGTTTAGACAGCTCGGTTTCGAGGGTGTCTTTGTGAACCAGATTCTGGGTCAGATCACTGCATTTGCTGCTGGTTTTGCAGTTATGGCGATCGGGGTTGGAATCGCTTTGGGTGTGGCCTGGAAGACCCGTCCGGTTTACGTTCGCATGCCAGGTGACTCACCCTTCGAGGCCTACCAACAGCTGATTGAAGGACTGCGTCGTGTGGTGATGATTGGTCTACCAATTGGCCTGGGTGTCTTCGGCGGACTTATTCTCTCGAGAGAGTGGGAAACTGCCGCGCTGTACCTAAGCTCCAGTGACTTCGGGGTAACAGAGGAGCAGTTCGGTCTGGATGCCTCCTTCTATGTCTTCCAGCTACCTTTCTTGCAGCTGATTGTCGGATACATCTCCGGCGTCGTGCTGCTGGCAGGTCTTGTCAGCGTTGCGGTTCACGTTATTTATGGATCGGTGAGATTCACTGGCCGTGACGTTCAGGTGTCCAAATCAGCCAGGGTGCAACTTGCAATTCTTGCGGCCGCATACCTTGTGGTTCAAGGTGGAAGCCTGTGGCTGGATCAATACGCAACGGTTACAACTTCTGGCTCGCTCTTTACCGGCGCCAACTACACCGATGCAAATGCTGTAATTCCAGGATTGCAAATCCTGGCAATGATTTCAGTAGTCGTCGCGCTTGCATTCCTATTCACCGCTTTCATTGGAAAGTGGCGTATTTCCATCATCGCTACCGCAGTGATGGTTGTGAGCTCAATCGTTCTTTCTGGTCTCTACCCATGGCTGGTGCAGAACTTCCAGGTTGTGCCAAATGAACGAACCTTGGAGAGTGAATATCTTCAGCGCAACATCGATGCGACGCGCGCGGCTTACGGCCTAGACGCCGTCGAGGTTGTGGAGTATGACGCGAAGGTTGTTGCCGAGCCGGGTGCTTTGAGAAATGATGCCAAGACCACCGCATCAATCCGTATTCTTGACCCAGCGTTGGTAAGCGATGCCTTTAGACAGCTCGAGCAGTACCGTCAGTACTACAGCTTCCCAAACCGTCTTCACGTTGATCGTTACACCATAAATGGTCAGACTCAGGACACAGTTGTAGCGGTTCGTGAGCTGAACCAGGCTGGACTTGGTGAGTCTCAGTCTTGGTACAACTCGACCATTGTTTACACCCACGGTTTCGGCCTGGTCGCCGCTTATGGAAACAAGCGTGACAGCGATGGAAAGCCACTGTTCTTGCACTCTGGAATTCCACCAGTAGGTGAGCTTGGGGAGTTTGAGCCTCGCGTTTACTTCAGCCCGAACGCACCTCTTTACTCAATCGTCGGCGCTCCTGAAGGTGCGGAGCCGCTCGAGTTTGACTACCCGGCTGGCGAAGACGGTCAGCGAGAGACATACACCACGTTCTCCGGTGATGGTGGTCCTTTGATCGGTGACCTACTTACACGGGTTGCGTACGCACTGAAGTTCCAGTCGGAGCAGATTCTGCTTTCAGATGCCATAAATCCAAATTCTCAGATTTTGTATAACCGCAATCCTGCACAACGTGTGCAGGAGGTCGCACCGTATTTGACCTTGGACAGTGAGGTCTATCCGGCGATTGTTGATGGTCGAATCAAGTGGATCGTCGACGGCTACACCCTGAGCAACAAGTTCCCCTACTCAAACCTTGAGAACTTCGGTCAGGCTGTTCTGGACTCCGCATCTGAGGGATTCCGAGGTGGAGTTGGTTCAGTGAACTACATCCGCAACTCCGTGAAGGCGACAGTCGATGCTTATGACGGATCCGTAGATCTCTATCAGTGGGATGAAAAAGACCCCATTCTCAAGGCTTGGATGCAGGTGTATCCAAACACCGTTCAGCCAAAGTCCAAGATGAGCGCGGAGCTAATGGCACACGTGAGATACCCATCAGATCTGTTCAAGATGCAGCGTTCTGTGCTAGGTAGGTACCACGTCACTGAGGCTGGAGCCTTCTACTCGCAGCAGGACGCTTGGATGACACCAAATGATCCAGTTGGCAGCAACAGCCTCGGAACTTTGCAGCCTCCCTACTACCTGACGATGCAAACCCCCGGAGATTCTGAGAGTGCATTCTCGCTCTACTCAACCTTCATTCCGAAGTCCACGGGTGAGACCACCCGAAACGTGCTCACTGGATATTTGGTCGCTAACTCTGATGCTGGATCCGAGGCGGGCAAGGTCAGCAGCGATTTTGGAAAGTTGACGCTACTGAATCTTCCTCGTGAAACCATCGTCCCTGGTCCTGGTCAGGTTCAGAACAACTTCAACGCGGACAGCAACGTCTCTTCGCTGTTGAACTTGCTCAGACAGGGATCGACTCGAGTCCTAAACGGTAACCTGCTCACCCTGCCAGTTGGCGGTGGTTTGCTCTACGTCCAACCGGTTTATGTTGAGTCGACCGGTGAGACCAGCTATCCACTATTGCAGAAGATCCTCGTTGCCTTTGGTGACCAGATTGCCTTCGAAGACACTCTCGATGAAGCTCTTGATGCGCTCTTTGGTGGCAATGCCGGTGTGGATCCAACACCTGTCACTCCGACTCCTGGAACCACAAGTTCCGGCACCGTGAGTCCGGGCACCGATTCTGGTTCCAACCCTGCTTTGAGCGCAGCTCTTGACCGAGCTAATCAGGCCTTGAAGGACAAGCAGGCCGCTCTCAGCGCTGGTGACTGGACCGCTTTTGGTGAGGCTGACGAGAGGCTTGCCAGGGCAATCGAAGATGCGCTGGCTGCGCTGGACTAATTCAAATCCAGCTGCTAGCATTTGAACTTCGCCGCGGGGTGGAGCAGTTCGGTAGCTCGCCGGGCTCATAACCCGGAGGTCGTAGGTTCAAATCCTGCCCCCGCAACCAATTAGAAACAGCCCCTTCGGGGGCTGTTTTCTTTTGTGGACAACTCAAATCCGGTCGGCCTGTTTTTTCGTAGCCTGCATGCATGCCGATTTTCCTCATCCTCATGCTGCTTCTTTCGGGCTGCTCTTCAAGCTCTCCTGAACATTTATTGGCCCAATACCTAAATGATTCATCGCAGGCGAAACTATCGACCGCACTCGGGGGTAATGCCAGACTGGCTCAAGCACGGGCCCTCGGACTGCTAACTGAGCTTCGTTGGTCACAATCGGGCATGGCAAGTTACTCGGGCTTCAAGCTTCTTCCAGATTCCCAATTTGAGTTTTGTCTCGATGTCAGCTCGGTTGAGTTCTTTGATTCAGCAGGAGACAGAGTGCCGCTGCACAGACCCGACTCAGAGTTTCTAATGATTGGCACAACTTCCCAAATTGACGGCCAGAGAAAAATCACGAACCTAGAGCAGGGTGCAGAATGCTGATCGAAACCGCACTCATACTTGGAACCCTGGGGAGCGCTTGCGATGTGACGCTGGCCGCTATGGGTATTTGTGGATCGCAGTGTAATGAAAGCGAAATTCCAAATGGCTCATTCTCGCTCTGCGCATCAAAGGAAGAGAAGAAGACCACTGCAACCCCGGTCACAAAGCCGATGCGAGAGTGCAAGTACTACGTGAATGGAACCATCGACATACCCACACAAACCATCATTACTGCCTGGGTGGAGGTTGGTTCTCGGCTGTGTATCGGAGATGACCCGCCAAAGAAAGTAGTTTTCAAAACAGTCACTGAACAACTTGACGACATATTCAGCGCCAAAGCCCAGCCACCCCAGGCAATGCGCGAAGGCGAAGGTTCTGTCGAACCGTTCCAGGCCATCCGCTTTCGCGTCGAGTCAGAAACCCAGCAGCACTCCGGATCATTGTTTGGCGAACCTGCAAAGATTCGATTTAGACCGGTTTCGCATCGTTGGGATTTCTCGGACGGGGATGATGGTTATGGCACCTCCATAACGAAAGCGTTCGGAAGTGAGGGTGCTCACTATGCAAAGGCTAGAGTCAAATTTGAGGTTGATTACCAAACCGGTGGGGATTGGACTTATTCCGCTACGGAGTTCTGGCTGAGTAGCAATGCTGTTTGGGTGAGGGTGACAGACCCTCCACGAAAGACATTGCTTGTGAACTTCGAAGGCTAAGGAAGTATTCAGGAATAATCCATAAAATCTCCAGAGTTGCTCTCAATAATCGAGAGCAACGAAAGGCGAAATTAATGTCCTACGAATGGAATCGTTCCTCTGACTCTCAGTTTCTAGTAACACCTGCATATCAGGCACCGGCTCTCGAGAAGCCAAAAAAGAAGAGCAGCAAGGTATTCCGGCCGCTTGGAATCGCAATGATTGCACTTAGCACCGCAGTCGTCGGTGGCGTCATCGCCTCGAGCGCATTTACCCTTTCTTATCTAACTTTGAGTCAACCAGCCCCTGTAGTTGTGAACAACACGCAGCAGGTGAACTGGGTTACTGGGGCTGCTGCAAATGCGGCGCCATCTGTGGTGACCCTTGGCGTGAACTCCGACACGTCATCCGGCTCTGGCTCCGGAGTAATTCTCACTGAGGATGGATACATCCTCACCAACGCGCACGTTGTGACGCTCAGCGGTCTAACTGAGGATGCACAAATTGCGGTTCAGCTCTCAACCGGTGAGGTCTATCGAGCGAAGCTGGTCGGCTTTGATCCTGTGTATGACCTGGCGGTAATCAAGATCAATGCCACTGGCCTAAAGCCCATCGTTTTCACTGATTCAGAACAGCTAAATGTTGGTCAGGATGTGGTGGCCATTGGAGCACCGCTTGGTCTGGCATCGACCGTCACCCAGGGCATCATCTCAGCTCTGAATAGAACCATTCAGGTTGCAAGTTCTGAGGTAAACGGTGACAGTGGTCTGCAGTTCTGGACCGGATCTGGAAGTGCGCCGATCAGCCTCCAAGTAATTCAAACTGACGCTGCTATCAATCCAGGTAACTCGGGTGGCGCACTGGTGAACAACACTGGTGAGCTAATCGGTATAAATGTCGCAATCGCAACAGCCGGAGGTGGAGAAGCGGGAAGTATTGGCGTTGGATTCGCCATCCCTTCCAATACCGCCAAGCGAATAGCGATGGAAATTGTCGACACCGGTTCTGCATCCCATGGCCTTTTGGGTGCTTTGGTTCGGGATAACAATGAGGCTGAATCTTCTTTTTCGACTGGTGCACTTGTTGAGGATCTCACCGATGGTGGAGCTGCCCAAAAGGCAGGCGTCAGGATCGGCGATGTGGTGGTGAAGTTTGCAGGTAAGCGAGTCAACGGGGCGAGCGATCTGACCGCACTCGTGCGCGCACAACCGGCAGGTGCCAAGGTGCAGCTGGAGGTGTTGCGCGATGGCAACGTAATCTCGTTGAGCGCAACCCTCGGGGATGCATCGGATCTAAGATAACCGCATGGAAACCCAGCCAATTTCAAGCACGCTAACTGAAGAGCAGGTAGAGCTTGACAGCGGAGATCACGAGCGTTACTCGCACTATGTGAACAAAAACAAGATCGTCGAATCCGCTGTCATGGGAAGCGCGGTAGTTGCACTGTGCGGGAAGGTCTGGGTGCCATCGAGAGATCCACAAAAGTTTCCGGTTTGCCCAACCTGCAAGGAAATTTACGAGAAATTCCTGAAGGACTAAGCGAACTCGGTTGGGATTACCGGTTCCCCACGAGATAGTCGAAGTGCCGAACTAGGCAACTCGTTCATAGCCAAGTTGTGGTGCTTTCTTGCCTCACCGAGGGTGGGTTTGTAAACAAGTTCGCCTTGCTTGATGTATTCAACCTGAAGTTCACGTCCAGTGCCCGAAGCCCCAATTAGTTCGCGACTGGCCTTACCTTGGCTTAGCTCACGGATGGCGTGCTTTTTTCCACCCCGAGAAATCTTGTTTGCCGACTTTTTAGCTACCGGGACCCACTGAGAGCCATCGTGGTGCGCAACCAACTTGTAAACAAACCCTGCAGTGGGGTAGCCAGAACCTGTCACCAATGAGGTGCCGACACCGTAGTTGTTCACAGGTGCCTGAGCCAAAGCTGCGATGGTGTACTCGTCGAGGTCTGAGGTCACGGTTATCTGGGTACCAGTCGCACCCAGCTCATCGAGCAACTTTCTCACTTCGATGGCAGAGGTCACCAGATCTCCCGAGTCCAAACGCACGGCATGGAGTTTGCCGTTTGTAAGCTCGACGGCTTTTCTCACCGCACGCTCAACATCGAAAGTGTCGACCAAGAGGGTGGTTGAGTTTCCAAGGGCGCTCAGCTGAGATTCAAAAGCCTGATCTTCATCATCGTGCAGCAGCGTGAATGAATGTGCACTAGTTCCAAAGGTGGGAATCTGGTACCTCATGCCAGCCTCAAGATTGCTGGTTCCATCGAATCCAACCAGGTAGGCAGCTCTAGCAGCTGCTACCGCTGCAGCTTCATGAACCCTGCGGCCACCCATCTCGATGAGGTTTCGCTCTCCAGCTGCAATTCTCATCCGGGCCCCTGCAGATGCCACTGCAGAGTCAAAATTCAAGATGGAAAGGATCACGGTTTCAAGCATCACTGCATCGGCAAAGGTCCCCTCGACGGTCAGTACCGGTGACTGCGGGAAGTAAACCTCGCCTTCCCGATAACCACTGATATTGCCCTGAAAGCGGTATCCCCTCAGGAATTCGAGGGTCTGATCATTGACAATTTTGCTGCTACTTAGGTAATCGAGTTGCTCAGGGGTAAACCTAAAATCTGCGACTGCTTCCAAAACTCGGTCTACTCCGCCGAGCACCCCGAACCTTCTGCCGGCAGGAAGAGATCTAGTGAAAACTTCGAAGACACATGGCCTAGATGCTTTTCCGGAATGCAACGCAGCTTGAACCATGGTGAGTTCATAGCGATCGGTATAAAGTGCGACAGACACCCCTACAGCCTAATGAGCCAGTTCCATCAGCCCTAGACTTACGGGGTGGATCCAAGACCGATTGGTGTATTTGATTCAGGTGTTGGCGGCCTGACCGTGGCCCGCGCAATCATCGATCAATTGCCCCATGAATCAATCGTTTATGTTGGCGATACCGCAAACTCTCCATATGGTCCAAAACCAATTTCTGAAGTTCGCGAACTCGCTTTGAAAGTTATGGATGAGCTGGTCGAATCCGGAGTGAAACTACTTGTCATCGCCTGCAATTCCGCATCGGCTGCAGTCCTGCGAGATGCCCGAGAGCGCTACACCGCCGGGATGGGAGTTCCTGTTGTTGAGGTAATCCAGCCTGCAGCCAGGAGAGCCGTCGCAAGCTCCCGCAATCGAAAAGTCGGCGTTATTGGAACTGTTGCAACTATTACCTCGGGTGCCTATGACGATGCCTTTGCGGCAGCTGTTGACCTAGAACTACATAGTCAGGCATGCCCACGCTTTGTAGATTTTGTGGAGCGCGGTGTCACCTCTGGACCAGAACTGCTTGCTGCGGCTCGCGACTATCTGCAGCCACTGAAAGACGCCGGTGTTGACACTTTGGTTCTCGGCTGCACCCACTACCCGCTTTTGCAGGCGGCAATCTCATATGTAATGGGCGACAAGGTCACTTTGGTTTCATCTGCTGATGAAACCGCAAACGATGTTTTCAAGACACTTACTGAGCACGACCTGCTCGCGCCGGCAGATGCAAAGCCGGTCTATCGGTTCCTCTCCACCGGAGATGCCTCAGCGTTTACCAAACTCGCAAAGCGTTTTCTTGGGCCTGAGGTCCAAAACGTTGAACTTCTTCAAAACAAAGGAAGCTGATGACTAGACCATCGGGACGAGCTCACGACCAGTTGCGTGAGGTAACCATTGAGCGCAACTTCACGATCCATGCGGAAGGCTCGGTGCTAGTAAGTTTCGGCAACACCAAAGTTCTTTGTAATGCATCTTTCACTCCCGGGGTCCCCAGATTCAAGAAAGATTCTGGTGAGGGCTGGGTCACCGCGGAATATGCGATGCTCCCCAGGGCAACTCACGATCGAAGTGATCGAGAAGCCGTCAAGGGCAAGATTGGCGGCCGCACCCATGAAATTTCGAGGCTAATTGGTCGGTCTCTCAGGGCGATTATCGACTTCAAGGCATTGGGTGAAAACACCATCGTGATCGACTGCGATGTAATCCAGGCAGACGGCGGCACTCGCACTGCCGCAATCACTGGCGCCTATGTTGCCCTGGCGGACGCTGTCAGTTGGGCCAAGAAAAACGGTCACATCCCGCCAAGCGCCAAGGCAATCATCGACTCGGTTGCAGCAGTGTCCGTTGGCGTGATCGACGGTCATGCGGTAACTGACCTTGAGTATGTGGAGGACGTTAGAGCAGAAACCGACATGAACGTCGTTATCACTGGCCGAGGTCTTTTTGTTGAGGTTCAGGGCACCGCGGAAGGCGCTCCATTTTCGAAAGAAGAGCTCGATCAACTTCTAGAGCTTGCTCAGAAAGCTGGAGCAGAGCTATCGGCGATCCAGCGAGCGAGCCTGGGGGAGTGAACCGATGAAGCTAGTCTTCGCAACTGGGAACAGTCACAAGCTTGCTGAAGCCCAAGCAATCCTTGGACCTGCCGGGGTCGAGGTTCAGTCCTATAAGGGACCAGAACCCAAAGAAACCGGAACAAGTTTTCTAGAGAATGCGCTGATCAAAGCGAGAGCGGCATTCGAGGCAACCGGTATGCCAGCATTCGCAGATGACTCCGGAATTGCCGTTGAAGTGATGGGCGGAGCTCCTGGCATATTCTCGGCTATTTGGTCTGGCGGCAGGGATGATAAAACCAATCGAGATTTGCTTCTTGCTCAAATGGTTGACATTGCGCAAGAGAACCGCGGTGCCAGCTTCGTATGCACAATCGCCTTGGTCACCCAGAGCGAGGAGGTCACCTTCACCGGGGTTTGGCCTGGTCGCCTAGCCCTGCAAGCTTCCGGCGAAAATGGTTTTGGCTATGACCCGGTTTTCATTCCAGAGGGATTTGAAGTTTCGGCTGCCGAACTTGACCCAGAGGTAAAGAACGCAATGTCGCACAGGTCGATGGCGCTGGGGCAAATGGCCAGATTTCTCTCGAAACCATAGCCACTTTTTGTAAATTGTAAAAAATGTAACGGGCAAAATTGTAAGCCGATACAGCATTGTTATCCGAATGTAACCGCTTGCAATGGCAATGCGATTTAGGAAACTTATAACCTAGAGGCACCCTCCGACTGTGAGGTTCGCCTTTGGGCGATTTCGAAAGGAAAAATATGTCAACACTACGTCGCCGCGCTGTTGCGTTTGGTGCGACTGCTGTTGCAGCAACCATGGTTCTGGCCGGATGCGCAAGCTCCGAGACCGCAACCGAGGAGACTGCAACCGAGTCCGCCTCTGACGCTTGTGCCGCTTACGCTGACTACATGGGTCACGAGGGCACTGAGGTAGAGATCTACACCACCATCATCGACCCAGAGGCATCCCTATTCATCGAGTCCCTCGCTGAATTCCAGGAGTGCACCGGCATCACCATCAACTGGAACGGATCACAGGAGTTTGAGGCTCAGATTTCCGTTCGCGTTGAGGGTGGCACCGCACCAGACATGGCTATCTTCCCTCAGCCAGGTCTACTAGCTAAGTTCGCAGGCAACGGCCTTGTTCCAGCTGACGAGAAGACCTCGGCATCTGTTGACGAGAACTACACCGCTGACTGGAAGAACTACGGAACCGTTGACGGCGTCTTCTACGGCACCCCACTAGGTGCAAACGTGAAGTCCTTCGTCTGGTACTCCCCAAAGACCTTTGCTGACAACGGCTGGACCATCCCAACCACTTGGGACGAGCTACTAGCACTGTCAGACCAGATCGCATCTGAGGGCAAGGTACAGCCTTGGTGTGCAGGTTTCGGCTCCGGTGACGCTACCGGTTGGGTTGGAACTGACTGGATGGAAGACCTAATGCTTCGCTTCCAGGACGCTGCAACCTACGACGCTTGGGTTTCTGGTGAGCTACCATTCAACGACCCTAAGGTCGCTCAGGTACTAGCAGAGGCTGGCAAGATCCTGAAGAACCCTGCTTACGTTGGTGACGTTGCTTCTATCGCAACTACCACCTTCCAGGAGGGTGGCGCTGGCATCGTTGACGGAAGCTGTGCAATGCACCGTCAGGCATCCTTCATCGGTGGAATTCTTGCTGCTGACTACGGCGCAACCATCGTTGACCCATCTGACACCACCACCGAGGGTGGAATCACCACCTTCTACTTCCCAGGTGTATCGGCTGACAACAAGCCAGCACTTGGTGGTGGAGAGTTCGTTGGTATCTTCGCTGACCGCCCAGAGGTTCACGCTGTGCACCACTACCTAACCACTCCTGAGTGGAACAACAAGAAGGCTGCTCTTGGTGGCTGGTTCTCTGCAAACCTCGGTCTAGACACCGCTAACGTTGCAGACCCAGTAAACAAGGTTGCAGTTGAGATCCTTCAGAACGCCTCAACCTTCCGCTTCGATGGCTCCGACGTGATGCCAGCTGAGGTTGGTGCAGGTTCATTCTGGAAGGAAATGACTGCATGGGTTGCAGAGAACAAGTCTGACAAGGCTGTTCTAGATGCAATTTACGCAACCTGGCCTTACTAATTAGGTCACATAGCTACACAAGCTAAATGAAGAGCTGAGGGGTCCGTCTCTGGCGGACCCCTCAGTCCTCTCTCGGTTGTTAGGATTCGGTCATGTTCAACTTCAGCATCCTCGTCGCTAGGAAAACTCCATGGGACGTGATTGGTGAGAACTTTGTTCTCCTAGCGCTAGCCCTGCTGAGCTTTGGCGCAGTTATCTTTTTGATTTTTCTTCTGGCTTCTCGCTCAAGCGTGAAGACACAGGAGTGGTTGAAGTACCTGGTCTTCTTGGTGCCAACCGTGCTTCTTCTACTGATCGGTCTGATCTATCCGGCAATTAGAACCCTAATTCTGTCCTTCATGGACAAGACTTCTGAGGAGTTCGTCGGGTTTGAGAATTATGTTTGGGCATTCACCATTCCAGAGATCAACATTGTTTTGGTCAACACCCTGATCTGGGTGATCACAGTTCCTTTCCTATCCACCGCTTTGGGCTTAGCAATCGCCTACATGACTGACCGCATGAAAAGGCCTGCCGCAATCAAGTCCCTGATCTTTATGCCGATGGCAATTTCTTTCGTCGGTGCGGGTGTGATTTGGAAGTTTGTTTACAACTACCAGCCGAATGAAAACAAGGCTGACATTGGGTTGCTTTCTGCAGTATTCAAAGCTGTAGGCCTGACTCCACCAAACTGGCTACTTGAGGCTCCTCTCAACACATACCTCCTAATCGTGGTGATGATTTGGATGCAGACCGGATTCGCCATGGTCGTGCTGTCCGCAGCCCTGAAGAACATTCCGGACGAGATTGTTGAAGCGTCGATGCTCGATGGCGCAGCACCAATGCGCCGCTTCTTCCTCATCTCAATGCCGATGATACGCGCCACCATCGTCGTGGTTTTGACCACCATCATGATCGGTACCTTGAAGGTATTCGACATTGTTCGAACAATGACCGGCGGTAACTTCCAAACCAACGTGATTGCCAATGAGATGTATTCGCAGACCTTCCGTCAAATGAATTACGGACAGGGCTCTGCGCTCGCAATCATTCTGTTCGTGGCGATCATTCCGATCATCATCTACAACATTCGACAACTTCGCTTGGAGAGGACGGAACGCTAATGACTTCTCTAGTTGACAAGAAGCTTGTGAAGCGCCGGGCTAAGAACATTTTTAGCTCACCGATCGCCTCATTTGTCGCGTGGGTGCTAGCCGTACTCTGGACGATTCCAACATTTGGACTGCTGGTTACTTCGTTCCGACCAGAGCAAGACATCAATCAGTCTGGTTGGTGGACCTTCTTTGTCCAGCCGAACATTTCCTTGGAGAACTATCGTCAGGTCTTGTTCGAGGGTTCAACTACGAATCCTCCGCTATTCCAGTTTTTCTTTAACTCTCTGGCTGTAACGCTGCCAGCTGTGATTTTCCCAATCACACTTGCCGTTTTCGCCGCTTATGCACTGGCATGGTTTGACTTCAAGGGCAAAGATTTCATCTTCTTTACCATCTTTGCGCTGCAGGTGATTCCGCTTCAGCTGGCACTTCTGCCACTTCTCCAGCTATTTGCTAAGGGGCTAGTGATAGGTGAGACCACCATCATTCCCGACCTCGGCATTACCGGAACGTACATTCCAATCTGGATTGCTCACACTATCTTCGCTCTGCCACTTGCGGTGTTCCTGCTGCACAACTTCTTGAGTCAGATCCCTAGAGAACTAATCGAGGCTGCCCGAGTGGACGGTGCCGGTTGGTTCACGCTGTTCTCCAAGATCGTTTTGCCACTCTCTGTTCCAGCAATCGCGTCTTTTGCGATCTTCCAGTTCCTGTGGGTCTGGAACGACCTCCTGGTGGGATTGACTTTTGGTGGTGGCTCTAAGGATGTTGCTCCGATGACTGTTCGTCTAGCCGAGATGGTCGGAACTAGAGGCTCTGGTTGGGAGCTTCTCACTGCCGGTGCGTTCGTTTCGATGCTGGTTCCGCTGATCGTGTTCTTTGCCCTTCAGCGTTACTTCGTTCGCG
>RFTL01000031.1 GCA_009923455.1 Actinomycetota bacterium | reverse complement strand
CTCGACATCACCATGTTCCGCGACGATCTGAGCGGGAATCAAAGAGCTATTGGCAAAACTGAGATTCCTGCCAGCGGCATCGATGCCAAGGTCGTGGTATTGGTGGATGACGTTCTGTTTTCTGGTCGAACCGTCAGAGCCGCACTCGACGCTCTAAATGAGTTTGGTCGACCCCGCCAGGTGAAACTCGCCGTCTTGGTGGACCGCGGACATCGCGAACTTCCGATTCGCCCAGACTTTGTCGGCAAAAATCTTCCAACCGCAAAATCTGAGCGCGTCAGCGTCATGACTGCTGCGCAAGATGGAATCGACCAGGTGGTGATCTCTGAATGAAACACCTGATTTCAATATCGGATCTAACCAAGGCTCAGGCAGTGAAACTGCTTGACGATGCCAGTGAACTGAGTTCCGTGAATGAGCGCGAGGTGAAGAAGCTGCCGGCGCTTCGCGGTAAGACCGTGGTAAATCTGTTTTTCGAAAACTCAACCAGGACCAGAATCAGCTTCGAAGTTGCAGCCAAACGACTCAGCGCCGATGTCATCAACTTCTCCGCCCAGACCAGCTCGCTGAGCAAGGGCGAGTCTCTCAAGGACACCGCCCAAACTTTGGAGGCGCTCGGTGCACATGCAATCGTCGTCCGCCATCCTTATTCCGGTGCCGCGCATGCTCTTGCGCATCGCGGTTGGATTTCATCCAGCATCATTAATGCTGGAGACGGCAGCCACGAGCACCCGACCCAAGCACTGCTGGATGCCCTGACACTGCGACAGGCATTTGGTCTCAACGCAGACCTATCGGGGCTAAATGTTCTTATCGTGGGAGACATTCTTCACTCCAGAGTGGCAAGAAGTAATGTTTTGCTTCTCAATCTGCTTGGCGCAAAAGTCACCGTCGCAGGGCCCACGACCTTGATGCCGAATGGCATCGAAAAACTTGGGGCGACCATCTCTCACAACTTTGATGAAGCCCTAGAGCAAAAACCGGATGCTGTGATGATGCTGCGGGTTCAAAAAGAGCGTATGCAGGGAAGCTTCTTTCCATCGGAGCGCGAATATGCCAAGAACTGGGCACTCAGCAGCGAACGCTTCAGGAGACTGTCGAGTTCGACCAGAATCTTGCACCCTGGTCCTATGAACCGCGGTTTCGAAATCGCCTCCGAGGCAGCCGACTCGAACCAGTCCTTGGTATTGAAGCAGGTTGCAAACGGAGTTTCGGTTCGAATGGCTGTGCTGTACGCAACTTTGGCAGGGGAGGAAAACTAATGAGCACCATCCTGAGTAATGTCACCCTGGCAAACGGCAAGAGTGCGGATATCGAGATCGAGAAGGGTGTCGTCACCCAAATCGGTTCCTTGGGTAAGGGAATCGACTGCTCAGGCCTGATTGCCCTCCCTGGTTTTGTCGACCTACACACCCACCTGCGCCAACCAGGCTTCGAGGCAAGTGAGACTGTGCTCAGTGGGTCTCGCTCCGCCGCAGCCGGCGGTTACACCGCAGTCTTAGCGATGGCCAACACCATGCCGGTGGCAGACTCCGCAGGAGTTGTGGAGCAGGTTATGCAGCTTGGATTAGAGGCTGGGTACTGCCAGGTGCAACCGATCGGGGCTGTAACCAAGGGTCTAGTCGGTGAAGAACTTGCGGCGCTTGGTTCGATGGCGAATTCGCGAGCTCAGGTCAGAGTTTTTTCCGATGATGGAAACTGCGTGCACGATCCGCTCTTGATGCAGCGGGCGCTCCAGTACGTGAAGTCGTTCGACGGCGTAATTGCACAACACGCTCAAGAGCCAAAGCTGACTCAGGGCGCTCAGATGAACGACGGGGCACTTGCCACCGAGCTTGGCTTGAAGGGTTGGCCTGCCGTCGCCGAGGAAGCCATCATCGCCCGCGATGCACTCTTGGCAGAACAAACCGGATCGAGATTGCACATCTGCCACCTCACCACTGCAGGGGCGGTTGATGTAGTGCGCTGGGCCAAAAACCGCGGTATAGCAATCACTGCCGAGGTGACTCCTCACCACCTGATGCTGACCGAAGAATCAGTTCGCGGGTATAACCCGATCTACAAAGTCAACCCTCCGCTGAGAACAAAAGAAGACACCCTTGCCCTCAGAGAGGCTCTGCTGGATGGAACCATCGATGTGCTTGGAACCGATCACGCCCCACACTCTGCGGAGAAGAAGGATTGCGAGTGGGAGGCAGCAGCCTTTGGAATGGTAGCCCTGGAGCACGCCGCCAGTGTGCTGCAAGATGTGATTATCGGTGGTGGTGGAGACTGGGAGCTCTTTGCCAAGGTGATCTCATCCAGGGCTGCCAAAATTGCCAGACTCCAAGGTCAGGGAGCCTTAGCTGTAGGAGAGCCGGCAAATCTAACTTTGATTGACCCAGCTGCAAAACGCGTGATCGAGTCCAAGACGCAATCCAAGAGCGAGAACAACCCCTTTGCGGGAATGGAGCTTCCAGGAAAAGTCATCCACACCATCTACCGCGGCGAATTCACGGTTCGAGAAGGAGCACTACGAGCATGACCAGAGAGATAATCGGTGCTATTGCTTTGAGCTTGGTGGCGGTAATTGCCACCTTGATTTTCCTCTCGAACCGTTCGGTTAGAAAAGCGCAAGAAGCCGCACTCCCGATGCCGACGGGCGTTGAGTCTGTCACTCAAGGTATTGCCGGCTACTACGTCTCAACCGTGTTTTGGGCCACTCCGCTGAAGCGCGTTTGGGCCTGGGGTCTTGGTGGCAGAGGCAAGGCGCTTATCGAAGTTTCTGAAACAGGGATTGCAATTGAGCGAAGCGGCGAGGTCGGACTATACATACCAGCCGAGCAACTGGTCGGAGCAACCAGAGCGAGCGCCACTATCGACAAAGGAGTCGAAAAAGACGGCTTGTTGGTCTTGATTTGGAAACTCGGAAACGAGGAATTGGCAACCCACCTGCGGATTGTGGCCAAATCACAGCGCAAACAGTTAGAAGAAGATTTAAAGACGATGTTGGGAGTGGAAATTGTATAAGGCGTACCTGGTTCTTGAAAATGGCACGGTTTTCGAAGGGGAAGCTTTTGGTGCCGTGGGTGAAACCCTCGGTGAGCTCGTGTTTGCGACCGGAATGACGGGTTATCAGGAAACCATCACTGACCCAAGCTATGCCGGTCAAATAGTCATTCAAACCGCTCCGCACATCGGCATCGTTGGCATGAACAAGCGCGATGAAGAATCGGGCCGAATTTGGGTCGCCGGTTACGTTGTGAAGGATCCTTCTCGCATGGCCTCGAACTTCAGAGCCGAGCGCACCCTGCAGGCAGATCTGCTCGCGCAGAAAGTCGTCGGTATTTCGAACCTCGACACCCGAGCACTCACCATCATGATTCGCGATGCAGGAGCGATGCGTGCCGGGATTTTCTCTGGCCCAAGCATCCGAACCGAAGCGGAAATGGTTGCCCTGGTGGGTCAGGCACCGCAGATGAAGGGCCGCAAGCTCTCCGATGTTGTCACCACGCCAGAGGTTTACACCATCCCCGCTCAGGGCGAACGCGTCGGCTCGGTGGCAATCCTGGACCTGGGTATCAAAAAATCCACGCTGGAGCACCTGAGTGAACGTGGCCTTGAAGTTCGTGTTTACCCATCGGATGTTAATTCTGAGACCATGCTCCAGGACAATCCAGACGCCGTGTTCTTTTCAAATGGACCCGGAGACCCAGAAGCCTCAACCGCTCAGGTTGAACTGTTGCGCGAGGTGCTGAGGGCGGGTAAGCCATTCTTCGGCATTTGCTTCGGAAATCAGTTGCTTGGTCGAGCCCTTGGATTTGAAACCTACAAGCTTGCGTTCGGACACCGCGGTATCAATCAGCCTGTGATGCACGCCGAAACTGGGAGAGTCGAGGTCACAGCTCACAACCACGGTTTTGCGGTCAAGCTCGAGGGAGATGAAGCTCCCAGCCCGCAGGGTTTTGGAAGGGTTCGAGTCTCACACCGCGGTCTAAATGATGGTGTTGTCGAAGGTCTGGAGTGCCTGGACATCCCCGCGTTCTCGGTTCAGTATCACCCTGAGGCCGCAGCGGGACCACATGATTCTCACTACCTATTCGACAAATTCATCTCAATGATCAAGGAGCGTCGCTAATGCCAAAGCGTCAAGACATCAAATCGGTATTGGTGATTGGCTCTGGACCAATCGTGATTGGTCAGGCTTGTGAGTTTGACTACTCCGGCACCCAGGCATGCCGAGTGCTCCAAGAAGAGGGTATTCGAGTGATTCTTATCAACTCGAACCCCGCCACCATCATGACCGACCCAGACTTTGCCGATGCAACGTATGTTGAACCAATCACCCCGGAGGTGATCGAGGCGATCATCGAAAAGGAAAAGCCTGATGCCATCCTTCCCACCCTTGGTGGACAAACCGCGCTGAACGCCGCGATGTCGCTCTACGAGCGTGGTTCGCTCGAGAAGTATGGTGTGGAGTTGATCGGTGCGAATGTTGATGCCATCAAAGCCGGTGAAGACAGACAGGCGTTCAAGCAACTTGTACTAGACGCCGGTGCAGATGTCGCCAAGAGCTTCATTGCGCACAACATGGATGAGGTGATGTATGCAGCATCTCAGCTTGGTTACCCGATGGTGGTTCGCCCCTCCTTCACAATGGGTGGATTGGGATCTGGATTTGCCTACAACGAAGCAGACCTCAGGCGAATTGCCGGAGCGGGCTTGCAGGCTTCACCAACCTCTGAAGTTTTGCTCGAAGAGTCAATTCTTGGATGGAAAGAGTATGAGCTTGAGCTCATGCGTGACAAGAATGACAACACCGTTGTGGTGTGCTCTATCGAGAATTTTGATCCGGTTGGCGTTCACACCGGTGATTCCATAACTGTCGCTCCAGCCCTCACTCTGACCGATCGCGAATATCAGAATCTTCGCGACATTGGAATCGAAATCATCCGTGCCGTTGGTGTTGATACCGGTGGCTGCAACATCCAGTTTGCGGTTGACCCTGAGGATGGCAGAGTCATTGTAATTGAGATGAACCCGAGAGTTTCGAGATCATCAGCGCTCGCTTCCAAGGCCACCGGATTCCCAATTGCAAAGATTGCAGCGAAGCTAGCTATCGGTTACACCCTGGATGAAATTCCGAATGACATTACTGGAGTCACCCCAGCTAGCTTCGAGCCAACCTTGGACTACATAGTTGTGAAGGCGCCAAGATTTGCTTTCGAGAAGTTTCCGGCAGCCGATCCAACGCTAACCACCACCATGAAGAGTGTTGGTGAGGCAATGGCGATTGGAAGAACATTCACTCAAGCGCTGCAGAAGTCGCTGCGATCTTTGGAAAAGCGTGGCAGTTCATTCCACTGGGGGAATCAATCTGATTCCGTTCAAGAGCTACTATCAAAGATTAAGACTCCTACCGATGAGCGCGTAGTTCAGGTTCAGCAAGCGCTGAGACTTGGGGCTACTTCCCAGCAGGTTTTTGAGGCAACCAAGATTGATCCTTGGTTCATCGATCAAATTCAGCTGATTAACGAAATCGCTCAGTGGATTCAGGAACAGCCCGAGCTCTCTCGAGATGTACTAAAGCGCGCGAAGGAGCACGGCTTTTCTGACATTCAGATAGGCCAACTAAGGAGCCTAAGCGAGACCGAGGTAAGGAACCTAAGGCATGCCCTGAATCTGAGGCCTATCTATAAAACGGTAGATACCTGCGCAGGTGAATTCCCTGCGCTCACCCCTTATCACTACAGCTCGTATGAGCAGTTCACCGAGGTGAAGCCATCGAATCGCAAGAAGGTGGTAATTCTTGGCTCTGGTCCAAACCGCATTGGACAGGGAGTTGAGTTTGACTACTCCTGCGTGCACGCCGCATTCGCACTGCGCGATGCCGGCTACGAAACCATCATGGTGAACTGCAACCCTGAGACTGTATCGACCGACTACGACACTTCAGACCGGCTCTACTTTGAGCCACTGACCCTGGAGGATGTGCTTGAAGTTATCCACGCAGAGAGTCAGTCTGGTGAATTGCTCGGAGTCATGGTGCAACTCGGCGGTCAGACCGCGTTGGGACTTGCCAAAGGCATTGAGGCCGCGGGCATCCCAATCCTTGGCACCACACCAGAGTCGATTGATAAGGCAGAGGAGAGAGGCCAGTTCCAGCAGATCCTGGATCAAGCAGGCCTGCTGGCACCAGCTAACGGCATAGCAACCAACTTTGAAGAGGCGCTGGCCGTTGCAAACCGCATCGGCTACCCAGTTTTAGTCCGACCTAGTTTCGTGCTCGGAGGCCGAGGCATGGAAATCGTCTACGACGAGCACTCCCTAGAGGGCTACTTCGGACGCATTGCTGGACATGCACTCGTCGATCACGAACACCCGTTGTTGGTAGATCGATTCTTGGATGATGCAATCGAGATCGACATCGATGCGCTATTTGATGGAGAGCAGTTATATGTCGGTGGCGTAATGGAGCACATCGAGGAGGCCGGCATTCACTCTGGTGATTCAAGCTGCACATTGCCACCGATCACTCTGAGTGAATCCCAAATTGAGCGTGTGGCAAGCGCAACCGAAAAGATTGCTCGCGGCCTTGGTGTCAAGGGGCTCATCAACGTGCAGTTCGCGCTCGCTTCAGATGTGCTTTATGTTCTCGAGGCAAACCCTAGAGCGTCAAGAACCGTTCCCTTTGTTTCCAAAGCGCTGGGAATCACGCTCGCCAAAGCTGCTGCTCTTGTGATGGCAGGCTCAAGTATTAAGCAGCTGATCTCCGCAGGTCACCTGCCAGCGCAGGACGGCAAGCACCTCCCAACCGGAACTCCAATCTCAGTGAAAGAGGCGGTACTTCCGTTCAAGAGATTTGCCACCCGTGATGGACGCTTCGTTGATTCGCTGCTTGGTCCAGAGATGCGCTCTACAGGCGAGGTAATGGGCATTGACTCCGATTTCCCAACCGCCTTCGCTAAGTCACAAGCAGGCGCTGGGTCCAAGCTTCCAAAGTCTGGAACCGTTTTCGTTTCGGTTGCTGACCGGGATAAGCCGCAGCTTCTGCTTCCCGTAAGAAGACTCAGTCAGCTGGGCTATCGGATCTTGGCGACCGATGGAACCGCAAAGATGCTCTCTCGTCACGGCATTGCCGCTGAGCGAGTAGCAAAGCACTCGCAAGCGGAATCTGATGAGCGATCCATCGTTGACATGATCACTGCCGGTGAGGTCGATGTGGTGGTGAACACACCATCAGGTGCGGATGCTCGAGTCGATGGCTACGAGATCAGGGCCGCAACCACGGCAGCCGACAAGCCCATCTTCACAACCGCCGCACAGCTGAGCGCTGCAATCGGCTCATTTGAGATGATTCGCGAAGGAGAGTTCAAAGTGAAGCCGCTTCAGGAGCACGCGCTCACCAGAAAGCAACTTCTCAATGACTAGTTTTCTCGATCGAATTCATCAGGTTATTGCTGACAAAAGCGCGCTCTGCCTGGGGATAGATCCGTCTGAGAGTGAGCTTCGGGAGTGGGGCCTTCCCAACTCTGCCCAGGGGGTACTAGATTTTGGGCTTCGCTGTGTAGATGCAGCTGCCGAAACCCTTGGTTTCATCAAGCCTCAGGTTGCGTTTTTTGAGCGATTCGGATCTCAGGGTCTGCTTGCTCTGGAGCAGGTTCTGGCAGAGGCGCGCGCCGCGAATCTTTTTGTGATCTCGGATGCTAAGCGCGGTGATATCGGTTCCACCATGCAGGGTTACTCCGAGGCTTGGTTCGGCGATGATTCACCCTTGCGCTCGGATGCGCTCACCGTGTCTGGATACCTCGGACCAGATTCCCTAGATGGAATGTTGGAATTTGCATCCGATGTTCATGGAGGATTGTTCGTACTTTGCGCAACATCGAACCCGGAAGCTAAGCAGCTGCAAACTGCAAAGCACGGCAACAAGACGGTTGCAAGGTTGGTTCTTGAAGCCGCAAGAAAGAGCGAATCTAAGAATCTCGGTCTAGTAGTTGGCGCTACCCAAAACCTTGAGGACTTCGGAATTGCTCAGTTGCGCGAAATCGACTGCAAGGTCGCGATTCTCGCTCCTGGTTTTGGTGCCCAGGGAGCAAAGCTTGGGGAGATAGAGCAGATATTTGGAGCTTCCGCCAAAAACGTCATCGCTTCAATGTCTCGCGGCATCACTTCGCTAGGGCCAGATAAGCTCAGGGAGCAGATAAACATTGCAAAGGACGAGCTTTGGCGCTAGTGGTTTTGGCAGGTCCCGCCGGGGTCGGCAAGGGGACCATAGTTCAGCGCATTCTCGCCACTGAGCCGGATTTTATGCTCTCGGTTTCAGCAACCACCAGACAGCCAAGGCCAGGCGAGGTGAACGGCGTTCATTACCACTTCATAACCAAGGAACAGTTTGAAGAACTCATCGCTCAGAACCAATTGCTTGAGTATGCAGTGGTGCACGGCTCCAACTTCTACGGAACTCCACTAAACGAGCTAACCAGGGCAGAGGCTCAAGACAAGCACCTCTTGCTCGAAATAGACCTGCAGGGGGCCAGGCAGGTAAAGGAGAGAATTCCTGAGGCGCTAACGATTTTTATATCTCCGCCAAGCTGGGAAGAGCTGGAGTCCAGGCTTAGAAATCGCGGGACCGAGACAGAAGAGCAAATTCAAACTAGACTGTCAACAGCTCGCACCGAATTAGCTAGTGCGGGAGAGTTTGATTTCAATCTCACCAATCAAGACCTAGACAGCTGTGTCAAAGAGGTAGTTGAATTGGTGCGCAAGTACGGAAGAGGATCATGAGCGAGAAGCTAGAGGGAATCGTAAACCCACCAATTGATGAGTTGCTAGAGAAGGCGCGATCAAACTACGAGCTAGTTATCTTTGCATCCAAGCGCGCTCGCCAGATCAACGAGTACTACGCAGCCCTGCACGAGGGAAGCCTGTTCAACTACGTTGGTCCACTCGTAGATTCCAGCATCGATGACAAGCCACTGAGCATCGCGCTTCACGAGATTCACCAGGGCAAGCTCAACAAGGTTGAGGCCAAGTAGGCCCAATTGCGCATTCTGCTTGGCATCACAGGTGGAATCGCGGCCTATAAGGCAGCGAACTTAATTCGCCTGCTGAAAGAAGCTGGGCACGATGTCACCGTCTTACCCACCAAAAATGCGCTCAACTTCATTGGTGAAACCACCCTTGAAGCGCTGTCTGGGAAGAACATCGACCTGGACATGTATCACGATGTTGCTGACGTAAGACACGTTGAGCTCGGACAGCAAGCCGATTTGATTCTGGTTGCTCCGGCGACGGCAAGCTTCCTAGCACGTCTTGCTGGCGGAGTTGCAGATGACCTGCTGCTAAACGCCATCCTTGCTTCTAGGGCGCCAATTGTGGTTGCTCCAGCAATGCACACTGAAATGTGGCAAAACTCTGCCACTCAAGACAATGTCTCAACCTTGCAGGCTCGAGGCATCAGGGTTATGGAACCTGCCGTGGGCAGGTTGACCGGCTCTGATTCTGGACCAGGTCGCATGCCAGAGCCAGAGGAAATTGTCGAGTTTGCTCTCAGCGGGCTTCCACTTCAGGGTAAGCGAGTGCTGATCACAGCTGGCGGCACGAGGGAGCCAATCGACACCGTCAGGTTTATTGGCAACGCCTCTACCGGTCGCATGGGAATTGAGCTTGCGAAGGCAGCACGAGACTTGGGTGCTACGGTCACACTGATTGCGGCAAATGTTGAGACTGCAATCCCCGCCGGTGTTGAGACTATTCGAGTCTCTTCGGTGGATGAGCTGGAGCTAGCAATGGATCGTGATTGCGATTTGATTGTGATGGCGGCCGCCGTTTCAGATTTCAAGGTTGCAAAACCATCCACCGAGAAACTCAAGCGCGGTCACGCACTCACCCTGGAACTCACTCCGACCAAAGACCTCATCGCCGGTTACGTCGCAAATCACAAAGTCGTATCCGTTGCCTTCGCGCTCTCAGATTCAAACGGAGAAAAACTGGTTGAAATAGCCACTCAGAAGCTTTGGGACAAGGGTGTGGATTTCATTGTCGGAAATTCAGTTATCGCTCTGGGCTCAGATAGCAACGCAATCGAATTCATCTCACGCGATGGCAGCGAGTCGGCAACCGGAAGCAAGGCCGAGCTCAGCAGATGGATTTTAGAGAGGGTCATACCCAAGCTGTCTTAGTGCCTCGATAGACTTTGGCACTATGAAGCTACGCACATTTACCTCTGAGTCCGTTACCGAAGGTCATCCGGACAAAATCTGTGATCAGATTTCTGACACCATCCTCGATGCAATGCTCGCGCAGGATCCCACTGCTCGTGTCGCTGTCGAGACTCTCGTAACCACCGGTCTAGTTCACGTCGCCGGTGAAGTTACCACCTCCAGTTACGTTGACATTCCTCAGCTCGTGAGAGATCGAATTACCGCTATCGGCTATGACAATGCCGAGATCGGATTCGATGGCAAGAGCTGCGGCGTCTCGATCTCCATCGGAGCGCAATCACCAGACATCGCAGCCGGTGTCGACGCAGCTCTGGAGGCTCGAGGCGGGGCGCAAGACCAGGACTCTCAGCTCGGTGCTGGAGACCAGGGAATGATGTTTGGTTACGCCACCAACGAGACTTCGGTTTTAATGCCGACGCCAATTCTGCTTTCGCATCGAATTACTGAGCGGCTGAGCAGTCTGCGTCGAGAGCTAAACAACGGACTATTGAGACCCGATGGCAAGACTCAGGTTTCGGTTAACTACGACGGTGACAAGCCTGTGTCTATAGACACAGTTGTTCTCTCAACCCAGCACCATCAGGATGCCACTCAAGACGAGCTGGCACAGCTGATCTTGGGAAGAGTTATCCAGCCTGTGCTGCAAGAGTCCGGTCTGGACTTTAGCGACACCAAGTACTTCATCAACCCATCGGGTCGCTTCGTAATCGGTGGTCCACAAGGCGATGCTGGACTTACCGGTCGAAAGATTATCGTCGACACTTACGGTGGAATGTCTCGTCACGGTGGTGGAGCATTCAGCGGCAAGGATCCTTCCAAGGTTGACCGCTCTGCGGCCTACGCCATGCGTTGGGTTGCAAAGAATGTGGTGGCTGCCGGGCTTGCTGATCGTGCAGAAATCCAAGTGGCCTATGCAATTGGCGTTGCAAAACCCGTCGCGGTCTTTGTGGAAACCTTTGGAACCGAAAAGGTAGAGACGGTTGCAATCGAGAATGCAATCGCAAAGGTCTTTGATCTTCGCCCTGCCGCAATCATTCGAGAGTTGGATCTAAGAAGACCGATCTATGCCAAGACCGCCGCATATGGGCACTTCGGTCGCGAGCTTCCAGAATTCACGTGGGAGCGCACCGACAGGGCTGCAGCACTTAGAGAGGCTGCAGGGCAGTAGTGAACTCAGTCGCGCGGGTGGTCGCGGAATCAAGTTTGATTCAACTCGATCGAGAGTTTGACTTCTTGGTTCCAGACCACCTGCGTGATCAGATTCGTTTCGGCCAGCGGGTCAAATTTGAACTCGGCAGAAGCAAGAAGATGCAGACCGGTTTTGTGGTTGGCGTCATGTCCGATAGCCAGTACGCAACCACTGAAATTACCGAGATTGTCGCACCTGCGCCGGTACTGACCGAGGAGCTATTCAAGTTCTGTAGGCAGGTTGCCGATCGGCAGTGTGTTGCGCTGGGAGAAATCCTCGCGCTAGCGATACCAGATCACATGCCGCGGGTGAAGAGCGATCAGGACCCGGGCGATTTGCCGATTAGCAACCCAATTACATCTCCCAAGATCGAGCCAGCGCTGACGAATCGTTCCGCTGTGCTGACTAGTGCCAGAAGCATCAAGGTCTTTGGAAACAGCTATCCGGACTGGGCGGTATTAGCAGCCTTCCAATCCGTGGAAAAGCTTCTCGAGGGTAAGAGCAGCATCATCGTGCTGCCAGAGCAATCTCAGATTTCGCTGTTGGTTTCACTGCTCAAGGAAGCTGGGGTTGAGAGTCACATCGCAGTGTTTGGTAACCACCAGAAGAAATCGGAGCGTTTCCAAAGCTTCCATAAATGCCTTGATTCAGACGCTGTAATTGCGGTTGGAACCAGGACTGCTATCTACTCGCCGGTTAGAAACCTTGGTCTTGTCGCACTGGTTGACGATCTTGACGATTCTCTGCGCGAACAGGGGTCACCCTTTACTCACGCCAGAGAACTGGCGCTAATGCGAGCAGGTAGCAGCGATTTGATGCTTGTGGCCAACTATCGCTCCGTAGAGGTCCAGCGACTAGTGGAGATCGGCTATCTGAGCGATCACTCCATTGCATCGGCACCACCGAGAATCGCCTTTAGTGAGCCCTCGAGCAGATTGGACAGCGCAGGTTTTGAACTTATTCGCGAAAGGGTAAATCAGGGGCCCATTCTGGTCCTGCTGCCAAGGAAAGGAAATTCCCCAGCGGCCTACTGCTTTGGCTGTGGGAACCGACTCAGCTGCAGAAACTGTGGCGGACCAATCTGGGAACCGACCCTAGAGGTCTTCAATTGCAGGCTCTGTAGAGCAGGGTTTACCAGTTGCAAGGATTGCAGCTCGTCTAGAGCAAAATCGGGTCGAGCTGGCAGCACCAGAACAGTCAGCGAGCTTGGAAAGGCCTTTCCTCAGGTTTTGATAGCCGAGGCCACTGCACAAAAGCAGCCATCCAAGGTTCTTCCAAGCAAACACATCATCGTTTCCACGCCCGGGGCTGCTCCGCAGGCTCCTCAGGGTTATGCCGCGGTTTTGATTCTTGATTGCGATGTTTGGTTGGCTTCTCAATCGCTTCAAGCAGAGCAGATTGCAATTCGAGATTGGATGGAGGCAATAGAGCTGCTCTCGGACTCCGGTAGGGCAGTCATTTCCGGCATTCCAGCCACGCTGGGTCAAGCAATCACCCTCGGTCAGCATCGACAACTGGCCAAGGTGGCACTCCAAGACTTAGTGGCTTTGAGCCTGCCTCCAGCTGTGAGGGTGGTGTCGCTGGAGGCCAACAAGGATGTATTGACTTCGGTCCTGGATGAGCTACGTGAACTCGGTGCCCAGGAGATTCGGACTGAGCTCTCAGAACGCGCCAGTTCCCTGGTTCGATTCAGCTACCAGCTGGGCCCCAAACTGAGCGAAACACTAAGGAGACATGCCCTAAAGGCCAATGCTCGACTTGTTGGGGCAAACAAACGTCGTGGGCTTCGGATTGCTATGGATGATTGGTCTAGTCTCTAGGAAGCCATGAAACTAATCTTTGCCGGAACCCCTCAAATTGCTGCTGATGCACTCGAAAAGCTTTCGCGGCATCACGAGATTGTGCTGGTGCTCACCCGCGAGGATGCTCCAGTGGGGAGAAAGCGGGTGCTCACACCTTCACCCGTTGCCCAGGTCGCTAGCGATCTGGGAATTCCGGTTTTGAAGCAGAATCGACTTGGTTCAGGCTCAGCACATGCGATCAGCTCTTCCGGTGCTGAGCTGGGCATAGTGATTGCATTTGGAGCACTTATTCCGAAGGACCATCTAGCACTGATGCCCTGGTGGAATTTGCACTTCTCACTCCTACCTAAGTGGCGTGGGGCTTCTCCGCTGCAGCACTCCATGATGCACTTGGGGGATGGCGCAGGTATATCTCTGTTTGAGCTCGAAGCAGGATTGGACACAGGACCCTTGATCGATCAAAAGGCAATAGACATTGACTATTCGAAGACGGCAGGGGAGCACCTGGTTAGCTTCACCACAATCGGCATAGAGATGATTTTGCAAAGTCTTGAGAGTGGACCTGCGAGCGCGCCCCAGAGTGGCGATGTTTCTCTGGCGCCGAAGCTGGACCGGGCCATGGCGCGACTGGATTTGAATAGCAATTCCGACTTGGTGGCGGCCAAGGTAATGGCACTAAACCCAGAACCGATGGCTTGGGTGAATTTGGATGGCGAACCGATTCGTATCTTGCGTGCCAAATCGATGGGCTCTACCGATTGGGCCGCACTTGATAACACAGCGAGGCTTCCTGGTCGAGTAACTCAAAATGGCGGTCGAGTGCTACTCGAATGCGGCTCGGGGACAAAAGTTGAGCTACTGACACTTCAGCCAAGCGGCAAAAAAGAGATGAGTGCGGGGGACTGGTATCGGGGTCTAAGTAAAGAGGTTGTCCTTGGTTAACCCTCGTGAAATTGCGCTAGATCTTCTGGTTCGAGCAATCTGACAGCTACATAAATCTCCTACTTCCAAGAGTTCTGGAGAAACTCGACATTTCAGATGCGGATCGTGGACTGGTGCAAGAACTCAGCTACGGCACTCTGCGCTGGCGAGCCCAATATGACGCATTCATTGACTCGTTTACTCAGGGCAAGAGCCTGAGTCCAAAGTTGAGACTTACATTGCAGTTGGGATTACACCAACTTTTCAGGATGCGAGTCCCATCTCACGCCGCAATCCACGAGAGTGTCGAGCTGGTCAAAAAGTTCGAAAGAAGCGCTGCGGGATTAGCCAATGCCGTTCTCAGAAATGCAGATCGTGCCGGGTTCGAACCACTGCTGACCAAGGTTTTGCTAGGTAAAACCGGTGTCGATGCTCTTTCCATTCGCTATTCGCACCCTGCATGGGTGATCACCGCACTGAAGACTGCGCTTGAACTAGATGGGCGTGGCGATCAACTTGAGAGTCTTCTAGATGCGAATAACGAGACTCCGCTTGTCAACCTGGCGGCATTGAGTGAAGAAGCAGAAAAATACCTCAATTCGCAACAGCTCGAGCCAGGTGGGGCATCACCGATTGGATTCATCGCGAGGGGTAATCCAGAACCTCTGCTTGCATTTCCTGGGGTCAGGGTGCAGGACCAGGGTTCACAGCTGGTTGCTCTGGCTCTTCTGCAGGCTGGAAACAAAGCTGGCCACTGGCTAGATATGTGCTCGGGACCTGGTGGCAAATCTGCTGTTTTGCAAGCAGGCATTCGAGATTTTGGCGGAACTTTAGATTGCTTGGAACCAAATCCACAACGAGCCGATTTAGTTCGAGAGGCATTGGATCCCAAGGGGCCAGGAAACGTCATTGTTGCCTATGGCCAGGAGGCAAAGCCCAATAGCTATGACGCGATTTTGCTCGATGCTCCCTGTTCGGGATTAGGTTCAGTGCGAAGAAAACCGGAATCGAGGTGGAGAAAGCGCCCGGAGCAACTTTCTGGTTTGGTGAAGATTCAGCAGGAGCTTTTGGAGGCAGCGGTTTCAGCTCTAAGGCCAGGTGGCTATCTGTTGTATTCGACCTGCTCACCACTAGTTCAAGAGACCAATGCGCAAATAAAGGGGATTTTGGATAGTCACCCTGAAATTGAACTTATGGACACAAATTCCGTATTGAATGCGATAGCACCAGATCTGAAGCTGAATAGTTCAAGAAAAACGACCCAGCTCTGGACTCACCTTCATGGCACAGACGCAATGTTTATGGCGCTATTGAGAAAGCAATAGGCTCTAGCTATGCACATCCATCCGTCAATTCTGAGCGCAGACTTCGCGAATTTGGAGTCTGAGCTAGGAACGATTCTGAACGCCGATGCGTATCACGTTGATGTGATGGACAACCACTTCGTTCCAAACCTCACCTTTGGTCCACAAATGGTCGAGAGTCTGCAGCGGGTTAGTAAAAGAGATCTCGACATACACCTGATGATCACCGACGCCGACATTCATGCACCCGGGTATGCAGAGCTCGGAGTGGCCTCAGTGACTTTTCACATCGAGGCGTCAAAAGATCCGATCCAGCTCAGTAGGAAACTGAAGTCAATTGGCGCGAAAGCTGCCGCAGCTGTGAAGCCCGCAACTTCGGTCAACGAACTTGCGGAGTTGATGCCGGAATTAGACATGATTTTGATCATGACGGTAGAGCCCGGATTTGGTGGCCAGAAGCTAATCGAATCAACCATTGCGAAGGTGTCCCAGGCAAGAGAGCTAGCGCGAGCAAAAGGCCTGGAGGTTGCGATTCAGGTTGATGGTGGAGTGACAGAAGAGAACATCGCGACCTTGGCTCGGGCAGGGGCCGACACTTTCGTGGCTGGCTCATCAGTCTTCCGTGCTGTGGATCGCAATCGAAAGATTGACCTACTGAGAACTTTGGCTCAGGAGGCTGGTCGCGGGTAACCTAGACCAATGAAATCCTTCGACCAGCTATACGTTGAGCTTTTAGCCAAAGCCCAGGAGCGCCCTGTGGGCTCAAAAACCTCCGAGTTGCTGGATCTTGGAGTGCATGCAATTGGCAAAAAGATTGTTGAAGAAGCCGCCGAGGTTTGGATGGCCGCGGAATACGAATCTGACGAGCAGCTAGCCCTTGAGGCGTCACAGCTCCTGTATCACCTGCAGCTGGTGCTGATTGCACGAGGAGTGCCAATGTCGATGGTTGAGGAGAAGCTCTAATGCTGAGAGTTGCGGTTCCAAACAAGGGGATTTTGTCTGAATCTGCAATTTCCATGCTCAAAGAGGCGGGATATGCAACCAGGCGGGATTCCCAGGAGCTTCACGTTGTCGATGACCAGAACCAGATTGAGTTTTTCTACCTAAGGCCGAGAGACATCGCAACCTATGTTGGCGAGGGGTCGCTGGATGCTGGCCTTACAGGCCTCGATCTCTTGCGTGATTCTGAGTCCAAGGCCGAAGAGGTTGCGGACTTGGGATTCGGTGGATCAACCTTCCGCTTCGCTGCACCGGCTGGTGCTGGATTTGCTCAGGTCAAAGACTTGCAGGGCAAACGCCTAGCCACTGCTTATCCAAAGCTCATCGAGAACTACCTCGCGCAGCAAGGCGTGACCGCTCAAATCGTGAAACTCGATGGTGCCGTGGAGTCGGCAGTAAGACTCGGGGTTGCCGATGCTGTGGCAGACGTGGTCTCCACCGGAAACACACTTAGAAAAGCCGGCCTGAGCATTTTTGGACCGGTAATTCTCTCTTCAACCGCACGGCTAATCGCCGCCCCGGGCAAGGCGAGTTTGACTGAAAAACTGCTGAGGCGAATCCAGGGTGTGATCGTGGCGAGGGAATACGTGATTTTTGACTACGACTGCCCAAAGCACTTGGTTGAAAGCGCCACCAAGATCACCCCTGGAATTGAATCACCGACCCTGTCACCACTTGCTGATGAGGACTGGGTTGCAGTCAGAGCTTTGGTTCGATCTGCTGAAACCAATGAGGTGATGGATCGCCTCTACGAATTAGGTGCCAGAGCAATCTTGGTCAGTGCAATCCACGCCGCAAGGATCTAAGTGCCAGCAATTCGTGTGATTCCCTGTTTAGACGTGGCCGACGGTCGCGTTGTTAAAGGTGTCCAATTCGAAAATCTCAAGGACTCAGGCGACCCGGTCGAACTGGCCTCGAAGTATTACCTTCAAGGTGCGGACGAGGTCACTTTTTTGGATGTTGCGGCGACCAATGAAAATCGCGGCACGATGCTCGAGATGGTTACAAAGTGCGCCGAGCAGATCTTTATCCCGCTAACAGTCGGAGGCGGTATACGAAGTGTCGAGGATGTCTCAAAGCTTCTAAAATCCGGAGCTGACAAGGTCTCGGTTGGATCAGCCGGCATCGCAAACCCCAAGCTTTTGGAGGAAATTGCAACTGAGCACGGATCTCAAGTTTTGGTTATTTCGCTTGACCTCAAGCGCGCAGCCACAAAGTCAGGTTTTGGTGTGACTTCTCACGGTGGGAAACAACTCACCGATCTGGATGCCATGGACTGGGTGCGACAGGTGCAGGACCTGGGGGCCGGAGAGTTGCTGATCAACAGCATTGATGCCGATGGGACTCGAGACGGCTTCGACATTGACCTAATTGGGCGCATTCGCAAGATCTCTAAGGTTCCGATTATCGCTTCGGGCGGAGCGGGTAAAGTCGAGCACTTTGTCGAAGCAGCGCAAGCAGGAGCGGATGCTCTGTTGGCCGCCAGCGTATTTCACGAGGGACTGATATCAATCGCTGAGGTAAAGTCAGCTCTCAAATCCGCAGGGGTGGAGGTCCGATGAGAGCGCTTGATTTATCGATGGTGAACTTTCAATCCGATGGCCTTGCCCCAGTAATTGTCCAAGACGAGTTGACCGGCAAGGTGTTAATGATGGCCTGGACAAATAGAGAAACTTTGCAGGAGTCAATTGAGCTGGGGAAACTGGTTTTCTTTTCCAGATCGAGAAACCAAAGATGGCTCAAGGGAGAAACCAGCGGAAACTTTTTGACCATATCCAGCATCGCTCTGGACTGCGATGGGGATGCGATTCTGGCCAAGGTCGTTCCTGCTGGCCCGGCCTGCCACAATGGAACCGAAACTTGCTTCGAGGACCCGGATGCTTAGTTTTCAAGAGGTGCTCGAACTATCCAAGACTTACAACGTGATCCCAATCACGAAGCGTCTTTTCGCATCCAGCGAGACCGCACTAGGTCTTTATCAAAAACTTTGCGACACAAGACCAAACACCTTTTTGCTTGAATCTGCAGAGCAGGGGGTTTGGGGTCGCTATTCGTTTATTGGCGTTCAATCCAGGGGTCAGCTGATCACCAAGGGCGAAAAGGCGG
>RFTL01000004.1 GCA_009923455.1 Actinomycetota bacterium | reverse complement strand
AGTCAAGTGTTTCGAAAGAGGTAGCTCGCCGCCTCGGTTTTGGTTACCTAGATACCGGTGCGGGCTATCGAGCCTTCGCCCTGTGGAAGACTAAAAATCCTGATTCAGAACTTTTTCCCTATGAGATTTCAACCGACCCGGATGATGCTTGGGTTCGCCTTGATACTGAGGACGTGTCCTCGCAGATACGAGGAGGTGAAGTTGCCAAGTTGGTGAGCAACTTTGCGCAACTTCCTGATGTAAGAGCTATTCAGCTATTCGATGCGAAAAACCGAATAATTGCATGCAGCAAAGAAGGGATCGTGGTTGAGGGTCGAGATATCACCACGGTTGTTGCCCCTGATGCACAAGTGAGAATTTTGCTCACCGCCAGCGAGGATGTTCGCCTGCGAAGAAGGGGGCTCGAGGGAACCGAGTCTGCAAGCAATTTAGTGTCAAGAGACCAAAAAGACAGTAAAGTTGCACAGTTCCTAGACGCCGCAGCGGGTGTAACGGTGATTGACACCTCCAATCTAGATTTTGAACAAAGTGTTCAGGCTGTTTTGGCCGAAATTGCAAGGATTAGAAATTGACTGAAGAGTTTGAACCCGAGCTGGAGCTAGCCAAGGCAGAGGTTCTGAAAGCCGAGCTAGAGGACTACGACCTCGATGAAGAAGATCTCGCGCTGCTCGGGCTTGAGCTGGATGAAGAGGAGCTATCGGAGTATCGACCAGCCCCTCCCGTGCTTGCAATTGTGGGCAGGCCGAACGTGGGAAAGTCTGCGCTGGTGAATCGCATACTGGGTCGACGTGAGGCGGTAGTTGAGGACCGTCCCGGCATCACTCGCGACCGAGTTTCATACCGTGCCGAATGGAATGGTAGGCCTTTGACTCTGGTCGACACCGGAGGTTGGGAGCACGACGCAACTGGCATTGATGCCTCGGTCGCCGAGCAAGCCGAGATAGCGGTTGAACTCTCCGATGCAGTTTTGTTTGTAGTTGATGCCTTGGTCGGCGCAACGGCATCTGATGAGCGAGTCGTCAAGATGTTGCGCGGAACAGGTCGCCCAGTTTTCTTAGTAGCAAACAAGATTGACGATGCTCACTTGGATTCTGAGGCCGCGGCGCTTTGGTCTTTGGGGCTGGGGGAGCCCTATCCAGTTTCAGCGCTGCATGGACGAGGAGTTGCAGATCTTCTTGACGCCGTCATGAAGGTGCTGCCCGAGAAGAGTGCGGTTGCTGAGGATGAGTACCGAGGTCCTCGCAAGGTCGCGCTGATTGGAAGGCCGAATGTTGGAAAGTCATCGCTTCTAAACAAGGCAACCGGCACCAACCGCGCGGTCGTGAACGATCTTGCTGGAACCACTAGAGACCCGATTGACGAGCAGGTTGAAATTGCTGGCAAAGTCTGGCGATTCGTTGACACTGCAGGAATCAGGAGAAGACTTCACCGCCAGCAAGGCGTGGACTTCTATGCATCACTTCGCACGGCGGCAGCCCTGGAGCGGGCTGAGGTGGCGGTGGTGCTCTTCGATGTAACTGAGCCGATCAGTGAAGCAGATGTTCGAATCGTTCAGCTCGCACTGGATTCTGGTCGTGCACTGGTGCTTGCCTTCAACAAGTGGGATCTGCTCGATGAGGATCGCAGAAACTACCTTGAGAAAGAGATTGAGCGTGACTTAGCTCACGTCGACTGGGCACCAAGAGTGAATATCTCTGCCTCTACCGGTAGGCACCTGGAGAAGTTAGTCCCAGCCTTGGAGCTTGCGCTGGAGAGTTGGGATAAGCGAATTCCCACCGGCAAGTTCAATGCCTTCCTACAGGAGCTACAAGCTGCAAATCCGCATCCAATTCGCGGTGGCAAGCAGCCTCGAATTCTTTTCGGCACCCAGGCAGCATCGCGGCCACCAAAGTTTGTATTGTTTTCGACTGGATTCATCGAGGCCGGTTACCGACGATTTATCATTCGTCGACTTCGTGAGGACTTCGGCTTTGAAGGCTCGCCGATTGAGATTGGCGTTCGCGTCCGCGAGAAGCGTAAACGCCGCTAGGTTGTCTTAATCATTAGTTTCCGCCTTATAGAAGGCCTTACTCAATAGACTTTGAGAGTTATCCAAAAGATAACGGGCTGTAGCGCAGCTTGGTAGCGCACTTGTCTGGGGGACAAGGGGTCGTCGGTTCAAATCCGGCCAGCCCGACAGATCTGCTATCGGAGCCCCGAGGCGCGTTCTGAAAGGAAAAGCTTTGGCCACGGTTCCATTCTCTTTTGAGGTCTACCCTCCAAGATCAAGCGACGCTGCTCCCGCTCTTTTTGAAGCAATAGACAAGTTGAGTTCCCTGGGTCCGCGCTTCATCTCAGTTACCTTCGGTGCGGGGGGTTCGGACACCAAAAACTCAATCGAGGTGCTGGACTACATTTTGAAAAAAGATGTTCGTGCACTCGCGCACCTAACTTGTGCGGGGACCACAAGGTCAAGCATCGAAAAACTAATCTCAGAATTTGAGGCGGCTGGCGTCAGTGACTTCTTGGCCCTCAGGGGTGATTTGCCCGCTGGGCAAGAGCAGTTACCTGAGGAAGCTCTTAGTACCGCCGCAGATCTCGTCTCCATCTTGAAGAAGCGCTCAGGTTCAATCGGAGAGATTGCGGTGGCAGCATTTCCAAATGGGCACCCAGAATCGGGGATTGAAAGAAGCGATATCGATGCACTGCTCGCAAAGCAAGCGGCAGGGGCTGACTACGCAATCACTCAACTCTTCTTCTATGCCAACGATTACTTCGACTTTGTATCCTTAGCCCGTGCTAGGGGGGTGAATATTCCGATTCTTCCGGGCATCATGCCAATCACATCTGCCAAGCGCCTAGAGCGAGTGCTAGAACTCACCGGGGAGCGCAATCCAATCGAGCTCTCTGACGCACTCTCGACTGCGCAAAACAACTCCGAACGGATTGAGATTGGTATCGACTGGGCGGCGAAACTGGTGAGTGAGCTTATCTCGGGTGGAGCACCAGGAGTTCACCTTTACGCGTTCAATGAGCATGAACGGGTAACTGAAGTCCTTAGGCGAGCTGAACTGGTTTAGGGAATTCCGAACTTAGAATCTCGGTATGGGTTTAAGCCAAGAGCTTCGCAGTGTTCCTAACCTGCTCAGCATGCTCAGGCTGCTACTTGTCCCGGTTTTTCTTTGGCTGTTGCTAACCGATCGTCTTGTCTGGGCACTTGTGGTGCTGGCCGCAGCTGGAGCTTCAGACTGGCTTGACGGTGTAATCGCTCGCAAGTTCAATCAAATAACCGAACTTGGCAAGGTGCTGGATCCCGCAGCCGACCGACTATACATTTTTGCAACTCTGATTGGCTTGACCATAAATGGAAACATTCCACTTTGGTTGGCGGTCGTGATTATTGCCCGAGACGTGATGCTGCTAACGGTTTATCCAGTGCTTGCAAGCCGTGGGTATGGCCCACTACCAGTTCACTTTTTAGGCAAGGCGGGTACCTTTGCGCTTCTTTATGCTCTTCCTCTCCTGTTGATGGCAGACATCTGGCCCAGTGCAGAGTTTGTAGTTCTGCCGCTTGCATGGGCCTTTGCATATTGGGGAATTGCGCTCTACTGGGTAGCAGGTTTCATCTATGTCAATCAAGTTAGGAAATTGTTGTCAAAGTAGGTTTGAAAATCCCCTAGCATTGTGAATGCCGAGGGGAGACCGAAATGTTCAATGCAGATGAAACCGCACGGTTCTCATCTGATTTGGTCCCAACTGATGCAGAATCACTTACCGCCGAAGAATCCCGAGCGGTTGCTGCGCTCCCTCAAGGATCCGCGCTTCTAATCTCAAAACACGGACAGTTCTCCGGATCAAGATTTCTTCTGGATGGGGATGTGAACCTTGCAGGTCGTCATCCCAATGCCGACATCTTCTTGGATGACGTGACTGTCTCACGGCGCCACGTTGAAATTGTTCGATCCGAAAATGGATTTGAACTCAGGGATTTGGGTTCGATGAATGGCACCTACCTAAACTCCGAGCGGGTAGACCAGGCTCATCTAAACGATGGCGATGAAATTCAGATTGGTAAGTTCCGCCTCACCTTCTACCAAGGTGGTGCCAACTAATGGACAGCGCGGTAAGAAAGCTCTCAGATCACAAGCTCTACACCATAGGTCAAGTGTTGACGGTTCTGAAGCCACAGTTCGGCGACCTAACGCCATCTAAGCTTCGATTCCTGGAGGACCAGGGTCTTCTTACCCCAGATCGCACCGACGCTGGCTATCGCAAATATTCCGAAAATCAGATCGAGCGACTGAGCATAATCCTCACTCTGCAGCGTGATCAGTATCTTCCGCTGAAGGTAATCAAGGATTACCTGGCTGAGCTGGACGCCGGTCGCACCCCAATTCTTCCAACCGCATCGCCTGCGAATCTTCGCAGGGGCCAAAGATATTCCACCGCTCAGCTCAAGGCCGAGACTGGAATCTCTGACTTAGCATTCCGCGAGGCAGCAGAGCTGGGTCTTTTTGGTGCCCAACCGCACTCCTCCCATGAGGTGGAGATAGCCTTCGCACTTGTGGGTTTGGAGCAGTTCGGAATTCAACCACGGCACCTCAGGGGCCTGAAGTCTGCTGCAGAGCGTGAGATAGCAATCATCACGGGAGTTACCGAGCCCGTCCTGCGTAAGAAAGCCCCCGAGTCCGCAGCTCGCGCCGCGCACATCGCCTCTGAAATTGCTGAGCGTTTCGGAGCCATTCGTGGACATTTGATTCAGCAGTCCATAGATTCAATCGAAGGCTAGATTTCGACACGCCGAGGCTGTGGAGTAACCCTAAAGTACAACTTGAAGGCAGACTTAACGGGTCGTAAACAAGGAGAGACGCGTGGACTACGAATCCGGAATGCTCTTTACCGATGGCCTGCCTTCGCAGGACATTGGTTATAGAGGCGCGTCTGCTGCGGCTGCCGCAGGCATTTCCTATCGTCAGCTGGATTACTGGGACCGCACTGGTCTTGTAATACCTAGCATCCAGACCGCGACCGGATCTGGGTCACAGCGCCTTTATTCGTTCCGGGACATCTTGGTTCTAAAGCTTGTGAAGCGCTTGCTGGACACCGGAGTTTCGCTCCAGCAAATCCGTTTGGCCGTAGATCAGCTCAGAGCCTCTGGAATTTTGGATTTGACCAACACAACTTTAATGAGCGATGGTGCCCGCGTTTACCTCTGCACCTCACAGGATGAGGTAATTGACCTGTTAGGTCAGGGTCAGGGCGTATTTGGAATCGCGGTTGGCCGTGTGCTCAGAGAGGTTGAGGCAACCTTGGTTGACTTTGCCGCCGAAGAGGCTGCAGTTCAGGATGAGCTGGCCGCTCGTCGCGCTCGCAAAATCTCCTAGCGTGAGAACCAGCGCCGCTTTTTACCCTCTTTGCGAGACTCTGGCTGCGTGAGAAGTTCGCTGATCGGATTACCCATACCCCTGGTTGCTCGTCCGGAGCTTGCACGATCTGGGTTTCTGGTTTCCCGCTCCATAGCGGAAAGCGCACCGGTCAATAGCCAATCAAAGCCTTTGGCAACCTCAGCAGCACCCTCAGCTGGCCAAGAGTGAATCGGTCTGGCCGCTCCGGTCGACTGCTGAATAGCGGCTCGTTCTTCGAAATATGGCATCAGAAGTTGATTGCCAAACATTTCCTTAAGTTCTTTGAGGCGGTAGTCGTGTTCATTGGATTGCGGCCTGAGGCGGTTCACAACCACACCCAGCAATTCAAGCCTTGGCGTTAGCTTGGCGCTAATTTCCGCAATCGCTTTTCTAGCCCGATCTGCAGCGATAACGGAGTAGAGCGAAGGTTCAGTGACAATAATCACCCGGTCCGATGCCACCCAAGCAGTTCTGGTTAGGGCATTGATCGATGGGGGAGTATCAATAATCACCAGGTCATAGTCCTCTTCAATTTGAGTGAGGACTTCCTCTAGCTTCCAAACATCTGAAACAGTTGGTGCGGGGTTGTCAAGCAGCAGCGATCTCGGAGAGCCAACCATTACGTCCATCTTGCTTCCTCGCTGCCATGAGGAGCTAACAATGGCGCGCTTTATCGCCGGTAGCTTTGGGCTTTGCAGCACTTCAGCCACCGAAGCACCAAATTCATTTGTGGCTGCAAGGCCGCTGGTGGCGTCACACTGTGGGTCCAAGTCCACCAACAACGTGTTCAATCCCTTGTTCAGGGCTGCCGAGGCTAGACCGAGGGCAACGGTGGTTTTGCCAACCCCGCCTTTTAGAGAGCTCACGCTTAGAACATGCACTGCATTAGGCTACCTTTTTATACGCAGCGTGGCGTTATCTGAGCCGTAGTTTCAGTGAGGTCCCAATGTTTAGAAAAATCCTGGTCGCCAATCGAGGTGAGATCGCTGTCCGCGCGTTCCGTGCTGCGTATGAAACGGGAGCGCAAACCGTAGCGGTTTACCCATACGAGGACCGAAACTCAGTTCATCGCCTCAAGGCCGATGAAGCCTATGAAATCTCAGCCGATGGCTCCCCAGTAAAGGCATATCTATCGGTGAGTGAGATGATTCGCGTTGCCAAACTTGCCGGCGCGGATGCAATTTATCCAGGTTATGGCTTCCTCTCCGAGAATCCGGATTTGGCAAGGGCCGCCAAAGAGAATGGGATTGCCTTCGTCGGTCCAACCCCAGAAGTGTTAGAGCTCGCCGGTGACAAGGTAAACGCCAAAGCAGCAGCCATCAGGGCGGGAGTTCCTGTTCTGGCCTCCACGGAATCTTCTGCCGATCCAAAAGAGTTGATCGCAAAAGCGGCAGGCATTGGTTTCCCGCTTTTTGTTAAGGCTGTCGCCGGTGGTGGCGGACGAGGCATGCGTAAGGTCGAAACCGAGGCAGAGTTGCCAGGCGCATTGGAATCAGCCATGCGAGAAGCCGGTAGTGCGTTTGGTGATCCGAGAGTCTTTCTCGAGCAGGCAGTGCTTAGGCCAAGGCATATCGAGGTCCAAATTTTGGCCGATACCTACGGCAACGTCATCCACCTGCATGAGCGCGATTGTTCAATTCAGCGCAGAAACCAAAAGGTGGTGGAGATTGCACCAGCTCCATTGCTGGATGAGGACCTTAGACAAAAGCTTTTCCGCGATGCCGTCGCCTTCGCAAAGGAGATTGGTTATCAAAATGCCGGCACCGTCGAATTCCTGATTGACACCGTCGGTCCAAATGCCGGAAAGCATGTCTTTATCGAGATGAACCCAAGAATTCAGGTCGAGCACACCGTTACCGAAGAGGTAACCGACGTCGACCTGGTTCAATCGCAGTTGAAAATTGCCGCGGGTGCTTCACTCACTGATTTGGGTCTTTCGCAAGCGAGCATCAAGCCACATGGATTTGCACTGCAGTGTCGCATTACCACCGAGGACCCATCGGCAGGCTTCCGTCCCGACACCGGAATGATCACAACATATCGCTCTCCAGGTGGTGCAGGAATTCGTCTGGACGGTGGAACCGTAACCACCGGTGCTGAGGTATCTCCGCACTTCGACTCCATGCTGGTAAAGCTGATCACTCGCGGACGCGATTTTGAATCTGCAGTGAGCCGAGCTAGACGAGCACTCGCCGAGTTCCGAATTCGAGGAGTTGCAACCAATATCAACTTCCTGCAGGCGGTTTTGGCAGATGAGGTTTTTGCCTCTGGTGAGTTATCCACGCACTTCATCGATGAGCGCCCTGAACTGGTGCAGGGTAAGCCTTCGCTGGACCGCGGAACCAAAGTGCTGCAATGGTTAGCCGAGGTCACAGTTAATAAGCCATACGGCGACCGCGCTGGAAAGTTTGATCCTGAGCTCAAGCTTCCGAAAATCGACGTCACACTTCCTGCACCGGCCGGTTCAAAGCAGCTGTTGGAGCAGCTGGGACCTGAGGGGTTCGCGAGAGAGCTTCGAAGAAGAAGCACAGTGGCGGTGACTGACACCACCTTCCGTGATGCGCATCAGTCACTGTTGGCAACCAGAGTCAGAGGTAGAGATCTAATCGCCGCGGCACCATATGTTGCAAGACTCACACCGCAGCTGCTGTCGGTTGAGGCCTGGGGCGGAGCAACCTATGACGTGGCACTTCGTTTCCTAGGTGAGGACCCGTGGGACAGGCTCGCTCAGCTAAGAGCAGCGCTTCCAAACATCTGTATTCAAATGTTGCTGCGCGGCAGAAACACCGTTGGCTACACCCCCTACCCAGAGGAAGTCACTCGCGCCTTCATCCGGCAGGCAGCGCAAACCGGTGTTGATATCTTCAGAATCTTCGATGCGCTCAACGATGTTGATCAGATGGAGCCGGCAATCCGTGCGGTTAGGGAGCTGACCGGATCAGTCGCAGAGGTTGGCATTAGCTATACCGGCAACATCATTGACCCCAATGAGAATCTCTACACACTCGACTACTACCTAAAGCTGGCCGATCGAATGGTTGCCGCCGGGGCTCACATTCTCGCCATCAAGGACATGGCTGGACTACTTCGGCCGAAGGCCGCTGCGGTTTTGGTTCGAGCGCTCCGCGAGCGTTTTGACCTGCCAGTTCACCTACATACTCATGACACCGCAGGCGGCCAGCTCGCCACCCTGCTTGCCGCAATCGATGCCGGTGTGGACGCGGTTGATGTGGCTTCGGCGCCGATGGCAGGCACCACATCGCAACCGTCCGCTTCCGCTTTGGTCGCTGCACTTAGCGACACCGAACAGGACACCGGCATCTCACTTGACGCTGTCAGCAGTCTGGAGCCCTACTGGGAGGCAGTGCGCAAGGTTTATGCGCCATTTGAGTCAGGCTTACCTGGACCAACCGGCCGCGTCTACCTACATGAGATTCCAGGCGGACAGCTATCGAACCTGCGGCAGCAGGCAATTTCGCTCGGACTCGGTGACAAATTTGAGATGGTAGAGCAGATGTATGCAGAGGCGAACCGAATCCTTGGCCGACCACCCAAGGTCACGCCTTCGTCCAAGGTGGTTGGTGATCTTGCACTGCACTTGGTTGCAGTCGGTGCCGATCCGGTTGATTTTGAAAACAACCCGCAAAACTACGACATTCCAGATTCCGTAGTTGGTTTCATGGCGGGGGAGTTGGGTGATCTTCCGGGGGGCTGGCCCGAGCCATTTAGAACTAAGGTGCTGGCCGGGAGAACTCCGGATGTGAGTATCAAACCAGTCTCAGACGAGGATCTCCAGAAATTGATCTCTGACGACTCTCGCCTTGTGAAGCAGACTCTCAACCGATTGCTATTCCCTGCCCCGACCAAGGAGTTCGAGCGGGTAAGAAACCTTTACGGCAACCTCGACAGTGTCAGCACTATCGACTATCTCTACGGGCTGGATCCAGAGGAGGAACATGTCGTTGAGCTGAGCAAGGGGCTGCAACTTTTTGTTTCACTCGAGGCTATTTCAGAGCCGGACTCCAAGGGCTTTAGAACCGTTATGGCAAAGCTAAACGGTCAGCTCAGGCCGATTACTGTCCGAGATCACAGCATCCAGGTCGCTTCTGCAGCCACTGAGAAGGCTGATCCGACAAAGCCAGGTCACACTGCCGCCCCATTCACCGGTGTGGTGACCCCTAAGGTTTCTATCGGAGACATCGTCAGCATCGGACAGCCGATCGCCACCATTGAAGCCATGAAAATGGAAGCCAACATTCAGGCAGCGGTTGCCGGTCGGGTAGTGCGACTAGGAATCTCAGGTCCAACTCCAGTTGAGGGTGGCGACCTGATTGCAGTCATTGAATAACCGCTGGTCTTTCGCGTATTAACCGAACCCGGTATCACAAAGGAGTTTCTCGATTGAGCGTTAGAGAGATTCGCCTGTTCGGAGACCCGGTTCTGAAAACCAGGTGTCGCCCCGTGCAAGATCTGTCCTCAGTTAAAGGACTTGTAGAAGATCTCATTGAAACTACGAAGTTGCCTGGCCGGGCTGGTGTTGCAGCAAACCAAATCGGAGTAGACCTGAGAGTTTTTGCCTACAACGTTCACGGTGAAGTGGGGTATCTAATCAATCCCGAACTGGTAAGCGTTGAGGGAGAACTTGAGCTCACCGACGAGGGTTGCCTTTCACTTCCCGGTCTTTGGCACAAGACTCCGCGATTTCCCAAAGCCACCGCACGTGGCCATCAACTCGATGGTTCGGTTATTGAAATCTCGGGATCTGGACTTCTCGCCCAGGCGCTGCAGCACGAGTGTGACCACCTGGATGGAATTGTTTACATAGACAAATTGCTCCCCGAGGAGCGAAAGTTGGCCTTCCGCGCTCTCAGGGAGCAATCCTGGTTTTTGGCTAACTAGCCGTAGATCTTCTCTACCTGCTTGGCAAAGTCCTTCATCACAACTGGTCGCTTGATCTTCAGAGATGGCGTGAGGTGACCCGATGCTTCAGTTAGCTCAACATCAAGAATTTCGAATTTCTTGATTTGCTCGGCATTTGAGAAAAGAGCGTTTACCTTGTCGACCGCTGCTTGGATTTCAGCGCGGATCGCTGGGTGGTTGGCTGCTTCAGTGAGCGACAGCTTCTCAGTGATGCCGTTGTTCTGGGTCCAAACCGGAACCATCTCCGGATCCAGTGAGATCAGTGCGGAGATGAATGGCTTGGCATCTCCAATAACCACGACCTGACCGATTAGCGGGTGAGCGCGCAGCGGATCCTCGATCGGAGCTGGGGCTACGTTCTTACCACCGGCAGTCACGATAAGTTCCTTCTTGCGACCAGTGATGGTTAGGAAGCCATCCTCATCCAGCTCTCCGATGTCACCGGATCGGAACCACTCGCCTTCGAATGCCTCTCGGGTTGCGGCTTCGTTTCTCCAGTAACCGCGCATTACATTCAGACCGCGTAGCCAGATCTCGCCGTCCTCGGCGATCTTGATTCCGGTTCCAGGAAGCGCCCTACCTACCTTGCCAATCTTTTGCCAGTTGACTCTTCCAATGACAGCTGCGGCAGCGGTCTCGGTCAGTCCATAGCCTTCGAGAACAATCAGGCCGATGCCGCGGTAGAAGTGACCAAGGCGCTCACCCAAGGGCGCACCACCTGAAATTGCATACTTGACATTGCCACCCATGGCAGCCTTGATCTTCGAATAGACCAACTTCTCGAAAAGCCCATGCTTGATCTTTAGACCTAGCGATGGACCAGCTTTGGTGTCCAGTGCTCTTGAATACGCGATGGCGGTTTCTGCTGCCAGACGGAAAATCTTGCCCTTACCGCCAGCCTCTGCTTTTAGCTCAGCTCCGTTGTAAACCTTCTCGAAGACTCTTGGCACTGCTAGCAAGAAGGTTGGCTTGAATGTTGGTAGAACTCCAGCCACCTGCTTGGCATCTCCCAAGTGACCGACGCGAATACCGGCATAGATGCAGAGCACCGATACATACCGAGCAAGGATGTGGGCCATTGGCAAGAAGATCAGCGAGTACTGCTTATCGTTTGCAATCTCTGGAAGCTCAGCTGCCGCGTTTCGACAGTGATCGACAAAGCTCTTATGTGTGAGCTCGCAACCCTTAGGGTTACCAGTGGTTCCCGAGGTGTAGACGATGGTTGCCAGGTCCTTGGCTTGGGCGTTGGTTCTAGCCACCTCAAGATCGGCATCACTAATGTTCGCACCAGCCTTGTATAGGTCGGTGAAGTCCGCAGAATCAATTCTCCAAATCTGCTTGACGTTAGGTGCTCCAGCTTTAGCTTTGTTGAAGCGCTCCATGTGCTCGTCGTGCTCGATGAAGAATGCCACTGCATCGGAGTTTGAGAGAATCCACTCGATCTGGTTGGGAGAGCTGGATTCGTAGATTGGTACTGAAACTGCTCCAGCGAACCAGATTGCAAAGTCAATCTGAGTCCACTCATAGCGAGTCTTAGACATGATTGCAATCGCATCGCCAGGCCTGATGCCCTTGGCCATAAGTCCTTTGGCGAGCGCTTTGACCTCTTCGAAAAAGTCCTGAGTGCTTACATCGCGCCAGGATCCGTCCGGATTTTGTTTTGAAAACAGTGGGTGTTGCGGAGCTTTCTTGACGCGCTCAAGCAACAGGTCGGTCGCATTTTCCTTTGGGTCGGATGCTACTAGCTGCGGTACGTCGTAGGACTGCATTATTTCTCCCTTGGAATGTCCTAACACTTTATGTTGCAAATGGAATTTTCTTTCCCGTTTTCTGAGATTTTGACTATTCCGTTATCTCAGGCCTCGCTGGCTCTAAAATCAAGGGGCGAGGGAAGGGGATCGGATGCTGGCAATCGGTATTGACATCGGCGGAACCAAGATAGCCGGTGCGATTGTTAGCAGCTCAGGCGAGATCCTCAACGAGCTAAGAGTCCCTTCTCCAGCCCAGGATCCAGACCAAATGATTGACGTGGTTGTCGGACTGATCAAGGAGCTGCAGCTGAGCTCTTCAGAACCAATCGTTGCCGCGGGAGTAGCAGCTGCTGGATTTATAGATGCAGACCAGTCGACCATTCTCTATGCGCCTAATTTGAACTGGCGGAATGAACCATTCCGAGACCGCCTTACCGCTCACCTAGATCTTCCTGTATTTATTGAAAACGATGCCAATGCTGCCGGCTGGGCGGAATACAAATTTGGTGCTGGCCAAGGCGCGAAAGATATGGTCATGCTGACTCTTGGGACCGGAGTCGGTGGGGCAGTGGTGGCTGACCACAAACTGCGCCGTGGAGGCTTTGGAATCGGCGGTGAACTCGGTCACGTTCGTGTGGTTCAAGACGGAAAACAGTGTGGCTGCGGTCGAAAGGGCTGCGTTGAGCAGTATGCATCTGGAACAGCCGTGCTGAAGGCTGCAAAAAAACTTGCCGCGAGTGATGGACCGGCCGGGGCAAGACTTCGAGAGCTGAAGGCAGAGTTTGGAGAGCTAACCGGACACCAGGTTTACCAGGCACTGCTTGAGGGTGATGCCGGAGCAAGAGAGTTGGTTGCTCAAGCCGGCGGCTATCTCGGGCAGGCGATGGGGTCTATAACCGCGGTATTGGACCCTCAGGTTTATGTGATCGGTGGCGGCTTATCTGAGGCAGGGGAGCTCATTCTTGAGCCAATCCGACAGTCCTACCTTCGCGAATTGCCAGCTAGAGGATTTAGGCCTGAGGCAAAAATCGTTGCAGCCAAATTCTCGAATCAAGCTGGTGTAATCGGTGCTGCCGACCTTGCGCGCGAGTCGGTTGGATAAGCTTTAGCAAAAGACTGGAGCGGATTTTGGCGTACTTCATTTTGAAGAACTTTGTTCTCGGGCCAATCCTTCACGTCTTGTTTAGACCGTGGATTCGCGGCAAAAGCAATATTCCTAAAGCCGGTGCCGCGATCTTGGCATCCAATCACCTGTCATTTTCCGATTCGATCTTCCTGCCTTTGAAGGTGTCGCGCCCAGTGACCTTTTTGGCAAAGAGTGATTACTTCACGGGAAAGGGCATCAAAGGCGCTGTGACAAGGTGGTTCTTCAAGGCCACTGGTCAATTGCCGATAGATCGCTCCGGAGGAAAAGCATCCGAAGATTCTCTCAACACCGGACTTGGCGTTTTGGAGCGCGGCCTGTTGCTGGGTATCTATCCAGAGGGGACTAGATCACCAGATGGCAAGCTCTACCGCGGCAGAACCGGTATCGCACGAATGGTTTTGCAGGCCAAGGTTCCTGTGGTGCCGGTAGCGATGATTGACACCGAAAAGGTTCAACGCATCGGACAAACTGTTCCAAAAATCAGAAGGGTCGGAGTGGTCATGGGGGACCAGCTCGACTTCTCTCGCTTTGCTGGCATGGACGGAGAGCGTGCAGTGCTGCGCGCGGTAACCGACCGAATTGTCTATGACATCATGAGGCTTTCCGGCCAGCAATATGAAGACGTCTATGCCTCCACGGTTCGTAACCGTATGGCTCGATAGGAGAGGGGTCGCGATGAATGACTTCGGATTAGATAACTACCTAAAGCTTGAGGCTAAGCAGCAGCCAACCTGGTATTCGGCGGATGCGCTAGCCGATGCCAAGGCAAATCTGGCAAAACAGCCTCCGCTGGTCTTTGCTGGTGAAGTTGACACGTTGCGCTCCAGGCTTGCCGAGGCTGCCAGTGGAAAAGCCTTCTTGCTTCAAGGCGGTGACTGCGCGGAGACCTTCAGCGATGCCACCGCTGATCGCATCCGAAACCGGATTAAAACTGTGCTGCAGATGGCAGTTGTTTTGATGTATGGGTCATCACTGCCGGTTATCAAGATGGGCCGCATGGCAGGTCAGTTTGCCAAGCCTCGCTCATCAGATTTTGAAACCCGCGAGGGCGTCACTTTGCCCGCTTATCGAGGCGATGCGGTAAACGGCTATGACTTCACCGAAGAATCAAGGACCAATGATCCTGGCCGGTTGGTGCAGGCTTACCACACCTCGGCTAGCACACTGAATCTAATCAGAGCGTTCACCACCGGTGGCTTCGCTGATCTGCGTCAGGTGCATGCCTGGAACAAAGGTTTCACCGACAACCCCGCGAACAAGAAGTACGAATCGATTGCAGCCGATATCGACCGAGCGATGAAATTCATGCAGGCCTGCGGAGTTGACTCGTCTGAGCTGCGCGCCACCGAGTTCTTTGTTTCACACGAGGGCTTGCTTTTCGATTACGAGCGTCCGTTGACGCGTATCGACTCTCGAACAAACCTGCCTTACGTAACCTCAGGTCACTTTATTTGGATCGGCGAGCGCACCAGGCAGCTCGATGGTGCCCACGTTGATTTCTTCTCCAGGGTCAGAAACCCACTTGGGGTAAAGCTAGGACCAACCTCCACGCGTGAGGATGTTCTCAGGCTTATTGACAAGCTGGATCCAGAGCGTGAGCCAGGAAGAATAACCCTGATCAGCCGAATGGGAGCAGGAAAGATTCGTGACGAGCTGCCGAAGCTCATTGAGGCAGCCAAAGAATCCGGTGCAACCCCACTTTGGATCACAGACCCGATGCATGGCAATGGCATCACGACGAAGAACGGCTACAAGTCCAGAAGATTCGAAGATGTAATGGATGAGGTCATGGGGTTCTTTGAGGTGCATCGCGCATTGGGAACCCACCCCGGTGGATTGCACGTCGAGCTAACCGGCGATGATGTTGCAGAGTGCTTAGGTGGCTCGGAGATGATCGATGAGGCGACACTTGAAGAGCGCTACGAGTCAGTTTGTGACCCGAGACTAAACCACATGCAGTCCTTGGAGTTAGCATTCTTAGTGGCAGAGCAGTTGGTGCAGAGCGCGAGGAGCAAATAGCGGTGATTGATCGGGTTGATTCCTGGCTAACCATCGATCAGGTGGCGGAGCAGTTGGGGGTTTCCGCTTCAAAGGTCAGAAGATTGATCGAGGAACACGTGCTGTTCTCGGTTCGGGTCGATAAGCAACCGATGATCCCCGCTCATCTGATTCACGACGGAGAACCGCTAGCCAGCATCAGAGGCACAATGCTCCTTCTTTTAGACATGGGCTTTAGCGAATCAGAGGCCATCGAGTGGCTATATGCCGATAACCAATACCTGAGTTCAACTCCGATCGAAGCTCTTCTACAAGGACACAAAGCTCCAGTTCGTCGAGCCGCACAGGCGCTGGGCTAAGTCACTTAGAGCGGTTTATTACCGCGTTGGCCAGGTGAGCCAGTGCAACCCGAGCGTCATCATCAATTTCCAGACCAGCTAGGGCTTCGATGGCTCTGGTGGAGTATTCACTGATGAGCTGCTCGGTTTTCTGCAAAGCCCCCGACTCTACGATGAGGTTTCGCATGAATTCAATCTGCTCCGGGTCCAATTCGCCGCTGGTCAGTAGCTCCTCGAACAGCTTCCCAACAGAAGCGGGAACACTCTCGAGCGTTAGCCCGGTTAGTACGGTCCGCTTGCCTTCTCGTAGGTCATCTCCAGCCGGCTTACCCGTGACCTCGGGATCACCGAAAACCCCAAGTACATCGTCGCGCAACTGAAAAGCTAGACCCAGCGGAATGCCAAACTTACTGAGACCAGCGCGCTGCGCTTCGGTCGCACCGCTTAGCGCCGAACCAATTAGCAGTGGAGCTTCGAGCGAGTACTTTGCGGTCTTGTAAAGCATCACTCGATTGGCACGCTCTACAGCTTCCGAGCGATCGCGAGTGGGGGCAGCATTTTCTTCGAGAACATCGAGGTATTGCCCAGCCATAACTTCAAAACGCATCTTCCCAAATTCTGCCCTGCAGGCAGCCTCGGAGCGCGGGTGATCGGCCTTCAGCAACGCGTCTCCAAAGAGCTCCGAACTCCAAGAGAGCATCATGTCGCCAACCAGTACTGATCCGGCAACCCCAAATCGCTCTTTGGTGCCGGCAAACCCCTTGGCCATATGCAGCGCTTCGAAGCGCTTGTGAATTGCAGGTTGACCGCGTCTTGTGTCACTTTGATCGAGCAGATCATCGTGAACTAACGCTGCGGCGTGAAACATTTCAAGTGCGCTGGCAATACCGACAATCGGGTGATCGATAGTCAGCTCACCTGATTTAGCCGCGTAACCGCGCCATGCAGCATGAGCGAAAAGAGCACGAAATCTTTTCCCGCCAGCGAGCAAAGACTGGGTAAAGTCCATGATCACTTCGATGTCGGGGGAAATCTCCCTCAGCTCGATTCGCCTAGCATCGCAGAACTGGTCAAGCTTTTCTTGGACCAGGGTTAGCAGCAAATCTTGAGGCACGCGGGATAGCCTAACCGCATTTCGCTGTTTACAATGAGGAGAGATTGGGAGCACACAATGGCACTTTCTGAGCACGAGCAGCGACTGCTTGAGGAGATGGAGCGCAACCTCCGCCAGGACCCTCAGTTCGCTAGCAAGGTGAGCAGTGTTGACTCTGCAAACAAATCCTCTGGCAAGTTGGTCCTAGGCGTGATGCTGACTCTGGCTGGATTAGGCCTGCTGATCTTCTCCGTGATGCTGCAGGTTGCCTATTTCGGAGTGGTTGCTTTCGTAGTTATGGTCATGGGTATAGTCATCGCCAGCGCCAACTTCTCCCTACCGCAGCTGCCTGAAATCAAGCCCAATAACCAAGGCGGCAACTTCTTTGAGGATCGTTGGAACCAGCGCTTCAACGGCGAATAAGAAACTTTCTCAAAAACCCCGGTCGTTGACCGGGGTTTTTCTTTACCCAAATGTGATGAAAAGTGGAGAGAAATGCACGCAAATTGAAGCAAAGTGGAGGAAAGTGGAGTAAAGTGGAGTAAAGCTTGGGAAGGGGAAATAGCAATGCTGCTAGGTACTCATACCCCGAAGCTTGATGAAAAAGGCCGTCTTTTCCTCCCAGCTAAGTTCAGAGATGAGCTATCGGACGGCGTCGTAATCACTCGTGGGCAGGAGCGCTGTCTCTACGTTTTCCCAGCTAAAGAGTTCGCTTCGATCCTCGACAAGCTCCGCCAGGCACCGGCATCAGTGAAGGATGCTCGCGACTACATGCGCGTGATGCTCTCGGGTGCATCGGATGAGAATGTCGACAAGCAGGGACGTGTTTCCCTGCCGGCACTACTTCGTCAGTACGCGGGACTTAGCAAAGACCTAGTCATCATCGGTGTTGGCTCGAGAGCTGAAATCTGGGATGCACAGGCTTGGAGTGAATACCTTGCCTCCAACGAAGACTCCTTCGCTAATCAGGTGGAGGAGGTGATCCCCGGACTGTTCTAAACCTGGGATTTGGCCCTTGGCCGTATCCGACTTTCTTCCCCTAAGCCGGAACCTGTGAAAACCAAGCTCACAGACGGACAGGGACCAAGTTCCAGGTGAGAGCAAAGGGAATCCTTATGCCAAGCTCACAACTTCATGTTCCAGTTCTCCTAGACAGGTGCCTAGAGCTACTTCGCCCAGCCATTGAAAACAAAGACGCCGTGGTGATTGATGCCACTTTAGGGCTTGGCGGTCACACCGAAGCCCTACTGGCTGAGCACCCAAAGCTCAAGGTGATTGGAATTGACCGGGATCCAGCTGCGATGGAATTGGCTACCGAACGACTCGCTGAATATGGCGAGAGATTCCAGACCCACTTTGGCACTTACGACCAAATTGATGAGATTGCCAAACCTTGGTCGATAGACGGCATCTTGATGGACCTCGGGGTTAGCTCTATGCAGCTCGATCAGGCAGACAGAGGATTCAGCTACTCGCAGGACAGCTTCCTGGACATGCGAATGGATCAGACTCGCGGGGCGACCGCGGCTGATCTTTTGGCTGAACTAGATGAGTTTGAACTCGCCAGAATTTTCAAGGTTTATGGCGAAGAGCGATTTGCGATGCCGATCGCGAGGCGAATCGTCGCTCAGCGCAAGCTAGCTCCAATCACCATGTCTTCTCAGCTAAACAAGATTGTCAGCGAAGTTGTGCCATCTGTTCCGGGCAAGCAATCCGGACACCCAGCCAAGCGGGTTTATCAAGCCCTTCGCATTGCGGTTAATGATGAGCTCGGAATTCTCGAGCGAGCAATGCCAATGGCTATCGAGGCACTCAAGGTCGGCGGCCGATTGGTAGTGATGTCCTACCACTCACTTGAAGACGGAATTGTCAAAGAAGCGATGCAATCTGCTGCAACAAGCACGACGCCTGTTGATATGCCAATCGAGCTTCCTGGCACCGCACCAGTTTTCAAAATCATCACTCGCGGCGTGGAGCGAAGTGGCGAGCGCGAGCTCGAACGCAACCCACGTGCTGCTTCCGCAAGGTTGCGGGCTGGAGAAAAGGTAGAGGGTAACTAATGGCTGTATTCATGGTGTCTCCAAACGAGGCCAAGAGGCTAAGACCAAAGCTTTCGGCTGGTCTGATCTTCGTGATCGGAATGATCGTGGTTTACCTCGCTCAGTTGGGGCTGAACATGGTTCTGACTCAGGACGCTTACCACCTTGCTGAGCTGAAGTCTCAGAAGCGTGATCTAAATACTCAAGTTCAGATCATCCAGGAAGAGGTTGACTCACTAGCCTCGCCACAAAACCTGGCCGACGCTGCCAACCGACTTGGCATGGTTGCGAATCCAGCTTCGGTATTGCTTGATCTGCAAAAAGACAAGGTTTACGGTCAGCCAAAACCTGCCGACCCATCAAATGCTCCACTCGCAAGCGCAAACCTGGTTGCAAATTCAGCGCTTGGAACCACCTCTGACTTCTCTGAAACCACCGTTGCGTCATTGGAAACAGTGAGTGTTGAAACCCCAGAGAATCCTGCTGGAGAAGTAGTTTTGACTGTAATTCCAGCTTCGCCAACTAGGTAGGTCTTCATGGGTTCCCAGCAAAGTGTCAACCGACGCTTTGGGTTCTTCATACTTATAACTCTTGGCCTGGTGGGCTTGCTAGGGATTCGACTGGTTGATTTCCAGGTTGTTCAGGCCGCCGAGATCCGCGAGAAGTCGATGGAGCGCCGCTCGGTAACGCAAACTCTGACAGCTCTTCGCGGTGAGATTCGAGACAACTCAGGCCAAATTCTGGCAAGAACTGTCTTTAGATACGACGTAAACGTTGCGCCAAAGAACGTAGCTCCAGTTATCCGCTATTCAGAAGATGGCACTAGGACCGAGATACCGGTCGAGCAAATAACCACAGAGCTGGCAAAACTTTTGGGTATCCCTGCAGCTGAAATCGCTCCCAAACTGGTTGGTGATTCGCAGTATGCCAATCTAGCCAAGCGAGTGGATGCAGAGACCTACAGCGCAATCAGGGAGCTAAGAGTCCCGTGGGTTTACTTCGATAGATTCGCAGACCGACTTTACCCAAATGGTGCGGTGGCAGGAAACCTGATTGGCTTTGTTGGAGCGGATGGTGAGCCCCTTGCTGGGCTGGAGCGCCAATACAACACATGCCTGGCCGGAGTGGATGGGCAGGAGACTTACGAGCGCAGTGCTGAGGGAGTTCGAATTCCTGCATCCAGCGTCGTTACTCAGCCGATTCAGGACGGTGGCAATCTAAAGCTGACCATCGACGCAAATCTTCAGTTCTTTGCCCAGCAAGTTCTCGCCGACTCGGTAAATGACCTTTCTGCCGATTGGGCCAGTGCGATAGTGATGGAAGCCAAGACTGGAAAGATCATCGTTGCCGCTGAAGCGCCATCTGTTGACCCCAATGACCCATCTGCCTCGAAGGCTCAAGACCGAGGTTCGAGGATCTTCCAGTCTGCGTTTGAACCAGGCTCAGTGATGAAAGCCCTCACTGTCGCGATGGTGCTGGACACTGGAACGGCAGACGAAAATGACAAGGTGAAAGCCCCATACTCACTCAAGCTTGACTTCCCGGGAGGTTCGGTTCAGGACAGCTTCGGTCACGCTACCTACTACCTGACCCTCGGCGGCGTGCTGCGCTACTCATCCAACACCGCAACGGTTCAGTTTGGCCGCCAGATTCCCAAAGAGGTGCGCTACGAATACCTAAAGAAATTTGGGTTTGGAAAGCAAAGTGCTCTCAGATTCGAGGGTGAAAGCTCAGGAATTCTGCATCCGGTGGACGAGTGGGACAAGATGACCAACTTCACCACACTCTTTGGCCAGGGGATCTCGGTGACGGGAATTCAGATGGCTTCGGCTTACCAAGCAATTGCAAACAAGGGCGTGAAGCTCGACCCAGTTTTAGTTGAAGGCTGCCTTCACGAAGACGGCAAGGTGACTATGCAGCCGAAACAATCTTCCGTGCGAGTCCTATCTGAGGCCAAGGCAAAGAACACTCTTGAGCTGATGGAAAAGGTTGTGGAATTTGGTGGCGTTGGAAGAAACGCAGCGATTCCTGGCTATCGCGTTGGAGGAAAGACCGGAACTGCCCAAATTCAAGAGGGCTCTGGATATGGTCGTCGTTTCGCGATTTCCTTCTACGGTGTCGCCCCAATCGAAGATCCGCAATACATCGTTGGGGTCACAATCTTCAGACCTGTGGGCGAGACTAACTCGATGAAGACCACGCCAGTGTTCAAGGCAATAATGCAGCAGGTTTTGAAGCACTACCGAGTTCCTCCTTCCACCACCAAGTCGCGTGACATCCCTTCAGGGGCATTCGGTGAAGTCGAGAAGCGGAACTAGATCTGTTGCTGAAATCCTGGGGGTTGATTTCAGAGGAGCGGATTCAGAGATAACCGGGGTATCACTCGCTGCGGCAGAGGTTGAACCAGGGGATCTATTTGTTGCCATTCAGGGTCAAAAGCACCACGGCCTTGATTTTCTAGCGCAGGCCCTTGAACTGGGAGCCGTTGCCGTGTTGAGCGATAGGTCGGTGGACACTTCTGTTCCAGTTTTGGTTCACCCCAACCCAAAGCAGGTAGTCGGTCTTGTTTGTAATGAGATCTTCGGGTCACCAAGCGCGCGCCTGTTTGCGGTTACAGGTACCAATGGAAAGACTTCCACCACCAGTTACCTACACCAGATTTTTACCGAAGCTGGCCTGAATTCGGCCCTTTCGACCTCGGTTGGTTTTGGGTTCGCAGGAATGCTCTCCGCTACATCGCTCACAACTCCAGAGCTCACAACGTTGCGCAAACAGCTAAGGAAATTTGAGCAAGCCGGGGGCGAGGTCGCCGCAATTGAAGTTTCAGCTCAGGCGCTCACCAGAAATCGTGTCGATGGGCTGGTCTTTGAGATAGCTGGCTTCACAGGATTAAGTAGAGATCACCTCGATGACTACGAGTCGATGGAGTCGTATTATCAGGCAAAGCTTGAACTGTTCAAGCCCGATCGTGCCAAGCAAGCGGTTGTTTTTCTTGCCGACGAATACGCAGGTCGTCTGTCAGCCGAGGCGGTGATTCCTGTTACCACAATTGGACCTGGCGGCGATGTTAGCTTCAAGTTTGATGCGCAGACCTTAACTCTTGGCGGTGCGGTTGAGTTTGAGACCAGGTTCCCAGCAGGCGAACTGATGGCTAGAAACTTTGCAGTTGCTGTGGTGATGGCAAAGCTTGCGGGCATCGATGTTTCAAAGTTGAGGGGTCTCGCATCTGGATTCCAAGTGCCTGGTCGACTGGAATTGGTTTCGACGGTTAAACCCCACGTCTATGTGGATTACGCACACACCCCTGATGGCATCAGCTCGGCCGTCACCGAGATCCTGTCTAGGTATCAAGGAGTCACCCTGGTGTTCGGGGCATCTGGCAATCGCGATGTCGGCAAGCGTTCCGAGATGGGTATGGCCGCAGCCAAGGCCACAAGGGTTTTTTTGACCGACCAACATCCCAGGGATGAGGATCCAGAACAGATTCGACTTGCCGTGGCTAGTGGGCTGAAAGCTGCAGGCAAAGAGTTCCAAGAGTTTTCAAATCCCGAGGATGCAATTGCGGCTGCCATCGCTTCTACGCCACGCGATGAAGCTGTGCTTTGGTGTGGACCAGGACACCTAAAATACCGAGAGATTGCCGGCCAAAAGGTGCCTTTTGATGCCAGGCAAATTGCAAAGAGTCTGGTGGAGAAATGATTGCATTGAGCCTTTCTCAACTCGCAGCTGCCACTGGCGGAGAGGTAGTGGTTGGCTCCGATGACCTGATCGTCCAGGGGCACTGTGATACCGATTCAAGAAACATCCAGACCGGAGACCTATTCTTCGCTAAGCCCGGTGAGCATGATGATGGGCACCGGTATCTAGCAGATGTTTCCAATCGGGCAGCCGCTGCATTTGTGATGCAGCCAAGAAGCGACCTAACCCTTCCGCAGATCAAGGTTGCAGACACTGTGAAGGCGCTAAGTGACCTAGCGAGTTTTGTGCTGCAGATGCAACGAACTAGAGGCTTGAAGGTAGTTGGCATTACCGGCTCAAACGGTAAGACCTCGACTAAGAACATGCTCCGCGAGATTCTTGCCCAGGTTGGACCAACCGTTGCTCCACGCGACTCATACAACAACGAAGTTGGATTGCCACTCACAGTCTTGGAACTCAGCGAAGACACAGATTATTTGGTTTTGGAGCTGGGTGCCGCGGGAGTCGGAAGCATCGAGAAATTAGCCAAGTGGTGCAAACCCGACATCGGCGTAGAGCTCAAGGTCGGCCTCGCTCATGCCGGTGCATTTGGTGGGATTGAACAGACCGCACGAATCAAGGCAGAGCTAATGCCTTTCATAACCGAGGCTGCTGTTTTGAATTATGACGATCCAGTAGTTAGTGATTTCAAGACTTCGAGCGATGTCAAGCGAATTGGTTTTGGCTACAGCGACGATGCGCAATACCAGCTGATCTCTGCATCGGTAACCCTCAATGGCACCGAAGTTACCCTTCGATATCCGGACGGCGAGAGAAGTCGCTTCTCACTGCGAATCCTGGGGGAGCACCAGGCGATGAATGCAGCTGCAGCGCTAGCGGTTGCGGATCTGCTCGGTATCGACCGTAACGTTGCCATTTCTGCAGTTTCAGGACTCGAGCTTGCTGAGCGCTGGCGCATGCAGCCGTTACTGAGGCCAGATGGTGTGCTAGTTATCAACGATGCCTATAACGCCAGTCCTGACTCGATGAGAGCGGCCCTTCAAACGCTTGCAACTCTCGGCAGGCAGGGACACAGAACCATCGCGGTTCTGGGTTTTATGGCTGAACTTGGTGAGTATTCGAACTCAGAGCATGAGGCGCTAGGCAGATTGGTAGTTCGCTACAACATCGACAAGCTCTATGTGGTTGGGCAGAACGCTAAGTTGATTCACATGTCGGCAACCCAGGAGGGCAGCTGGGATGGTGAATCTGAGTTTTATGAGAATGCCTCAGCAGCTTTTGAAGCCATCAATGCAAAGCTAGCCCCCGGTGACATAGTTTTGGTGAAGTCGAGCAATGTTTCAGGACTTCGCTACTTGGGAGATGAATTGGCGGGTATAGCGTGAGAGCGTTATTGATGGCTGGCGCAATCGCGCTGTTTATCAGCCTTTTTCTGACCCCAGGATTTATCTGGGCCTTCAAACGTCTCCAATGGGGTCAGTTCATCCGAGACGATGGGCCTCAGTCGCATCACACCAAGCGCGGCACTCCAACCATGGGCGGCATAGTCATATTGTTTGCGGCAGTAGTTGGTTATTTCATAGCCAAAGTTGCCAACGACGAGATGCCATCAATGTCAGCTTTACTGGTCATTCTGATGATGTTGGGGCTTGGCGCGGTTGGATTTATCGACGACTTTCTAAAGGTGCGAAAGCAGCAAAGTCTTGGCTTGTCAGGCTGGGCAAAAATAGCGGGGCAGGGCGTGGTCGCTGTGACCTTCGCAATCCTGGCATTGCAATTCCCAAACGATCGAGGTCTAACACCTGCTTCAACGAAAATCTCACTATTCAGAGATCTCCCAATTGACCTGTTCTTCTGGGGTTCTACCATCGGCATCATTTTGTTCATCATCTGGATTTACTTCCTGGTCGCTTCAACCTCGAACGGCGTAAACATCGCCGATGGCTTAGATGGCCTGGCTACGGGTTCTGTGATCATGGCAATTGGTGCCTACGTAGTGATCGGTTTTTGGCAGTTTAACCAAAGCTGTAGGACTGCGGTTGAGAACATCAGCGCCTGCTATGAAGTAAGAGATCCGCTGGACCTTGCTGTTATCGCCGCCGCCATCGTGGGTGCCTGTGTTGGTTTCCTGTGGTGGAATACCTCACCTGCACAGCTTTTCATGGGTGACACTGGATCACTTGGACTGGGTGGAGCTCTAGCCGCGCTGGCTGTCCTTTCCCGCACCGAGCTCTTGCTCGTGCTAATTGGTGGAATCTTTGTGATTGTGACTGGTTCGGTCATCATTCAGCGCGGCTACTTCAAGTTCACCAAGTGGCGCACCGGCGTTGGAAAGCGCGTATTCCGAATGTCGCCGCTTCATCATCACTTCGAACTCAAAGGCTGGGCTGAGGTCACTATCGTGGTTCGTTTTTGGATCATCGCAGCGCTCTGTGTGAGCGCAGGAGTTGGTCTTTTCTACTTCGAGTGGATATACGGAATCTGATGCTTCCAAACACCTGGCACACACGTTGGGGTTTCCGGGTTGCAGTCTTGGGACTCGGTAAATCTGGTTTCTCGGTCGCTGACACTCTTATTGAGCTCGGCTCTGAGGTCACGGTATTTGCGGCAAAAGCTGAACCAGAACTTGCAGAAATGCTCGATGTAATCGGGGCCCGGCTAATTCAAAGCGATGACCCTGAAGCGTTTGATTCAACTCAGTTTGACTTCGTTGTGGTTTCTCCAGGTTTTCCACCCTCGCACCCACTTGTTCGAAAGTGCTTGGAATCTGGACTTGAGCTCTACACGGACATAGACCTAGCTCATCGCCTGGATGACAAAGTCAGGAAACCGAGCTGGCTAACCATTACCGGTACCAATGGAAAAACCACCACGACTCAGCTAACCGAGGCCATGCTTCGAGAATCCGGTCACAGAGTTACTGCCTGTGGCAACATCGGAACGCCAATCTTGGATGCGGTTCGAGATCCGCAGGGCTTCGACTTTCTAGTTGTCGAACTTTCCAGCTTCCAGCTTCACTACTCAGGTTCTGTAGGTGCTAAGACGGCAGCCTTTCTAAACTTTGCTGAAGATCACTACGACTGGCATGGCTCTGAGGCTGCCTATCATCAGGCCAAATCAAAGATCTATCGGGATGCCGAGGTCGCCATCGTCTATAACGTCGAAGATCCAAAGACCTTGATTGCCGCAGAAGAGGCTGATGTGGTCGAAGGTTGTCGAGCAATTGGTTTCACAACCGGCATTCCAGCCAGGTCGATGGTTGGTTACGTTGAAGAGTTTTTGGTTGACAGGGCGTTTATTGAAAATCGCGCAGATGCTGCGTTGGAGATCTGCTCCGAGCAAGACCTGGCTAGCCTTGGAGTTCTTAGTAAGCACCTAAAAGCAAACATTGCGGCCGCAACCGCCATGGCTCGTTCGGTTGGAGTCTCTGCAGCACACATTAGAGCTGCACTCATGAAGTTCCGCTTAGCGGGTCACCGTATTGAGGTTGTTGCTGAGCATCGGGGCGTGACCTATGTCGATGATTCGAAGGCCACCAATGCACACGCCGCAGACGCTTCGCTTTCGAGCTTTGAGAGCGTGGTTTGGATTGTTGGGGGTCTTCTCAAGGGGGTTAATCCAAAACCTCTGATTCAGAAGCATGCCGCTCGGCTCCGTGGTTGCGTAGTTATTGGGAAGGACACGCAACTACTGGAGCAGCTTTTCGCCGAACTGCTTCCAGAATTACCTGTAGAAGTGATTCGGGGTGGTGACACCATGCAGGGTGCGGTGGCTAAGGCAGCAAGTCTTGCTCATGAGGGCGATATTGTTTTGCTTGCCCCGTCCGCTGCCTCGATGGATCAATTCAGGGATTATGAGGATCGCGGGAATCAATTCCAAGCTGCGGTGCGGGAGTTGATAGGCAAATGACCGACATCAAAGATGCCATCAGGCCCAAGTTCCGCGCGCAATCTCGGGAGTTTTACTTTCTTCTTGGACTAACAGCGATTATCTCGGTCCTGGGACTTGCCATGGTTGCTTCGGCATCCACGGTTGACGCCTTCAAAAACACCTCCAATGCGGCATCAACATTTTTGCGTCAGGGTGGATTTGCTCTGATTGGCGGACTAGCACTGATTTTTGCATCCAACTTGCCACTGGCTTTTTATAAGCGCACGGCGAATGTGCTGTTGCTCTCAACCTTGGGCCTTCAGCTCATCACCGTGCTCTTTGGAACAGAGATCAACGGAAACCGTAACTGGCTGGATCTAGGTATCGTCTCAATTCAGCCTTCTGAGTTCTTGAAGCTGGGTTTGATCATCGCTTTCAGCTCGATGTTGGCTCAATTAGGCCCGGACGAGCTTGAAAATCGCCAAATTTGGACCCGCGTCTTCGTGTTTAGCGGTCTGTCACTTGGCCTGGTAGTTGTGCTGGGTAAAGACATGGGAACCGGTGTTGTCATGGTTGTGACACTCGCCGGTCTGTTCTTGTTCGCCGGAATGAAACTCAGTAATTGGCTCACCATGCTTGCTCTCGGAGGCTCAGCAGCGGTCGCGCTGGTATTTGCATCGCCATCGCGTTTGGCTCGATTCTCGGCTTGGCTCAACCCCGAAGAGGCTGACCCTATGGGGGTTCGCTGGCAATACGAGCATGGAACCTGGGCTCTGGCACACGGGGGAATCTTCGGTACTGGTCTGGGTCGATCAAAGATGAAGTGGTCTTGGATCCCCGAGGTTCAAAACGACTTTATTTTTGCCATCATCGGTGAAGAGCTTGGATTGATCGGAGCACTATTTGTCATTGTGCTTTTCACGGCTTTGGCCATAACGCTTTTCGCCATTGCAAAGAATCAAACTGATCCGTTCAGCCGAAACATCGTTGCCGCTGTGATGGTTTGGATTTCGATGCAGGCGTTTATCAACATTGGGGTTGTGCTTGGAGTGTTCCCGGTGCTTGGTGTTCCGTTACCCCTTATTAGTGCCGGTGGCTCTTCGTTGATTTCAACCATGGCTGCGATCGGTGTGGTGTTGGCGGTTGAACGCAATCGCTTGGCAATGCCGAGGCGCGGAAGGCGATGACCAACTTCTTGCTAACCGGCGGTGGTACCGCCGGACACGTAAATCCATTGCTGTCACTGGCTCAGCAGCTCAGGGCTGAGGGTCACCATGTTGTGGCATTGGGTACCAAGGAGGGGCTTGAGTCCCGATTGGTTCCGGAGCGCGGTTTTGAATTGCTGACGATTGCCCGACTGCCATTCCCGAGACGTGTAAATCTCAAGGCGCTGGGCTTTCCCTTCCGCTTCCTGAGGGCAACACTGCAGGTTCTTAGGATGCTGAGCCAGCACAAGATTGATGCCGTGGTGGGTTTCGGGGGATACGCATCCGCCCCGGCCTATCTGGCGGCCTATCTTGCCAAAAAGCCCTTGATCATTCACGAGGCAAATGCCAAGGCCGGTGTAGCGAACAAAATCGGTGCCAAGCTGACGAAGAACGTTGCAATTGCATTTGAAAACAGCGACCTTTCCGGAGCCATTACCGGGATGCCGATTCGCCCCGAGATAGTCGAATCGGTGGCGGGATACGACAAAGGTCAAGCACGTGTGGAGCTAGGACTAGATCCCGCGCTGCCCACCCTGCTGGTTACGGGTGGATCATTGGGTGCAAAGAGCATTAATTCGGTTGTTGTGCAGTCTCTACCTAAGCTGCAAGCCGCGGGGATACAGGTGCTTCACATTCTGGGTAACAACTCTGACCTTCCTGAGCTGCAGAAGACTGGATACAAGTCGATGAGCTATTGCGACCGCATGGATGCGGCCATTGCCGCAAGTGATTTTGCAATTTCAAGAGCAGGATCTTCAACGGTTTCAGAATTCAGTGCGGTCGGCTTGCCCGCGGTGTATATCCCTTATCCGGTAGGCAACGGTGAGCAGCAATTCAATGCCGTGTCAGTCTGTGACGCGGGCGGCGGAATCATGTGTCTTGACAAAGACTTCAATCCCGATTTTGTGGCATCAGAGGTAATTCCACTGATTTCGCATTCTGCTACGTTGAGGGCGATGAGCCAGGCTGCGAAGTCAAAAGGAATTCCTGACAGCACCCTTCGCCTGAGGGATTTGGTTATGAATGCGGTGAATACTAAAGCAAATGATTAAGCCCGATTACTCTCAGCCCGTTCCAAACAATCTTGGCAAGGTTCACTTCGTTGGTATCGGTGGATCTGGAATGAGCGGTCTAGCCCGCTTGCTTTTGGGCATGGGGCACGAGGTATCTGGAAGCGATGTTCGGGGCAGCGACAACATCACAGCACTGGAGGCGCTCGGAGCAAAAATCACCATTGGCCACGATGCCAATAACCTCGGTAACGCCGACACCGTGGTGGTCACCAGCGCATTGTGGCCAAACAACCCCGAGTATGTGCTTGCCAAGGAAAAGGGCCTTCCGGTGCTCCACCGTTCCGCGATGCTGGCGCACCTGGCATCCAGGGGCAAGCTGATAGCGGTTGCAGGCGCGCATGGAAAGACCACTTCGACTGGGATGGTGGTGACGGGGCTCGATTTACTTGGCGCTGATCCAAGCTTTGTAAACGGAGGGGTCATTCAAGCTTATGGTGCCTCCAGTGCATTCGGTACTGGTGAGCACTTTGTAATCGAGGCCGATGAGTCCGATAGCTCCTTCTTGCACTATGACACCGATACGGTCTTGATTACCAACGTAGATCCAGACCACCTCGATCATTTTGGATCGCTTGAGGCTTTTGAAGGTGAATTTGTAAAGTTCGCCGAGGCAGCCAAGAACCTGGTAGTTATCTCGTCTGATGACCCTGGCGCGGTTAGGGTAAGAACAAAGCTCAGCCATCCCAGAGTGCTCACCTTCGGAGAGCGTCCGGATGCGGATGTCAGGGTTACCAGCATTGATGCCAGCGGACCAAAGGTGAGTTTCGAACTTGCTTACCTAGGAGAAAAAGTTGCACTGCAGCTAATAATTCCGGGTGCCCACAATGCGATCAATGCTGCCGGTGCGGTCGCGGTGTTGGTTGGGCACGGATTTGATTTTGTGAAGAGCGCTCATGCAGTTTCAAGCTTCGAAGGAACCGTTCGCAGATTTGAGCTCCACGGTGAGCGTCGAGGAGTAAAAGTCTACGACGACTTCGCTCACCACCCAACCGAGGTGGTTGCAGCGCTAAAGGCCGCCAGGGCAGCGGTGGGTTCGGGAAAAATTATTACGGTGTTCCAGCCCCACCTTTACTCGCGAACTCGAATCTTTGCTCAGGAGTTCGCAGATGCATTGGCGCTCAGTGACCAGGTCGTGGTGATGGACATTTATGCCGCTCGCGAGGATCCGGAGCCTGGTGTGACTGGAGCACTTATCAGTGATCGTTTCTCTGATCAGAGCAAGGTTCACTACGTCCCGCTTTGGAAAGACACCCCTGCCGTTGCAGCCAAGTTGGCTGAGAGTGGTGATTTCATCATGACCATGGGTTGTGGCGATGTGTACAAAATGGTTCCCGAGCTACTAGAGGCACTAGAGCAGTGAAAAGGCCAGAGCGCGAGCTATTGGCCAAAGAGAAAAAGCGAATTTCTCGACGGGCAAGACAAGAGAAACCCAAATCTGCCCTGGGTCCTTTTGCGCTGTTTGCAAGGGTGTTTTCAGTTGCCGCTCCGCTAGTTCTGATTTCTCTGGTGGCGGCGACTTTTTTCACACCCCTGTTAGCAATCGACAAAATCATTGTTTCCGGTACTGAGCGACTGGAGCCAAAAAAGATCAGCAAAGCTCTCGAGTCCTTAGATGGCCGACCACTAACGACCATCTCCGAGGACGAGGTTGCCAAACTGCTCTCAGATTTCACGCTGATTGAGACATTCGCTATCCAGGCCGAACCACCGCACACTCTGAATGTCAAAATCAGAGAGCGCCAGCCAATTGTTGCCCTGGTGCGTTCTGGAAAGAATTATCTATATGACGCAGCTGGCGTGCAGATTGCCCAAGCTGAAGCTGCCGTCAAGATCCCCTATCTGAACCTAAAGGGAAACCCGAAGGACAGCCCGCAATTCAAGACCGCCATAGAGGTGCTGCTTTCACTGCCGGTAAAGACCTACCAGCGGGTTTACTCGATAGAGGTATCTGAGCAGCTAACAACGAAGCTGGTGCTAAAGAAATCCAACATCACAGTTATTTGGGGAGATACCAAGCAATCGCTTCTGAAAAATGAAGTCTTGATGACTCTGCTCAAGACTGGATTGAAAGAGTCTGTTGTAGTAGATGTTTCCTCACCCAACGCACCGGTAGTCACCTATCCGAATTACTGATTTTCTTTGCGACACGCCCGAGGCGATAAGTTCCGATTTGAACCCAGCGCTCTACCTTCTTCGCGCAATTTGAAAACTGTATTCAAAGTTAAGCCTCAGCCTTAACTTGAGGGTTTTCTAACAAGGAGGCAAAAGTGTCACAGGCACCGAACTATCAAGCAGTCATCAAGGTCGTCGGCGTTGGCGGCGGCGGTGTGAATGCTCTGAACCGCATGATTCAATCCGGACTGCGCGGTGTTGAGTTCGTTGCTGTAAACACCGATGCCCAGCAGCTTTTAATGAGCGACGCTGATGTGAAGCTCGACATTGGTCGCGATATCACCCGTGGCTTGGGAGCGGGGGCTGACCCAGAGGTTGGTCGCCGTGCAGCTGAGGAGCACGAGAACGAGATCGAGTCCGCTCTCAAGGGCTCAGACATGGTCTTTGTGACCGCTGGTGAGGGTGGTGGCACCGGTACTGGTGCGGCTCCGGTTGTAGCGCGAATCGCTCGTCGCTTGGGTGCTTTGACCGTTGGTGTTGTGACCAGGCCATTCAACTTCGAGGGTAAGCGTCGTGCTGTCCAGGCCGACGAGGGCATCAAAGCTCTTCGTGCTGAGGTGGACACTCTGATTGTCGTGCCAAACCAGCGTCTGCTAGAGATGTCGAACAAGAAGATTTCCGCCATCGAGGCGTTTATGACCGCAGATGACGTGCTCCGCGCGGGTGTCCAGGGCATCTCTGATCTGATCGTGGTTCCAGGCCTGATCAATCTTGACTTCAACGACGTGAAGTCTGTGATGCAGGGGGCTGGTTCAGCTCTTATGGGTATCGGAACTGCTAAGGGCGAAGACCGCGCGGTTCGCGCTGCAGAGATTGCAGTATCCTCGCCGCTTCTCGAGGCAACCATCGAGGGTGCCCACGGTGTTCTGTTGCTTATTCAGGGAGCTTCCGACCTTGGACTGCACGAAATTGATGACGCAGCCAGATTGGTCCAAGAAGCTGTGCACCCAGAGGCAAACATCATCTTCGGTGCGACCATCGAGGACACCCTGGGTGATGAGGTCAGAATTACCGTGATCGCTGCTGGTTTCGATGGTGGTGAGCCAACCTATCGCAAGTTTGACGCTGCAGCTCTTGGCCAGGCAGCTCTTGCTGCTGCCGCGGCAACCGCAGTTACCGCTGCGGTAGCCGATGATGTCCAGGAAGAAGTTCACGCGGAGGCTCAGAACGAGTTTGCTGGTTTTGAGCCGGTAGAGGTTTCGGTATCGACCTCTTCTGACAGCGGTTACGGGGATGATTTGGATCTCCCTGAATTCTTCCGTTGAGCCTAAAGGAGCGTTACGAGAAGGTCCTGGCCGCTCTGGCCAGGACCTCTTCGACTTCTAACCCCGCTACTTTGATAGTGGTGACGAAGAATCACCCGGCTCAGCTCGTTGCCGAACTGATTGATTTAGGTTGCCAAAATGTTGGTGAAAATCGTGACCAAGAGGCAAGTGCTAAACAACTCGAGGTGGCCAACTTACGACCTGATAGTCAACTCAATTGGCACTTTATTGGTCAGCTGCAAACCAACAAGGTGAAGTCGGTGCTTCGTTATGCCTGCGCAATTCACTCGATTGATCGCCCCTCCTTGGTCCATGAGCTGGGTAAGCAGTTAGAGAAATTCGACAGAAAAATCGATGGGTTTATTGAACTAAACCTCACTGGCGATCCTGGTCGCGGTGGAGTGATGCCTGAAAATCTAGAGGCGCTAGCAGAAGAGGTGCTCAACCTGAATCGAGTCAACCTTCGAGGCCTGATGGCAGTCGCGGGGCTGGGGGAGGATCCGCGCAAAGAGTTTCAGAGAGTCCTCGATCTGCAATCGGTTCTTCTCAAGTCGGCCCCCTATGCAACTGCTCTTTCCATGGGCATGAGCGAGGATTATGAAATTGCACTTGAAATGGGCGCGACACACATCCGCGTTGGGTCCAAAATAACCGGCCCTAGGGCTTATTGAGCCTAGTCTTGAGGGGAGCTAAGGAGTTTTCATGGGCGTAATGAATTCAGTAATGACTTTCTTCGGATTTGGTGGTTCAGAAGCACCAGCTGCCGAGTCAAGCGCTAAGGCCCGTCCTGTCACTCGCCGTCGCTCCTCAGACATGTCTGAGATCGTGACCATCGACCCGCAGTCATACGCCGATGGTAAGGATGTCGCCGCCAACTTCCGTCAGGGAGTTCCGGTAATTGTGAACATCGCTGCCCTAAGCGAGCCAGAGGCCAAGCGCATGCTTGATTTCATGATTGGTCTCAAGGAAGGTCTAGAGGGATCGCTAAAGCGCGTTACCCCGAAGGTTTATCTGCTGACCCCTGCTCACGTTGCAATTTCTGACTCGGACTCCGAGGAAGAGACCGCTGAAGATCTAATGAACTAACTATGGGTTTACTGGGTGACCTTCTAGCCTTTGCGCTGCAGCTCTACTTCTACGCACTCTTCTACGCACTACTGGCTAGGTTTATCGTCGATCTGGTCATGGGAATCAATCGAAGCTGGCGACCTCCAGGAATTCTGCTCCCGATCCTGGATTTTGTTTTCACCATCACAGACCCACCACTGAAGTTCGTGAGGCGCTTTATCCCGCCGGTGCGAATGGGTCCTATAGCTTTGGATTTGGCTTTCACGATTGTGCTCATCGCGGTACTTTTCTTGCGAAGTTTGGCAGCGGCCCTTTAGTCAAATAACATGGTGTTCGTTGCTTAGAGCGACCCTGTTAGGAAGGTGCACCAAATGGCGCTGACGCCCGAGGATGTAGTCAACAAGAGATTTCAGCAAACCAAGTTTCGCGAGGGTTACGACCAAGATGAGGTCGATGACTTCCTAGATGAGGTGGCCGTTGAGTTTCGCCGTCTAACCTCAGAGAACCAAGAGCTGCAGGCCAAGCTCGCAGCAGCTGAGGCTCGCGCCGAAGAGGCCCCAGCCGCAGTGCCTTCCTATCCATCTGCTTCTGTTGTGGCTGCCGCTGCTGTTCCTTCTGCTGCAGATGCCCAAAATTCACACAGCCTGCTCGAGCTAGCCCGCAAGCTCCACGAGGAGCACGTCCGCGAGGGCCTAACCAAGCGCGACCAGCTAATTCGCGACGGTCAAGAGTCGGCAACCAGATTGGTTCGTGACGCTGAGGCTCAGGCCAGAGCGGTTATCGGACAGCTTGAGCTAGACCGCCGGGCAATTGAAAACACCATCGATGAGCTGCGTGAGTTTGAACACGATTACCGCGGTCGCCTGCGCGACTACATTGAGTCTCAGCTTCAGACCTTAGCTCGCGAAGAGTCCTTCGAGCAGCCATTGGAGGCTGCTGCCAAGATTGAGCTCGAGGCTGTTGCTGCAGCTGGTGCCGGCTTCAGTGCGGCCGCCGTTGCGACCGAGGTCGCCGCTGAGTCGGTAGCTGATGCAGTCGAGGTAGACGAGGACGAAGACGAAGAAGAAACCGAGCTGAGTGAGCGCAACTAAGGGCGCAGCTCGCTGGGTCTACTCGATAGCCTTTATCGCGATAGTTGCAGACCAAGCAACGAAATACGCCGCGGAGCACTTTCTCTCAGGCGGTCAGGTCGTCAACGTCATTGGTGAGATTCTTAGATTCCGCCTTGCTTACAACGAGGCCGCTGCTTTTTCACTTGGATTTGGGGCAACCTGGATTTTGGCTGCTATCTCCAGCATCGCTGTGTTGCTACTTCTTTGGTACGGCCCCAAAGCCAAGACCCATCTCTGGTCTGTGATTGCCGGCTTGGTCCTTGGTGGAGCGGCTGGAAACTGGATTGATCGGGTTTTCAAGGAGCCGGCATTTTTCTCGGGGCACGTGGTCGATTTCATTCAGATCCCGTTCAATTTTCCGATTTTTAACCTGGCGGATAGTTTCCTGGTAATTGGGATTGGCCTGGCCATGATTCGCACACTCAAAGGGGATGAGGTCGGTGGCGGAAGGCATGAGTAAATTCATGCCGGTTCCCGATTCCCTAATTGGGGAGCGGGCGGATGTTGCGCTATCCAAAATGCTTGGCATCTCTAGAACTAAAGTCATCGAGCTCATTGAGGCTGGTTGTGCTAGAACGCAATTTGGGCAACTTGCAAAGTCCGACCGGCTTTCTGGGGAGCACATCATCGAGGTGGAGCTGGATGAGAAGCCTGCGCTAACCCTCGAGGTGGTAGCGCAGGATGTGCCGGAGCTCGAAGTGGTTTATCTCGACAACGACATCGTGGTAATCAATAAACCGGCGGGCGTTGTTTCTCACCCATCCGTTGGATTTGAGGGTCCGAGCGTCCCGGGAGTGCTGTTAGCTCGTGGCATCACGCTTTCTACTTCTGGAGCGCACGAACGCCAAGGGATTGTTCAACGCCTGGATGTTGGTACCAGCGGTCTAATGGTGCTTGCCAGATCAGAGCGGGCCTACTCTGTTTTGAAGCAGGCATTTCGTGATCGGGTGGTAAAAAAGACCTACCACGCGCTGGCCCAGGGTCACCCCGAGCCAGCCATTGGCACGATCGATACCCCGATTGCCCGAAGCCAGCGTCACGATTACAAATTCACAATCTCTGCAGATGGCAAGCACGCGGTGACCCACTACCGAACCTTAGAGCTGCTTCCAGCCGCAGCTCTTTTGGAGGTCGGTTTAGAAACCGGCAGAACCCACCAGATTAGAGTTCACTTCTCGCACTTCAGACACCCTCTGGTGGGCGATCCACTCTATGGAGCAGATCCAAAGCTAGCCGCTGCACTGGGATTAGATAGGCAATGGCTGCATGCTAAAAAGTTGGCATTCACCCATCCGATTTCGGGGGAGTGGGTGGAATTTGAGTCGGAATATCCGGCAGATCTCAAACTCGCTCTGGACAAACTCAGGGATGCTGATTTTCGGCTTTAGGCTTTAGGTCTATCGAAATAGGAGCGGGTTTGAGCGAGTCTTTTGTTCACCTGCACAATCACACCGAGTACTCAATGCTCGATGGGGCAGCGCGGGTTAAGAAGCTGGTTGCTAAGGCGGTCGAGCTCGGCATGCCCGCGATTGCCATGACAGATCACGGCAATACCCATGGTGCATATGAGTTTTGGAAGCAAGCAACCAGTCAGGGAATTAAGCCAATCATCGGTATCGAAGCCTACCTAGCTCCGGGTTCGAGGCTCGACAAGACCAAGGTTCGCTGGGCCGATGGCGGTGATGACGACGTCTCTGGTGGCGGTGCATACAGTCACATGACTATGTGGGCTACCGATAACGCCTCAATGCAAAACTTGTTTCGGCTGTCCTCAGAGGCGTACCTCTCCGGCTATTACTTCAAGCCTCGAATGGATAGGGAGCTGCTGCACAAATACGGCAAAGGGCTCATTGCTACGACCGGTTGCCCAGGTGGTGAGGTTCAAACCAGATTGCGTCTTGGTCAATATGACGAGGCAATCAAGACCGCAGCAGAGTTCAGAGATATCTTCGGCGAGGGGAACTTCTTTGTTGAAGTGATGGATCACGGTCTCGATATCGAAAAGCGAGTGCGTGATGACCTGCTGCGCCTCGCCAAGGATTTGAAGTTACCTCTGGTTGGAACTAATGACCTGCACTACACAAATCAGGAAGACCACGAGGCGCATGACGCCCTGCTTTGTGTCCAGGTTGGATCGAACATCTATGACCAGAATCGTTTCAAGTTTGAATCTCAGGAGTATTACCTAAAGTCGGCCGCCCAGATGCGTGAGCTTTTCAAGGATCTCCCTGAGGCGGCAAACAACACACTTCTGATCGCTGAGAGATCCGAAGTGAATTTTGAAAAGCGCGATCTGATGCCAAGGTTCCCAGTTCCGGAAGGTGAAACCGAGGCCGGCTGGCTAGAGAAAGAAGTTTGGCGCGGGATGGATAAGCGCTTCCCGGCCGGCTACTCAGACAGGCACAAAGAGCAGGCTGCATATGAGCTCGATGTGATTGTGAGGATGGGCTTCCCTGGATACTTCTTAGTGGTCGCTGACTTCATCGGTTGGGCAAGGGCGCAAGGGATTCGAGTTGGACCGGGTCGAGGCTCTGCCGCAGGATCCTTGGTGGCTTACGCCCTTGGCATTACAGAGCTAGACCCACTTGAACACGACCTAATCTTTGAGCGCTTCTTGAACCCAGAGCGTTTGTCAATGCCCGATATCGACGTCGACTTCGACGACCGCCGCCGCCCAGAAGTTATTCGCTACGTGACAGAGAAATACGGTGATGACCGAGTCGCGCAAATCGTGACCTTTGGCACCATCAAAGCCAAGCAAGCTCTAAAGGATGCTGCTCGAGTTTTAGCACTTCCATATGCAGTTGGTGAGAAACTGACAAAGGCCATGCCGCCAATGGTTCTGGGGCGCGATGTGTCTTTGAACGAGTTGATTGACCCCGCGGCGGAGCGCTATTCGGAGGCTGCTGAATTTAGAGAAATCATCGATTCAGATGAGGACTCAAAGCGTGTCTTTGATTTAGCTCAAGGGCTTGAGTCACTCAAGCGGCAGTGGGGAGTGCATGCGGCAGGTGTCATCATGTCTGCCGAGCCACTTATGGATGTAATTCCAATAATGAAGCGCGAGGATGATGGCGCGATAATCACTCAGTTTGATCAGCCGCCGTGTGAAGACCTGGGCCTTCTGAAGATGGACTTTTTGGGACTTCGAAATCTCACGGTTTTGGATGACGCTCTAGAGAACATCAGGCAAAACCGCGGCGAGAATGTGGTTCTTGAAGAACTGGATCTGAACGCGGATGAGAAGACTTTTGAGCTTCTTTCGCGCGGCGACACCTTAGGTGTATTCCAGCTCGATGGCGATGCGATGCGGCAACTGCTTCGTCAGCTAAAACCAAGCGAGTTTGAACACATCTCGGCAGTCATTGCTCTTTATCGGCCAGGACCGATGGGCATGAATTCACACACGAACTACGCTCAGCGTAAGAATGGCTTGCAGCAGTCCGAGCCAGTGCACCCTGAACTTGAAGAACCACTGAAGGAAATCCTTGGACCAACCTACGGTCTGATTGTTTATCAGGAGCAGGTTATGGCTGCCGCCCAGAAGGTGGCTGGCTACTCACTGGGTCAAGCAGACCTGTTGCGAAGAGCTATGGGTAAGAAAAAGCCTGAGGAGCTGGCCAAGCAGTACGAGATTTTCAGTGCTGGTATGAAAGAGCGTGGTTACTCAGAAGGAGCAATCAAGGCACTGTGGGAAACCCTGCTGCCATTTGCCGACTACGCCTTCAACAAGGCCCACTCTGCCGGCTACGGTGTGCTGAGCTATTGGACCGCATATCTGAAAGCGAACTACCCAGCCGAGTACATGGCGGCACTGCTCACCAGCGTCGGTGACTCCAAAGACAAGTTGGCCGTTTATCTAAACGAATGTCGCAAGATGGGAATCAGGGTCCTGCCACCCGATGTCAGTGAATCTATTGGCGTCTTTGCCGCGGTCGGGGATGACATCAGATTCGGCCTGGAAGCGATTAGAAACGTTGGAAAGAACGTGGTTGATGCCATTGTTGAGGCCCGCAGAGAGGGCAAGTTCACTTCCCTGCATGACTTCCTAGCTCGCGTCGGACAGCAGGCCACTTCGAAGCGAGTCGTCGAGTCTTTGATTAAGGCCGGAGCCTTTGATTCGCTCGGCCACACCAGAAGAGCCCTTATGGCAATCCACGAGGAAGCGATTGATTCGGCAGTAGTTTTGAAAAAGCAACAGGCCTCGGGGCAGATGGACTTGTTTGGTGGTCTCTTGGAGGAAGATCCGGCAGTCATTGAAGTTCCGGCCCTTCCGGAGTGGACCAAGCGTGATCTGCTTTCTCACGAGCGAGAAATGCTCGGACTTTATGTATCAGATCATCCGCTAGCCGGCATGGAGGCGATGCTGATGCGTCACTCCGACATGGGCGTCATAGCTTTGCGAGAGACTGAGCTCAAAGATGGCGAAACTGTGACGATTGCCGGTCTGATAACCCAGGTCGCGCACAAGGTTGCCAGAGCATCCGGCAATCCCTATGGACAGGTCACACTGGAGGATTTTTCCGGCGAAATCTCAGTGATGTTCATGGGTAAGACCTACCTTGAAAATCGCGAATTGCTGATCGCTGACCAAACGGTAGCGATTAGAGGACGCATTTCCAGAAGAGACGAAGAAGTAACTCTTCAGGCATTTTCAATCGAGGTCTTGGATGCCGGGCGAGAGCAGGGTGGAGTTCTGAAGCTCTCAATCAAAGAAACCATGGCCAATAAGTCCAATCTGGAGAGGCTTTCACAGATTCTTGACTCGCATCCTGGACCAGTAGAGGTTCAGGTGAAGCTCATCGGATCTGGAGTCAAGCACTTCTTATTGCCGCAGCGAGTCGCAATTGGACATGATCTTTTTGGGGAACTGAAAGCGCTTCTTGGGCCTGATGCCGTCGACTAAAAGTTGTCGGCTAGTCGCTCGCCGGATGTGTGGTAACCGCGCTTGAAGTAGATCAGTGGCTCCGTATCTGGATTCTCGGATCCACGCAAAACATCCACTACTACAACCGCATTTGCCTCTACCTCTAGCCGAGTCCGAACTCGTCCGATGAGGATGGCAGCTGCGCTCAGGAAGATTGGAACGCCATGTGACCAAGTATGGAGTTCGCTCTCGAATCTCGCTTCCTTTGGACCTGACATGATCTTCGCTAGTTCCAGGTTCTCTCGCGTCAGAGCGTGAATTGCAAGGTCGACCCCTGGCACAAGGTGCGGGTAAGAAGATGCCCCCCGGGAAATGTTGAAGGAAACCAAGGGAGGGTTCGAACCCAGCGAGGTAACAGAGGTTGCAGTGAATCCGATCGGTTCACCACTCTTGGCAACTGAAGTAATAACTGCCACCCCGGAGGCATGTCTTCTAAATGCCGCACGCAGCGCATCAGCGCCATGCAGCGAGAACTCGGGTTCTTGATTAGTCATCTCGGATAAGGTTAGAGCAACATCTTCGGCTAGGTATCTTGAGGTTCTAATTGCGGCGTTTAGTTTGGACTGGACCGATTACCGCCGCGCGTGTTACCGAGAAATTACCTAGGGCGAATCAAGCGTCATCCGCTGAGATTGAAAAGGCGGTTCTGGAGCTTTGTGAAGAGGTAAAGCTTCAAGGTCTCAAGGCCTTGACAGCCCACGCAGAGCGTTTCGACAACGTAGTTCCAGAGTCCTTCCGAGTAACTAAGGAGCAACTGCGTGAAGCCCTCGCGGCCATCGACCCGCAGCTTAGGGCGGCTCTGGAGGAGGCGATCCGGCGGGTAAGGAATGTGAGCGCCGCATCCAAGCCAAAGGATTTTGTAGTTGAGGTGGCGCTAGGTGCCAGGGTGCATCAGCGATACTTGCCGGTTGACTCTGTCGGACTGTATGTGCCTGGGGGAAAGGCAGTTTATCCCTCAAGTGTGATTATGAACGTGGTGCCCGCCCAAGAAGCGAGGGTTCCGAGAATCGTGATCGCCTCACCAGCACAAGCTGAATTCGATGGATTGCCCCACCCGAGTATCTTGGCGGCCGCTGAATTGCTGGGCGTTGAAGAGGTTTATGCAATCGGAGGGGCAACCGCTGTCGCTGCATTCGCCTACGGCGTTGAAGAAATCGGTCTTGAACCTGTGCGTTTGGTGACGGGCCCCGGAAACATTTACGTCGCCACGGCCAAGAGGTTGCTGCGTGGTCTGATTGGAATTGATTCCGAGGCTGGCCCGACTGAGATCCTGATTATTGCCGACAATTCGGCAAATCCATCCTATGTCGCAGCGGACCTTATCTCGCAGGCCGAACATGACGAGAATGCCGCTGCGGTTTTGGTTACCGACAGCGAAGGGTTGATTGACGCCGTGGAAGGGGAATTAGCAAGACAGTTGCCCAATGTGGCGAACGCTCAAAGAGTAGCAACGGCTCTTGCGGGAGAGCAGTCCGCTCTGGTTCTGGTGGAAAAAATCGCAGCTGCTGTCTCAATTGCAAACGAGTACGCAACCGAACATCTTGAGATACACACCATTAATCCGATGGCCATCGCAACTCAGATTACAAATGCCGGCGCGCTCTTTATTGGGGATTATTCGCCTGTGAGTCTTGGTGATTATCTGGCTGGTTCAAACCACGTTCTCCCCACATCGCAGCAGGCTAAGTTTGGCCCAGGACTAGGGGTACACACCTTTCTACGACCTCAGCAGATAGTTGATTACTCCCAAGCTGCACTCAGGGAAGTAACCGACAATTTGGATTTACTATCTAAGACTGAAGGGTTGCCAGCGCATGGTCAGGCAGCCACCATTCGGAGGGATCGCTGATGTTTTGCCCTTTCTGCCGGCACGCTGACTCTCGGGTGATCGACTCGAGAACATCAGATGACGGTTCATCTATCAGAAGACGTAGGCAGTGCCCCGAGTGCCAGAAGCGCTTCACCACGGTAGAAACCGCGAGCCTGATGGTCACCAAGCGCTCAGGCGTAACTGAGCCGTTTTCGCGGGACAAGATTGTCAGTGGTGTTCGCAAGGCTTGCCAAGGCAGGCCTGTTACCGATGCAGATCTTGCGTTGCTCGCCCAGCAGGTTGAGGAAACTCTCAGAGCTACCGGAGCCGCAAGCATCGAGGCTCAGGATATTGGTCTTGCAATTCTGGAGCCGCTGAGAAACCTCGATCACGTGGCATTCATGCGATTTGCGAGCGTCTATCAGGCATGGGATTCACTCGATGATTTCCAAAGAGCCATTGAGAGCCTGCGATCGGAATGATTTATCGCTTTCTATTCAATCTTTTCTTCAAGGGCATGGACCCGGAAGCAGCTCACCATCTGGTTGTTAGGGGATTGCGTCTGGCTTCAACGTTGGGGCTGCTTAGGCCTCGAAAGAGCCAGAAGACCTTTAGGGTCATGGGTCTGCAATTTGATAATCGATTTGGAATGGCAGCCGGGTTTGATAAGAATGCAGAGTTAGTCAGGCCACTCTATGCGCTGGGTTTTGGGCATGTTGAGATTGGAACGGTCACCCCTAGACCTCAACTTGGCAATCCAAAACCAAGGATGTTTCGCATACCTGAGCATGACGCTTTGATAAACCGCATGGGCTTCAACAACGATGGTGCCGAGGTTATAGCGGAACGCTTGGCAAAGCTCCGAGCATCAGGTGCGAGGCTGCCGATAATCGGCGTAAACATCGGGAAGAACAAAGACACCGCTGCGGATCAAGCGGCGTCCGATTACGAGCTGGCAACAAAAAAACTTGCCAGGCATGCTGACTATTTGGTGGTAAACGTTTCGTCCCCGAATACCCCAGGGCTGAGAGACTTGCAGCAGGTTGAGGCGCTTCGGCCAATCCTGAAGGCCACCTTGGACAATGCCCAAGGCAAACCGGTTCTTTTGAAGCTTTCTCCAGATCTCGCAAACGAGGACCTGATGGGGATTCTTGATCTGGTTTCAGAGCTGAAACTTGCCGGAGTGATTGCGGCCAACACAACGATTTCACGCAACTTAGAGGCCAACCCAGAGTTACTCGCCCAGGCGGGAGGATTATCTGGACCAGTCCTGGCTGATCGCTCACTCGAAATGCTTCACCTGATTAGAAAACGCCTCAGCGCTGAGTTTTGTGTTATCTCCGTTGGTGGCATCACTACCGAGGCTCAACTAAGAGAACGAGTTGCTGCTGGCGCTGACCTGGTTCAGGCTTACACCGGTTTCGTTTACCACGGACCGCTTTGGCCACGCAGGATGGCTAGCGCGAGCTAGCAGGGTCGCTCAGCTGGCGACTTGGTCAGGCTGGGGTCAGTCATGTAGACACCGGCGAGAACCTTATCAACCTCTGCCATTACATCCGCTGGAATCTCTACTCCAGACGCACCCAAATTGTCCTTCATTTGCTCTGGGCGAGATGCACCGACAATCGCAGCAGAAACTGCCTTGTTCTGCAGGACCCAAGCAAGAGCAAACTGGGCCATAGTTAGGTCTAACCCCTCAGCCAATGGGCGAAGCTTCTGCACAGCACTCAAGGTTGCGTCACCCATGAACTTCTCGACGATAGAGGCCATGCTCGGGTCGGCAGCTCGTGAACCGGCCGGTGCTGGTTGACCAGGTAGGTATTTTCCAGTCAAAACACCCTGCGCCATGGGTGACCAAACAATTTGGCCAAGGCCCAACTCAACACTGGTTGGGATAACTTCTGCTTCGATGACTCTCCACAGCATCGAGTACTGCGGCTGGTTTGAGATCAACTTGAAACCAAGCTGCGATGCCAGTTTCTGACCTTCTCGAATCTGCTGAGCGTTCCACTCCGAGACGCCTACGTAAAGAACCTTGCCCATGCGAACCAAGTCGGCAAATGCCTGCATGGTCTCCTCGAGTGGGGTTTCATAATCAAATCGGTGAGCCTGGTAGAGATCTACATAGTCGGTCTGCAAACGCTGAAGCGATCCGTTAATCGATTCAAAAATGTGCTTTCGGCTCAGGCCACAATCATTTGGACCCTTCGCGGCAACTGGCCAGTAGACCTTGGTGAGAATCTCAATGCCCTCACGGCGCTGACCCTTCAGAGCCTTCCCAAGGACAACTTCGGCGGCCTGGTTGGCGTAAGCGTCCGCGGTGTCGAAGGTGGTGATTCCGCCCTCTAGCGCTGCGTTGACAGTGTCAATCGCTTGCTGTTCGGCAACCTGTGATGCGTGGGTGAGCCAGTTTCCGTAAATCAGCTCTGAAACTTTTAATCCGGAATTACCTAGGTAGCGATGCTTCATTTTGAATCCCTGTCTTAGTTAGTCGATCTTGGCGAATCTAGAAACCTGCGGTTTTGGAATGCGAAGCGCCCGCATCTGGATAGAACGCATGGCTCCATACCAACCCAGTCCGCCCTCCATCTTCTCCTCACCAAACTTCTTTGCTACGCGCTTCTTCACAGATCTGGCAACTAAAAATGCGTCGAAAGCGACAACTAGGAACAATGACCACATTGCAAATAGCGAGATGAGCTGCACCTCATAGCTCTCTATGAAGGTTGATAGCACGACCAAGAACATGGCTGGCAAAACCATTTCACCAGCGGTGAACCTAGCATCCACTAGGTCACGAACAAACTTGCGCTGCGGACCTTTATCTCGGTAGGTGAGGTATCGCTCGTCACCAGCCATCATTCCTTCGCGCGCTTTTTGGCGCTCTTCGCGCAGCTTGAGCTTCTGGGCTTGGCGCGCTTCCTTGCTGCGATCGCCCACCAATGGCTTTTTCCTTGCCTGCTCGCGCTCTTTGCGCGGGGGAGTAGGTCTACCCTTGCCGACGTTTGAATTGCTCTCTGACATGCGAAACCTCTCGAAATCTCCCATTAGATTATCGCCATGACATTCACCAAAGTTTCGGTTTCAGCGGATCTACAAGCCAAAGTTGAATCTTTCACCCAAGAAAACTTCTCACAGGCTATTGCCGACCTCGGCTCGTTGGTCAAAATTCCAGGCATCGCTTGGCCAAGCTTTGATCCTGAAAACCTAACTAGGTCATCTCAGGCAGTTCGGGATTTGCTTTTGGAGACCGAGCTATTCGATTTTGTTGATATCAAAACCGCGCTCAAGCCAAATGGCGAGCCAGGCTCTCCGGCGGTCTTAGCGCGACGCGCCTCGAAGGGTGGAGCGCCACACGTTCTGCTCTATGCACACCACGATGTGCAGCCTCCGGGGAATCCTGAGCTTTGGGAAAGCGATCCCTTTCAGGCAACACTCAAGGGGGAGCGTCTCTTTGGTCGAGGAGTTAGCGACGACAAAGCTGGCGTGATAACTCACCTATATGCGCTAAAGGCTCTGAAGGAACTGGCAGGAAATGTTGACCTTGGCATAACGCTGTTTATTGAGGGCGAGGAGGAAGCGGGGAGCGAATCCTTCTCGAACTTCTTGGCCGATAATCGTGAAGATTTGGCTGCAGATCTGATCATTGTGGCTGACAGTGGTAACTGGTCGATTGACACCCCAGCTCTCACCAGCACCCTTAGGGGAGTGGTTTCCCAGACTTTTACGCTGAAGACCATGGATCACGCGCTGCACTCAGGCATGTTTGGGGGACCGCTACCAGATGCCATGACCGCAATGATCAAGTTGCTGGCAACGCTGATTGATGATCAAGGCGACGTGGCAATTGCCGGTTTGAAGACTGTCGAGGTTGCAGAGCTACCTTTCAGCGATGCTGATTTTCGTGAGCAAGCTGGGTTGCTTGATGGTGTTCAGCGAATCGGCACTCACTCGCTGCTGAAGCAAAACTGGGGTGCACCGTCAGTGACCGTTATCGGCATCGATGCGCCGGCAGTTGCAACCTCATCAAACACTGCCCAACCAGAAATTACAGCTCGAATCTCACTGCGATTGGCACCTGGTGAAGATCCCACCCACGGGCTAAAGATGCTCAAAGAGCATCTGCTCGCCAAAGCACCATTTGGTTCACACATTGAATTTGGGCATTCAGAACAAGGCCCTGGCTATTTCGCAAAGCAGGGTTGGGCGGCTGAGCTTGCCAAGGAGATTCTTGGAAAAGTCTGGCCTCAGCCTGCAGTCGAGATAGGCGTCGGTGGATCAATTCCATTTATCGCCGAATTTGCGACTGTTTTCCCGGATGCTCAGATTTTGGTTACAGGTGTTGAGGATCCAGATTCCAGGGCTCACTCACCAAACGAGTCCCAACACCTGCCAACCCTGAAAAGAGCAATTAGCGCAGAAGCACTGCTATTACTCTCGGGGAATCAGATGCGCAGAAGCTAGTTAAACTTGAGGTAACAGGAGGAAAGATGTCACAGGCACACGGTGTTGTTTTGACCCCAACCGCGGTCGAGAAGGTTAAAAACCTACTAACTGCAGAGGGTAGAGATGATTTGAGACTGCGCGTAGCGGTTGAGCCTGGCGGTTGCTCTGGACTCATCTACCAGTTGTTCTTCGACGAGCAACTCGAGGAGGCTGACGCAGTAGTGGCATTTGACGGTGTTGAGGTAGTGGTTGACCCAATGAGCATCCCGTACCTAGATGGCGCATCCATCGATTTTGAAGACTCAATCCAGAAACAAGGCTTTACCATCGACAACCCGAATGCATCAGGCAGCTGTGCGTGTGGAGATTCCTTCAGCTAAATCGGCGTAAATCGCCCGAATTTGGACCGCTTTAGGTTTAGACTTAAGGGGTCTGCAGCCCAAGAAGGATGTTTCATTGTCTAAGAATCGCCGCCGATTTACGGCCCTAGGACTGGCCTCAATCGCCGCTTTGGTGCTAACTGGTTGTACTCCCGAAATTGAGCGTGGCTTCTTGCCAGACGCTTGGGGTGTTACCAACCACACCGATCGAATCATCCACTTGTGGAACACATCTTGGATTGTGCTTCTTGCCGTAGGTGCAATTTCCTGGGGCCTGATGGCTTGGGCGCTGGTTGTCTACCGCCGTCGCAAGGGCGAGACCGGAATGCCACAGCAGATCCGCTACAACATGCCAATCGAGACACTCTTCACGGTTTTGCCTTTGATTTTGGTGGTTGGCTTCTTTGCCTTTACTGCAAGAGATATGGCCGCAATCGAGGCTAAGACCGAGAATCCAGACGTGGTAATCGAGGTAATCGGCAAGCAGTGGAGCTGGGACTTCAACTACGTGACCGATGACGTCTACTTCTCGGGAATTCAGGCGCAATTTACGGGTAAAGAAGAGAACATCATGGAGACTCTTCCAACCCTGTACTTGCCAGTTGGAAAGTCAGTCCAGATTGATCTCCGCGCTCGTGACGTTATCCACTCATTCTGGGTAGTCGACTTCCTGTACAAAAAGGACATGATTCCTGGCTTGACCAACAAGATGTATTTCACTCCGCTGAAAGAGGGAACCTACGTCGGAAAGTGTGCGGAGCTCTGCGGTGAGTACCACTCCATGATGCTTTTCAATGTGAAGGTAGTTTCTGAGCAGGAGTATGAGGCGCAAATGGCCGCCCTTGCTGCGGCTGGAAACGTGGGTCAACTCTCGAGTGAGTATGACCGCAATCAGAACCTGCCAGGTGGCGACCCAAGCAAGAGAATTGACGGCCAGGAGTAAAGAAGATGGCAACTCTAACTGAAACCAAAATCCAGCCTGGATCCCGCGCGCTCCAAGGGGCAGCTGCTGATTGACTGGCTAACCACAACCGACCACAAGAAGATCGGTTACCTGTACCTCATCACCTCGTTCATCTACTTCCTGATTGCAGGTGTTATGGCTTTGGTGATTCGTGCCCAGTTGACCCTTCCTGGTTTGGACATCGTTGCCACCAAGGAGCAATACAACCAGCTGTTCACAATGCATGGAACCATCATGCTTTTGATGTTTGCAACTCCGCTGTTTGCTGGTTTTGCCAACGTATTGATGCCGGTCCAGATCGGTGCCCCAGACGTTGCCTTCCCTCGCCTGAACGCGATTGCCTATTGGTTCTTCAACTTTGGGTCGCTAATCGCTGTCTCAGGTTTCTTCACCCCACAAGGCGCGGCGTCCTTCGGATGGTTCGCCTATGCACCGCTGTCGAACACCACATTTTCACCAGGAATTGGTGGAGACCTGTGGGTCTTTGGTCTAGCCCTTAGTGGTTTCGGAACCATTCTGGGTGGTGTGAACTTCATCACAACCATCATCACGATGCGCGCCCCGGGTATGACCATGTGGCGTATGCCTATCTTCACTTGGAACACCCTGGTCACTTCGATTCTTGTGATCATGTGCTTCCCTCCACTTGCAGCGGCACTGTTCGCTTTGGGTGCCGACCGCAAGTTCGGAGCGCACATCTTTGATCCAGAAAATGGTGGTGCAATGCTTTGGCAACACCTGTTCTGGTTCTTTGGTCACCCAGAGGTTTACATCATTGCGCTGCCGTTCTTCGGAATCGTTTCGGAGATCTTCCCGGTCTTCAGTCGCAAGCCAATCTTCGGTTATAAAACACTTGTCTACGCGACCATCGCCATTGCTGCGCTCTCCATGACCGTATGGGCTCACCACATGTACGTCACCGGCCAGGTGCTGCTGCCATTCTTCGCATTCACTACGATGCTTATCGCTGTTCCAACCGGAGTGAAAATCTTCAACTGGATTGGCACAATGTGGCGAGGTTCAATATCGTTTGAAACCCCAATGCTTTGGAGCCTCGGATTCCTAGTTTCCTTCGTATTCGGTGGCCTCACCGGAGTGATCCTTGCGTCTCCGGCTTTGGACTTCCACCTTTCCGACAGCTACTTCGTAGTTGCCCACTTCCACTATGTAGTGTTTGGAACTGTGGTGTTTGCGATGTTCGCAGGCTTCTACTTCTGGTGGCCTAAGTTCACCGGAAAGATGCTGAATGAACGCCTAGGAAAGATCCACTTCTGGCTGCTCTTCATTGGCTTCCACACCACCTTCTTGATCCAGCACTGGTTGGGTGTGATGGGTATGCCCAGACGTTATGCCACCTACCTTCCGGAGGACGGATTCACAGAGATGAACATCCTTTCCACCGTTGGTGCTGCAATCCTCGCACTGTCGATGATTCCATTCCTATTCAACGTCTGGGTCACCTACCGCAAGGGAACCATGGTTGGACTCAAGGACCCATGGGGTTACGGAAGGTCTCTCGAGTGGGCTACCGAATCACCATTCCCTCGTCACAACTTCCACCAGATTCCAAGGATTCGCTCGGAGTCACCGGCATTTGACCTAAACCACCCGGAGTACGCATCCCCTGAGGCGAAGGCTTCTTACGCTAAGGAAGGCAGAATCTAATGAAAACTAATATCGTCATTCTGCTTGTCATGGCCGCTTACTTCGCGGTCGCGGATATTGCCTATGGAGTATGGACTTACCTTGAGTATGGCGCTGTGGAGCCGATTGGCACCGCCGCAATTGGCTTGCTAGTAATCCTGTCGCTCTTCATCGCCTATTACCTAAACAGCGGCATGAAGCGCACCGCAACCCTGCCAGAGGATCGTCCAGATGGAAACATCGAAGATGAGTCTGGTGAGATGGGCTTCTTCAGCCCATACAGCTGGTGGCCATTGGTTATCGGTGCAACGGCCGCGATCGCCTTTGCATCTTTGGCTGTGGGTTGGTGGTTGTTCTTCATCGCCGCTCCATTTGCAATCATCGCGGTGGTCGGCTTTGTTTTCGAATACGACCGTTACGCACACGCTCACTAAGCCTTGAGTCTGCCCCCAGTTCTACTGGTTATCGATGCCCAGCAGGGGTTTCGAGAGCAGGAATACTGGGGGCTTTCCGCTAATCCAGCGGTCTATAAGAACATGTCTCGGCTGGTTGAACTCTGGAGATCAAAGAACTGGCCTGTCTTGGTTGTCAAGCACAACTCGACTAATCCTGACTCCCCGCTTGCACCCTTAAGCCCCGGAAACCAACTGGAAGCTTTCCTAAGTGGCCCCAATGCAGCACTTATTCAGAAAAGTGTAAACAGCGCCTTTTATGGCACGCCTGATCTCCATCAGTGGCTGAGTGAGCGTAGCTACGATTCCTTGGTGATTTGCGGCATCACAACCAACCACTGCTGCGAAACTACAGCTCGGATGGCAGGAAACCTCGGCTACAAGGTGGAGTTTGCTCTCGATGCAACCACAGCGTTTCCTGCGAGCTTTGGCGGCATCGACTACTCCGGAGCGGAGGTAATGGCGATGACGGCAGTCAATCTAGACGGGGAGTTCGCAAAGGTTTGCGAAACCTCCGAGTTGGTTGAGAAATACGCTTGGGCGTAACAACCGGTCGGTTCGTGGTGTTATCCTTTTGAATCTGGCGAGAGCCAGACTGAAAACTAGTAACTAAACATGGGGATGATCGGTTTCGACACTGTAGTGATGCGTGGAGGAAGCGGGTCGAGGATGAGCACTTATCTCGTTAACGATGTGTTCAAACCAATAGGTGCCAATACAAAGCGCGCCGACTTCGCCCTAGCTGCTTAAGCTAGCCCCGAAGTCCGTTTGACTAAGTTTGATTTCGACTTAGAGCCAAACGTCATTTAGGAATCTTGCTGGAAGTGCGCGTCAAAGGTACTTTCGGGACTTTTTACTTTGACTGGGCCTGTCGGTGTAGTTGCTTCAGACAAATACCGGGGCCGAGCAGAACGAAGATTGAAGCTACACCCGTAGAAGCGCCACAAACGTTGCAGTGGACGGGGGTTCAATTCCCCCCATCTCCACTTTTAGGCAAAACCTCGAATCAATTGATTCGA
>RFTL01000030.1 GCA_009923455.1 Actinomycetota bacterium | reverse complement strand
CAGATTCGATGTTGCAGATATCCATAGTCAGCTCGACCAGGTTCTTGCTCAAATCGATGGCACCCATGCCCAAAAGGCTACCTGTATTCTTGGGTCAATGAGCGCTAACTACCTGACTGATAAGGCCTGGGGCCACGGTCTAGCAACTCTGAGCTTGGATGGAATGCTGCTGGATGTTTGGTTCCCAAAGCCTGAGTTGGGAGCTGCCCCCAAGTCGGATCTGCAGTGGTTTGCCCCGCGAGAGCTGGATGAGCTAGTTGGACGGGATGAGGTTCGAAATGTTCGAACCGAGGTAATAAGGGTTGAGATTGATTTGGATGCGCCGGTTGCATCAACCCAAGACGCCTACCTCAGACTTCACCTGCTCTCACACCTTTTGGTAAAGCCAAACACCATCAACTTGGAAGGCCTGATTCCAAATCTCCCGATTGTTGCATTTACCAACCGCGGTGCGATGGCTCTCGAGGACTTCCGAAACCGAACCATGACCCTTAGAAGGCACGGGGTTGTAGCGCATTCAATTGATAAGTTTCCAAGACTTGTCGACTACGTGACTCCTGAGCGAGTTCGAATTGCAGACGCCAACCGTGTGAGACTTGGGGCATATCTCTCCCCCGGCACCACCGTGATGCACGAGGGATTTGTGAACTTCAACGCCGGGACCTTGGGGGCCTCAATGGTTGAGGGTCGAATCTCACAAGGTGTCGTGGTCGGCGATGGATCAGACATCGGCGGAGGTGCATCAATCATGGGCACGCTCTCCGGCGGTGGAAAGCACCGCGTTGAGATTGGTCAGCGTGCGCTGCTTGGAGCCAACTCAGGTATTGGAATCTCGATCGGTGATGACTCTGTAGTGGAGGCAGGTCTCTATCTCACTGCTGGATCGAAGGTGACCCTGCACCTTGATGGCAGAACCCAAGTTGTAAAGGCGGCCGAGCTCTCCGGGCTACCAGGGCTACTCTTCAGAAGAAACTCGCTCAACGGAGCCATTGAAGCGATTGCAAGAGATGGCAAGGGTATTGAACTTAACGCCCAACTTCACGGCTAAGAGCTGATCGAGTCCCAACCCTTAGCGATCAGCGGCGTATCGTCGAGATATACCGGCTCGGCTGATTTGCTAACCACTTCACCAATAACCTTGCAGCCTTTGGGTAGCAGGGTTCCGGCTGGCACGGTAGCCAGGAAAGAGTGATCTTCACCACCGTGTAGCACCCAGTCTCGTTCGGCGGCTTCGAAACCTCTCGCGGTCATGGACTGTGCAGCCAGCTCCAGCACGGCTTCATATCCTATGAGCGCAGAAGAGTTCAGCCTGATACTGACATCCGATGCCTTTGCAATCCGAGCGGCATCGGTGGATAGGCCATCTGATAGATCCAACATCGAATTTGCAATGCCTGCCAGCTCTAAGCCCAACGCCAAAGGAGGCTTGGGTGCCAGCTGCACCTCTACAAGCTCAGGGTAGGAAGCTGCCAAAGTGTGATCAGGAGCCAAAAGCAAAGAAAGTCCAGCAGCCGCTTTGCCCAAAGTCCCGGCCACGACAACCAAGTCTCCGACCTTTGCTCCAGAGCGTAAAACAGGTTCTTGATCTAACTCGCCGTGAGCGGTTACTGCGATCACGATTTCTGTTCCACTGGCCAAATCCCCACCGACAACCTCACACCCGGGAAAAAGTTCATCGATGCCGGACTGCAATCCCCGAGCAAAGTTCTCTAGAAAACTCACCGATGTGGTTTTTGGAACCACGAGTGCGACCACAAGAGAAGTCGGTTTTGCGCCCATCGCAACGACGTCAGACAGATTGGTTGCCACCGCTTTATAGCCAAGGTTTTCCGGTGAGGAGAACTTGAGGAGAAAATCTCGATCTTGAACCATGGTGTCGGTAGTGACCACATACCTGCCACCCGAGCGAATTACTGCAGCATCGTCTCCGGATGGAATAAGGGTGTGCGAGCCTGGTTTGAAGTGAGCGATGGCTCGCTTTAGTGCCTCGCTCTCACCGAGCTCGAAGATTGATGGGTCCGAATTTGACACGAGATAACGCTAGCCTGTTACCGATGCGAAAGTTGCTACTAATCTCCGTTCTATTCCTAACTGGCTGCACTCCAGTGGTGAATCTCGAAGCCGCCGAAGGTTCAAACGATCCGCTGTGCGCAGAGGTTTCGGTGAGACTTCCGCAGGAGCTAGGCAATCTCAAACAGCGTGAAACGAACTCGCAGGCTACATCAGCCTGGGGAGAGCCAGCGGCCGTGCTGTTGCGCTGTGGGCTAGAAGGTGTAGAGGTCTCAACTTTGCCTTGCGTTACGGCCGGCGATGTCGACTGGCTCGTCGATGATTCAAATGCTCCCAGCTATCGCTTCATTAGCTATGCAAGATTCCCTGCGGTTGAGGTTGTGGTTGATTCCACAAAAGCCAGCGGCGTGACGAGCCTTGAAGGTTTAGCCCAGGCGGTCTCTCAAATTCCTGCCACCAAGGTTTGCTCCGAGGTTCAGAACTAACGCGGGTCAGTACCGCGTGCCAAACCGGTTTGGATCAACGTTTCGACCAGCTCAGAATAGCTAATTCCACTGGCCGCAAAAAGCGATGGATACATCGAAATCGGAGTGAAACCAGGCATGGTGTTCACCTCGGTGAGCACAAAACCACTCGAGGTCAAAAAGAAGTCTGTTCTTGCAAGACCAGAGCAGCCAAGCGCTCTAAAGGCCAGGATTGCAAGCCGGTGCATTTCGGCAAGCTCAGCATCGGTGAGCCCAGTTGGAACCAACAAGTCAGCACCACCATCAAGGTACTTGGCTTCAAAATCGTAGAACTCTCTTCCGGTGACCACAATTTCACCGGCCAAAGAAACAACCAATTCGCCGTTTGGTCGCTCTAATACAGCGCACTCAACCTCACGCCCGTAGATCCGCTCCTCGACGAGTGCTGTTTGGTCAAGTGAAAGGGCAAGCTCGATGGCAGCCTCGAGTTGATCAGGTGACTTCACAAGCGTCACACCGACCGAAGAGCCGGAGCGCGATGGCTTCACAAATACATCGGATTTAGCAAACGATTTTGCTTTTTCAAGCTCGGTAGATTTCGTCAGCTGCCAGGTGGTTCGCTCAATCACAAGCTCCGAAGCAACTGCCAAGCCCGCATTTCTGAAGACGCCCTTGGCCTTTGATTTTTCCATGGCTAGAGCAGAGGCCAGCACGCCATTTCCCACATAGGGAAGCCTAAGCAATTGAATAAAGCCTTGAACCGAACCATCCTCGCCGTTTGGACCGTGGAGCACCGGGAAAACCAAATCCAACTGGATACTCTCACCCTGAATGGTTATCGAGCTAGAACCCAAGGTGAACTCGACTGCCGGAGCGGAAGACGAGACCTTTGGAAGATCAGCTAACTTCCATTTTGGATTTAGTTCCTGATGAACAAACTTTCCCGTTTCGGTTATGCCGATCGGCACGACGCGATACTTGGTCCGGTCGATAGCAGAGCTGACCCCCAGGGCAGTGATGCAAGAGACCGAATGCTCACTGGAGGCTCCGCCATAGAGCAAGGCGATGGTAAGCACTATTCGACCTCCACGGCATCCTGGAGATTGAGCTGACGCCCAAACTCTCTCGGGTTCATTCTGCCCTCGATCACATCTGCAACTTGAGCAACGATAGGCATTTCGATGCCGTGTTGATTTGCCAATTCCAAAACCGGGGCGACTGAAGTCAGGCCCTCTGCGGTCTGTTGCAATTTTCTGAGCACTTCGCCCTTTGAAAAACCCTGCCCCAGCATCTCTCCCGCTCGGAAGTTTCGCGACAGGGAAGACTCGCTGGTCGCAATCAAATCTCCTAGCCCAGCCAGTCCAAAAAGGGTCTTACGCTTCGCGCCCTGAGAGACTGCAAACTTAGTAATCTCCGCAAGACCTCGGGTCATGATTGATGCCTTGGTGTTCTGCCCATACCCCAAGCCACTAACAATTCCAATCGCGACCGCAATCAGGTTCTTCAGAACTCCTCCGAGCTCAGTCCCAATCACATCCGAGTTGGTGAATACCGTGAAGTAATCGGAGCTACAAACCTCAGCAACTGAGGCGGCCCGGTCCAAATCGGTGCAGGCGCAGACCGAGGCAGCAGGCTCTCCCTTGGCAATCTCTAGAGCGAGGTTAGGCCCGGAAACCACGGCAATCCGACTCTTTGCAATAGCTGTGGCCTGCTCGATAACTTCGCTCATTCGCAGACCACTGCCCTGCTCCACGCCCTTCATCAAGCTGACGAGGATGGCATCTTTTGGAATTAGGTTCGACCACTGTTCAAGGTTTGTTCGAAGACTCTGCGCCGGCACTGCGAGGTAGATTTGCTCCGCTTTTGACAGTGCGAACTCAGTATCTGATGTCGCAATTAGGTTTTTGGGTAGATCGATACCGGGTAAGTAATCGCCGTTTCGATGCTGTTGATTTATCTCATTGGCTAAATCTTCTCTTCTAGACCAAAGCAATACATCGGTGCCCCCGTCAGCGATGACCTTGGCGATTGTGGTGCCCCAAGATCCAGCGCCGAGAACGACGATTCGGCTCACTTCTTCTTCCTAAAGTTGCCAATCTCTGATTGGCCCTGTTGGGCTGGATCCCAAAGCTTTTCAGGCGGAGTCTGAGCTCTTAGCTCACCAACCAAAGCAGCAATCTTGTGCATGACTTCACCGGTCATTTTGTTGAGCTGTTCCGTGGTCAGATTCTTTGCATCCTGCTTTTCAAAGTAGATCGGGTCTCCGATCTTCACGCGAACTGTGTGGAAGGGATTGGGACGAAACTTCTTGGTGTAGTTTGCGAGCACCTTCTCAACACCCCAGTGTGCTGCTGGGACTATTGGTAGTCCAAGCTCAATCGCTAAACGAACCGCCCCGGTCTTACCGCGCATCGGCCAAAGGTCTGGATCTCTGGTTAGCGTTCCTTCCGGGAAAATCACCACTACCTGACCTGCCTTGAGGAACTCCTTGGCGGCGCGCATCGGCTCCTCATTGCCTCTTCCGGATCGGTAAACCGGAATCTGCCCAACCTTTGGCAGCAACCAACCAAGAACCGGAACTCTAAACAGACCCTCCTTAGCAAGGTAGTGCGGGGCTCGCTTCATGTGGAGGTATACGGAATAGGCAAATGCCAGTGGGTCCAAGTAACTCAGGTGGTTTCCAACCAGGATGTAACCACCCTTGGGTAGCTTCTCAATGCCCTCGGTTTTGATATTGAAAAGCAGTCTTAGAACCGGAGCCAGTAGCGATGCGACAATTCGAAAACCCCAGGTGTTCTCCTTTTTGGGAACCTTTGGGACTCTGACCTCAGCCATTACTAGGCCTCAAACTCGAAGTCAGCACCGAGTGACTCAAGCTTTTCAATAAAGCGCTCGTAGCCTCGAGATATCAACTGCACGTTCGTGACCTTGGAGGTCCCCTTCGCGGCAAGCGCTGCAACCACGTGCGAGAAACCACCCCGAAGGTCAGGGACTCGAATGTCTGCGGCCTTTAGTTCAACCGGACCAGAAATCACTGCGGAGTGGTTGTAGTTTCGCTGACCAAATCGGCATGGGTGCCCACCGAGACACTCCCTGTAAATCTGAATCTGCGCACCCATCTGCCTGAGTGCTTCAGTAAATCCAAAGCGGTTCTCATACACAGTCTCGTGAACAATCGATAGGCCCTGAGCTTGGGTAAGGGCAACAACCAGCGGTTGCTGCCAGTCGGTCATGAACCCCGGGTGAACATCGGTCTCGATAACCACTGACTGAAGCTCGGTGCCTGGGTGATAAAAACGGATGCCGTCAGACTCGATCTCAAAGGCGCCACCGACCTTGCGGTAAACATTCAAGAAGGTCATCATTTCAACCTGTCTTGCACCACCCACAAAGATATCGCCGCCGGTTGCCAGCGCGGCAGCGGCCCAGGAGGCGGCCTCATTGCGATCAAAGAGAGCAGTGTGAGTGAAGCCCTCGAGCTTCTTGACTCCCTCGATGCGAATCACGCGATCGGTGTCAACAGAGATGATCGCACCCATTTTCTGCAGGATGCTGATCAGGTCGATGATCTCGGGCTCGATTGCTGCGCCGGAGAGTTCGGTCTTTCCCTGTGCAATACAAGCTGAGAGCAGAACCTGCTCAGTTGCTCCCACCGATGGGTAAGGCAAAGAGATCTTGGCTCCGCGCAAACCATCAGGGGCGCTAAGTCTGGTTCCAGTTGGAAGCTTTTCGATTACTGCGCCAAAGCTTCTGAGCACGTCGAAGTGGAAGTCGACCGGACGATCGCCGATTTCACAGCCACCCAGTCCTGGAATGAACGCCTCACCCAGACGGTGAAGCAGTGGGCCGCAAAACAGAATTGGAATTCTTGAGGAACCAGCATGGGCATCGATGTCAACCATTCGAGCCTGCTCAACATTTGATGGGTCAAGCGTCATGTCTCCGGAAACTGGATCATGAGAGATAGTGACACCGTGCAGCTGTAGTAGTCGAGAAACAACCTCAACATCGGAGATGAATGGAACATCTTTTAGAACCGATGGGGATTCTCCCAATAGCGCTGCAACCATAGCTTTGGTCACTAGGTTCTTCGCGCCCTTGAGCTCGATTCGACCAACCAGTGGCTTGCCACCTCGAATGGTGATTTGGCTCAATCAGACTCCTTTGGCTGGGAGAGTTCTAGGTTTCCAAGACTCTCTTTTTGCCTCATATGCAGCTATAGCTGCTTCGTTTTGGAGGGTGATTCCAATATCGTCAAGACCCTCCATTAGTCGCCACTTAGTGTATTCGTCGATGTCGAATTTGACCGTGATTTCACCAACGCTCAAAGTCTGATTGGGGAGGTCAACCTTCGCTTCAATGCCGGGGTTGGCATCGATCACAGACCAGATTGCTTCAGTGTCGGCATCGCTGATAACTCCGGTCACCAACCCCTGCTTACCAGAGTTGCCGCGAAAAATGTCAGCAAACTTTGAACTAAAAACTGCCTTGAAACCAAAGTCCCTAAGCGCCCAAACCGCGTGCTCTCTGGAAGATCCGGTTCCAAAGTCTGGGCCGGCAATTAGGACCTCAGCATTTTGGTAAATCGGTTGGTTTAGCACAAAATCTGGCTCTTGCTGTCTCCAGTTTGCGAAGAGGCCATCCTCGAAACCGGTCTTAGTGATGCGCTTTAGGTAGACCGCCGGAATGATCTGATCGGTGTCGACATTGCTGCGTTTAAGCGGTGCGGCAACACCTTTGAAAGTAGAGATTTTTTCCATTTAGCTCTCCAAATCTGCCGGGCTAGAAAGCTTGCCTCGAACCGCGGTAGCTGCAGCCACAACCGGAGAGACCAGGTGAGTTCTTGCTCCCTTACCCTGTCTTCCCTCAAAGTTTCGGTTTGAGGTGGATGCAGCGCGCTCACCTGGAGCTAGCTGATCTGGGTTCATTCCCAAGCACATTGAGCAGCCGGCGAAACGCCACTCAGCACCGAACTCTTTGAAAACCTTGTCTAGCCCCTCGGCCTCGGCTTGAAGTCTCACCTTCTGTGAGCCAGGAACCACCATCATGCGGACTCCATCAGCCTTTTTGCGACCCTTGATGATGTCGGCGGCCACTCTGAGATCTTCGATTCGAGCATTGGTGCAAGAACCGAGAAAGACTGTGTCGACCGCGATGTCCTTCATCTTGGTTCCCGGGCGCAGGTCCATGTATTCCAAAGCACGCTCAGCGGCGGCTCGCTCGTTTGGATCCGCAATCGAGTCGGGGTTGGGAACTGCATCTAGAAGTGAAACTCCCTGTCCGGGGTTGGTGCCCCAAGTGACAAATGGGTCTAGCTGATCTGCGTCAATGAAAACTTCTTTGTCAAAGACTGCGCCTTCGTCAGTCTTCAGGGTTCTCCAGTATTCGACAGCAGCGTCCCAATCCGCGCCCTCAGGGGCATGCGGACGACCCTTTAGGTATTCGAAAGTAATCTCATCTGGCGCTACCATTCCTGCTCTAGCACCGGCCTCGATCGACATGTTGCAAATTGTCATGCGACCTTCCATCGAAAGCGAACGAATTGCACTTCCGCGATACTCGAGAACATAACCCTGACCACCGCCGGTGGAGATCTTTGCAATGACCGCCAAGATGATGTCTTTGGCGGTAACCCCTGGACGCAAAGTTCCCTCGACATTAATGGCCATGGTCTTGAACGGCTTCAGTGGCAAGGTTTGAGTCGCCAAAACGTGCTCGACCTCGCTGGTTCCGATGCCCATTGCGAGCGATCCAAACGCTCCGTGCGTTGAGGTGTGGGAATCGCCACAGACAATCGTCAAACCTGGCATTGTGAGACCCAGCTGTGGGCCGACAACGTGAACAATCCCCTGGTTCTTATCCCCCAGCGAGTGGATTCGAACGCCAAACTCCTTGGTGTTGTCGCGCAGCGCCTGGACCTGAGCGCGTGAGGTCGGCTCGGCAATTGGAAGATGAATGTCCACTGTTGGAGTGTTGTGATCCTCGGTGGCAATAGTCAGGTCTTTGCGCCGTATGTCCCTACCGGCCAAACGCAAGCCATCGAAAGCTTGTGGGCTAGTCACCTCGTGAATAAGGTGCAGGTCGATGTAAAGCAGGTCTGGCGCACCATTTTCACCCTTGACCACCAAGTGGTCGTTCCAGAGTTTCTCAGCAAGGGTGAGCGGCTTCGGAGTCATGATTCTCCTCGGGTGTTGTGACCTAGCAAAGTTTAGCCGACCGATAGATTGTTGCGGTGGCCGCAATAAACCAGCAAGAGCTTGAGCGCCTCCAGCGCAAGACAGTGAAAACCCTGGTTCTGGGGCAAGCGCTTGGCGGTTTTGGACTTGGCTCAACGCTCTCTGTGGGTGCCATCATGGCCGTTGAGCTATCTGGCAGCACTGCATTCTCTGGGGCAGCCGCAACGCTAAGCACTTTAGGAAGTGCCGCCTCAGCCATCCCACTAGCCAACCTCGCGTATCGAAAAGGCAGACGCGTTGCTTTAGGTTTTGGTGCAGCACTGGCAATACTTGGCGCATCGGGAATGATTCTGGCCACGATCCTCAGATCCTTTCCGGTGGAGTTGATTGCCCTGTTTCTGCTGGGAGCAGGATCCGCGGTTGGGCTGCAAGCCAGATTCGCGGCCGTGGATCTTCCGCTTGACAGACCAAAGGCCAAAGACCTGTCTCTAGTCGTCTGGGCAACAACCGTGGGTGCAGTTCTCGGTCCCAATTTGATTGCCCCAGGCGAGGCATTGGGACTAGGAATTGGGCTTCCCAGCCTTGCGGGGCCCTTTCTATTCACAATCGCAGCTCAAATTGCTTCAACGATTGTGTTTTGGTTCGGACTCAAGCCAGACCCACTGATCGTCGCCAGGGATATCGCCGGCCTGAACCCAAATCGAAAGCGCCCCGGCATGCGCGCTGCCATTGAAGTGATTCGCGAGTTTCCCATCGCTGGTTACTCGGTTCTGGCGATTGCGCTAAGCCACATGATCATGGTCTCTGTGATGAGCATGACTCCGGCCCATCTCTCGGTATCTGGTCACACCCTGGCTGATGTTGGCCTGACCATCTCTTTGCATATCGGTGGGATGTATGCGTTCTCTCCGATCTTTGGATGGCTAGCGGATAAGACCAGTCCGCGAATCATCATTGCCCTTGGTCAACTGATATTCGTTTCGGCACTGCTTTTTGCTGGGCTTGGGGCAAACGAGTTTGGCTTAGTCATGATTGGTTTGTTTCTTCTTGGTCTTGGCTGGTCCGCCACCACAGTTGCCGGCTCTGCATTGCTATCTCAATCACTGTCGGTTGAAAACAAAACCAAGGTTCAGGGCTTCAGCGACACCCTGATGAGCCTGATGGGTGCATTTGGTGGGGCTGTTTCGGGAACCATTCTGACGCTTTTTGGATTCTCTGGACTCAATGCTGCAGCTCTAGCACCAGTGATCCTGATCGTCTTCGCAACGACCTTTTCCAATCGCTGGAAATGAAAATCTCGCTTCTGAGATTTAGTCATCAGAAGCGAGATGAGTGACCCCAGCGGGATTTGAACCCGCGCTACTGCCGTGAGAGGGCAGCGTCCTAGGCCGCTAAACGATGGGGCCGAAAAGCAACCTGAGAAGTTTGCCACAAAATGCAAAGCTTGGCAATCTAGCGGCTGAAAACTTGCAGGGCTCCAGGGTGGATCTCAACACTGAATGGAGCCTCACCTACGAGCTCACCATCACAAGAGATTGGGAAGTGATCGTTGCTGATTCGGACCGAGCTGGCCTGGAAGATTTCTACCTCGGAATACTTCACATGTTCACCCTTGTAGACGGTGGGGAAAATCTGCAACAGCTTCGGTCTGGAAACCTTGTGAAGGATAAATACCTCGAGCTTGCCATCAGTGACTTCACTATTGGGGGAGATTTTCATACCCCCTCCAAAGTTCTTCACATTCGCTACGCCACATAGCATCGCACTTACCTGGCGCAGCTTTCCATCTACTTCAAGCTGATACTCAATTGGCTTGAATCTAGGGAGTTCGAGCAGCATTGCAGCAACGTAGGAATTGGGCCCCTTGGGCCATTTCAAACCGTTTGCACGCTTCGCACACAGTGCATCAAAACCAGCCGAAATGGAACCGAAGGACCAAAACTCGCGGACTTCGGTGCGCACCTTCATGACATCCACTCTTCTTGGGTTTGCCAGCGAAGAAACGATGTTTTCCACCGCCTTGTTTATGTCTCCGAGTGGAATTTGCAGCTCCCGTGCCTGATCGTTCCCGCTGCCGGCTGGCACCAAACCCAGGGGTAGTTGATTCGGGACGCAAATGTTGACCCCGAGCTGAGCTGTGCCATCGCCACCAACCGCAACCACTCCCCCAAGCGCTTGCTTCGAGATAAGTTCCAGGGATTTTTGTTTTGCCGCTTCCGCACTTTCACTGGTGAGTGAGACAGCGGCTATCCCAGCACTCTTTAGAAGCTCAAAAACCTGATCGCCAACCTGATTCCCGCGACCTCGATTCGCCGCCGGGTTTACTAAAACGCCGATTGGCTTCATTGCCCACCTCTTTCTGGTGAGTCAAACATAGACTTTCCACGAACGGAGTGCGATGAGAATCACCAAACACCAGCACGCGATGTTGGAAATTTCCCATCAGGGTGAGACTTTGGTTATCGATCCCGGTGTTTATCAGCAAGAGCTTCCCAAGCTAGAAAACGTCACTGCACTTGTTCTCACACATATTCACGATGACCACTCTTACCTGCCCCACATCCAGAAGCTCACCACGAAAAACCAGGTTGCGATTTTTGGCCCACTGGAGGTGGCAAACAAATTGTCAGGAATTCCAGTTCAGGTGGTGTCGCACGGCGACCATGTCAAGGTCGGCAGCTTCGAATTGGATTTCTCCGGTGATCTTCACCAAGAGATTCACCGCTCAATACCGCTGGTGCAAAACGTTGGGGTCTTAGTAAACCGAAAGCTTTTCTATCCGGGAGATGCCTATGGCTATCCCGAGCACCGATTCGAGATTCTTGCAACTCCAGCCGCTGCCCCCTGGATGAAAATCTCTGACCTGATTGATTATCTACACGAGATAAAGCCCAGGGCAGCATTCCCAACCCACAACGCGATTCTGAGCGATCATGGCAATGCACTTCAGAATGGTCGAATCAAAGATATCGTCGAAAAGCAAGGTGGCGAGTACCGCTATCTGCTACCTGGCCAGAGCTGGGACTAGAGCGCGACGATCAATGCCGCCAGCAGCATGGCAATGGTGGTTCCGCCCCAAAGTCTTTTTTCTTTGGCTGAACGGGTGATGTTATTCATCAAAGCAGCCAGGGCGGCAAATCCGACCAGTCCCCAGTTGGCCCAGGCATTTTGTTCTGGGGGCAATAGCGGAGTGAGGATGCCGGTTTGGGCCAAATAGTGACCGGCGACGGCAGCCATCAGGAAAAAGGATAGGACGCTAGCGACCCTGAAGCCGAGAGGCAGTTTTCCCTCCTGCTGACCACCATAAGAGTATTCGCCCAGCGGAGCTCCCAGCACGATGGCAAGGTGGAACAGAGCGGTTGCAAAATAGGCGAAAACGAGAAAACCGGAGGAAAAAGAATCAAGCATCTTTACCTCCGGTAACTTGCTGGGGTACCTGGACTCGAACCAAGAACAAAGGAACCAGAAACCTTCGTGTTGCCAATTACACCATACCCCAAGGGTTGGACCTAGGTCCGAGGGTCTATCTTAGTGGGATTGCGCGAATGCCTCTAGTCGCTTCAAAACCTCAGCTTTACCAAGAATCTCCATCGACTCAAATAGCGGTGGAGTCACTCGCCTTCCAGAGATCGCGACCCTCACTGGACCAAATGCATTCCGAGGTTTCTCGCCGAGGCCATCCACCAAGGCTGTCGAAAGCGCAGCCTGGATGGAGTCGGTAGTGAAATCCTCAAGGCTTGCAAGCGCAAGGGCTGCAGCACGAACAATATCCCCAGCATTTTCTGGAAGTCCGGAAAGAGCCTCAGGCTCAAAGTGAATTTGCTCCAGCTCCTCGAACAAGAAACCAAGCATGCCAACAGCTTCAGATAGCACAGTGATGCGCTCTTGAATAAGAGGTGCCGACATAGACAGAATCTCTTTTTCGCGCTCAGAGAGTTGCTTCCCTAGAACTCCAGCGGATTGCAGATAAGGAATCAGGCGAGCCTCAAAATCACTTGGATCCAACAGACGAATCTGCGCGGCATTGATAGCGTCCGCTTTCTTTTGATCAAAGCGGGCTGGATTTGGGTTCACATTGGCAACATCAAAGTTCTCGCAAAGCTCACTTAGCGAGAAGATGTCACGATCAGCCGAGATTGACCAGCCCAGGAGTGCCAGGTAGTTGAGAAGGCCCTCCGGGATAAAGCCACGATCGCGGTGCAGGAACAAATTGCTCTCTGGGTTTCGCTTCGAGAGCTTCTTATTTCCCTCACCCATCACAAACGGTAGATGTCCAAATCTTGGAATGAAACTAGCGATTCCGGCCTCATACATCGCGTTGTAAAGTGCAATTTGGCGCGGGGTGGAGGACAGCAAATCTTCACCGCGAAGCACATGGGTTACGCCCATAAGTGCATCATCGACCGGGTTCACAAGTGTGTAAAGCGGTTGACCTCCGGGTCTAACAACCACGAAGTCGGGGAACGATCCGGCTGGGAATGTGATTTCACCTCGAACCAAATCAGTAAATGTGATGTCTTGGTCTGGAACCCTCAATCTAAGGGCAGGCTGTCTGCCCTCTGCGATGTAGCGCTGCCGATCGGCCTCACTTAGGTCTCGTTCTGAGTTGTCGTAGCCAAGCTGTGGTGCGCGACCATTGGCGAGATTTCGAGCCTCAATCTCTTCTGCGCTGAGGTAGCTCTCGTAGATGTGACCTGAAGCCTTTAGCTTCTCAACCACTTCCTGATAAATCTCACCACGCTGGGACTGGCGGTAAGGCTCATTTGGTCCACCGACATCTATGCCCTCATCCCAGTCCATTCCAAGCCAACGAAGCGCCTCAACAATCTGGTGATAGCTCTCTTCGGAGTCTCGGGCGGAATCGGTATCTTCGATGCGGAACACGAACTTGCCGCCGGTTTTCCTGGCATAGGCCCAGTTGAACAGGGCGGTTCTAACCAATCCAACGTGAGGGGTTCCGGTAGGTGAAGGGCAGAACCGAACCTTAATGTCAGATCCAGTTGCAGAGGTTACGGGAGCAGTGATTAGCGACATAGCAATCCAAAAGCCTAGGCCACAGGATTAGCTAGAACACCAATCCCCTTGATTTCACACTCCACAAAATCACCCTTTTCAATCTTTGAGATTCCCGCTGGGGATCCGGTGAGGATGATGTCGCCCGGGTTCAGGGTCACATTCTGGCTGACATAGCTGAGAATCTCGCGGACCCCAAAATTCATATCCGTTGAGAAGGCGTGCTGCCTAACTTGACCATTGATGCGAGCCTCCAGCAGCGCGCCTTCGTAATCGAACTCGGTCTCAATCCAAGGACCAAGTGGGCAGAAGGTGTCAAAACCCTTCGATCTGGCCCACTGCAAATCGGTGAATTGCAGATCCCTAGCAGTCACATCGTTTCCGATTGTGAAACCAAGAATGTAGTCATCCACCTGCTCGATTGGCACATTTTTAGCTCGCTTGCCAATCACAATTGCCAACTCTCCCTCGAGCTCAACCTGCTCGGACTGCCATGGCAACTCGATTGGCTTACCTGGATCCTGGATAGCGCTGGATGGCTTGAAGAACATCAGTGGCTCATCTGGAACATCCTGAGCAATCTCAGCTGCGTGGGCAGAGTAGTTCATGCCGATGCAAATGATTTTGGATGGCTGTGTTGGAGCCAATAGTTCGACATCGCTCAGCGAGAGCGTCGAATCCGTTGGTTGAAAGTCACCGAAGGGCGATCCTGAATACACCTGAACGCGGTCTCCCGCCACAACACCGAAGGCCACTCTGCCCTGGTGTTGGAATCTTGCAATGCGCATAACTCCCTAGTCTGCCAGCTTTACCATCCAGTTGTGTCGATCGTCGATGCGACCATACTGAATTCCTGTTAGCTCCTTGCGGATATCAACTGTCAGAGCACCTGGTTCATTTCCACCAATCACGATTTCCTCGTGCTCCGACTTCAAGACTCCAACCGGGGTCACCACAGCTGCAGTTCCGCAGGCAAATACCTCAACAATTTGACCACTTTGAACACCTGAGCGCACCTCGTCCAGGCTGATGCGACGCTGCTCAACGCTCAATCCGCGGTCCTCAAGCAGGGTAATAATCGAGTCTCTGGTAATGCCATGCAGGATGGTGCCATCAAGCGATGGAGTTGCCACGTGACCGTCTTGGTAGACAAAGAACAAGTTCATGCCACCGAGCTCTTCGATGTAGGTCGCGGTTTCCGCATCCAGGAACATAACCTGGTTGCAGCCATTCTCATAACCTTTTTGTTGAGCCAGGAGGGAAGCCGCGTAGTTGCCACCGGTCTTTGCCTCTCCGGTGCCGTGCTTTCCGGCACGGGCTGAGTCCAGTGCGATCCAAATCGATACCGGCTTAATGCCCCCAGTGAAGTAAGGCCCAACCGGCGATGCAATCACTCGATACTCGGCTCGGTGCGCAGCGCGAACTCCCAGGAAGTTCTCGGCAGCAATCTCAAAAGGACGGAAGTAAAGAGTCTTTTCTCCCTCGGGCGATGGCACCCAAGCACCATCAACTGCGATCAACTCACGAAGCGAGTCCACAAAAACATCAACTGGGAGTTCAGGCAAAGCCATTCGGTAGGCAGAGCGCTGCAGCCTTCTGGCATTTGCCTCTGGTCTAAAGGTCCAAATTGAACCATCTTCGTGACGGTAAGCCTTGATACCTTCAAAGATCTCCTGGCCATAGTGCAGAACCGCTGCCGATGGGTCCATCATGATTGGACCGTAGGGAATCACTTGAGCTGAATGCCATCCTTTGTCTTTTTCCCAAACCACAACCACCTGGTGGTCAGTGAAGTGGGTTCCGAAGGTTGGGTTTGCGATGATTGCCTCGCGCTCTGCAGCTGGCACCGGATTTGGATTCCTGACTACTTCAAACTTCATTCTCACTACCTCAGATCAGCTTCAAAATACTCTGGGCAACTTCATCTGTGGAGCGCTTACCTGATCTTTCGATTAGGTCTTGTGCCACAGCACGCTCGATTCTTTCGGCGGCTTCGACGAACCCCAGGGTTTTGGACAAAAGAGCTGCGGAGAGGATTGCCGCAGTTGGATCAGCCAGGTTTTTTCCGGCGATATCTGGAGCGGATCCATGGACGGGTTCGAACATGGATGGAAAAGCTCCAGTTGGATTTAGGTTAGCCGATGCTGCCAACCCGATGCCACCGGTAATAGCTGCCGCAAGGTCGGTAATGATGTCGCCGAAGAGGTTGTCGGTCACGATGACATCGAACCGCTCTGGCGACTGAACCATATGGATGGTGGCGGCATCAATGTGTAGATAGTCGTGAGTAACCTGCGGGTATTTGGACGCAACATCCTGCACGATTCTTAGCCAAATCTTGCCAGCGTGAACTAAAACATTGGTCTTGTGAACCAAAGTCACATGCTTTCTTTCGCGCTTGGACGCAAGCTCGAAGGCGTATTCAACTGCCCTACGAACACCGAATGCCGTGTTTACCGATACCTCGTTCGCAACCTCTTGCTCAGTGCCGATTCGAATAGCACCGCCGTTGCCAACGTACGGCCCTTCGGTCCCCTCGCGCACAACCACAAAATCAGCCTTTGGATCCCCGCGCAAAACTGACTCAACACCCGGGTAAAGCCGCGAGGGCCTCAGATTGATGTGGTGATCGAAAGCGAAACGAAGCTTGAGAAGCAGTCCTCGCTCCAGCACACCAGATGGAACTCTTGGGTCACCGATGGCTCCCAGCAAAATCGCATCGTGCTTAGCTAGCTGCTCGAGGTCTGCTTCGGTTAGCGCATCACCTGTTGCGAGATAGCGATCCGAACCCAAGTCGTAGTTTGTAATCTCAAGCTCGACCTGGCCGGCAAGGGCTTTGTCCAGCGCAGCCAAACCGACCGAGGTGACCTCAGGTCCGATGCCATCTCCGGCAATCACAGCAAGGTTGATTCGCTTCAATTGAGCCTCACGGGTTGTTTAGGACAACCTTATTTGGTTTTTGAGCGCCTTGCCCATCTGTCGCTTTCTCTGCAGCAGTTTTGAATTCGAATTAGAATCTGGCCAATGGGTTTGGGTTTTGAAAAATCCGCTTTGAAATACAAGATCTAGCAAGAAGGTGGCAGGCGATGGGTAGAGAAGTATCACTTGATGAACTAGAGGTCGCGATTGGCAGCGGAGCTCACGTTATCGACGTCAGAGAACTCTTCGAGTTTGAAGAGGGCCACGTCCCAAGTGCTCACCACATCCCGCTAAACGATCTTCCAGACCAGCTGGCTTCGGTTCCAAAGGACCAGACCGTATGGCTTATCTGCAAGTCCGGTGGTCGCTCAATGAAGGCTTGCAACTACCTCGAGCAGCAGGGCTATGACGTTGTATCGGTCGCGGGCGGAACCGACGGCTGGGTAGCCTCTGGCCGCGATGTGGACTACTAAGTCCTACTAGGCAAGATCGGCGAGCGAGATAGCTCGCATGCTGTCGGCTTGGATTTCAACCTTCAGTTTGTCTAAAATGGCACTCGCCACAGGCGAGTCAACAGTAATCACGCTCAGGGCCTTACCGCCCTTTTGCTGTCTTGCAATGGTCATAGCAGCGATGTTGATGCCGGCCTCGGCAAACGCCTTGCCATAGATAGCAACGATTCCTGGGCGATCCTGGTAAACCATCACAACGAGATGTTCGGCCATTGACAGCTCTACGTCGTAGCCGTTGATCGAGACAACCTTCTGGTGATGCTTGGGTCCGATCACAGTGCCACCCGCGGAGACAGTGCTGCCGTCTGAGAGTAAAGCCTTCAGTGTGGTCACATTGCGATACTCGTCGCTCTTGGTGTCCTGGGTTAGACGAACTTCCACTCCGCGCTGCTCCGCAAGCAATGGGGCGTTCACATAAGAAACCTGCTCGGTAACCATGGTTTGGAAGAGGCCCTTGAGGGCAGCGAGCTTCAACACCGTCACATCGTGTGCGGCAATCTCACCACGAGCTTCAAACTCAACGGAAACAATCGAGGTGTGTGCAAGACCTGCGACAATCTGGCCCAGCTTTTCAGCCAGCGGAATTCCTGGCTTCACCGAGGAGTCGATTACACCACCGGCAACATTCACAGCGTCTGGAACCAGATCACCGGCTAAAGCCAAGCGAACTGATTTGGCGACGGAAATGCCCGCCTTCTCCTGAGCCTCATCGGTCGAGGCACCAAGGTGCGGGGTGACCAGGATGTTTGGAAGGCCAAGCAGTGGTGAATCTTTTGGCGGCTCATTCACGAACACATCCAGACCAGCACCTGCGATTGTGCCGGAGCTAAGTGCCTCAAACAGAGCCGCCTCATCGATGATCCCACCTCGGGAGCAGTTCACGATTCGAAGGTTTGGCTTAGCAAGTTTGAACTGGGCCGTGGAAATCATGCCCGTGGTCTCCGGGGTCTTCGGAATGTGTATGGTGATGAAGTCACTACGCTTCATCAGCTCTTCGATTGAAACTAGCTCCACGCCCATCTGCTCGGCTCTCGCCTGAGTGACATAAGGGTCGTAGCCAATCAAAGTGGTGCCAAATCCTGCTAGTCGCTGAGCCACCAGCGTGCCGATTCGACCCAGACCGATGATGCCCACAGTCTTCTCGTAGAGCTCTACTCCGGTGAACTTGCTGCGCTTCCACTCGCCAGCCTTGAGTGACGAGTTCGCATCAGGAATATGGCGCGCGAGACCCATGATCTGCGCGATTGCCAACTCAGCCGCCGAGATGATGTTTGAGGTCGGAGCATTCACTACCATCACACCGGCATTGGTGGCAGCCTTGATGTCGACGTTGTCGAGTCCAACACCTGCCCTGGCAATCACCTTTAGCTTGGGAGCTGCTGAAATTGCCTCGGCATCCATCTTGGTTGCAGAACGAATCAGAACCGCATTGGCTTCTGCCAAAGCGGGAAGCAACGCAGATCGGTCAGCTCCATCGACGTTGCGAATCTCAAAATCTGGACCGAGGGCCTCAAGAGTGGCAGGCGAAAGCTCCTCGGCAATTAGAACTACTGGCTTTGACAATGGCTGACCTAACGTCTTTTCGACAATGAAGGTGGGAACAGCCCTAGTTTAGTGAGAAAAGAGCAGTTTATGACTAGCAATTGCCTGGCCGGCAATGCTTTTCTTGAGACCTGGTGTGGCTAGGACTTTGAGGCTTTTGGGCTCATGGACATTCTCACCAAACCAGATTGATAGTGCTCGGTCTTTAGCACCTCGAAGCTAGTTGTCAGGTTTGGATCTTGAAACAACCGAACACCTCTACCCAAAACATCTGGTGCGATAAACAACTCCAGCTGATCCAGTAACCCATCCTGCAACAAGCCTTCAACAAGCTGCGCTCCCCCGCCAATAAATAAATCCCCCGGGTGTTTAGCCATGATGTTTGGTATCACAGCCTTTAGATCTCCGCTGATGAACTGCAGATTCTCGGGGCTTACACCATCGAACCGAAGGGGTTGACTGGTGAGTACATAGGTGGGGAGCATGCGATCAAGGTCAGGAGCGTTTTTCATCTCAAACTCGAAGGTCTTGCGACCCATCAGCACAGCGCCACAGCTCTGCACCAGCTCCATCCAGCCATAATCCTGATCGTTGCTCAAATACTTTTCAGCCCAACTCATGTCATCGTTCGGCCCTGCTAGAAAGCCGTCCAGTGACATCACACCGTAGAAGATTGTTTTGGCCATCTGCCCAGAATAGCCAAAAGCCCCCGAGTTACTCGGGGGCTTTTGAATTTGAAGTTAGCGAGCGGCTGAACCCTCTTGGTAGTCGTCGTCCTGCTTGATCCAGCTGAACAGCTTGCGCAGCTCGCGACCGGTTGCCTCGATTGGGTGAGCCTCGCCCTTGGCGCGCAGCGCCTTGAACTCTGGAGCACCAGCATCCTGGTCAGCGATGAAACGGTCGGCAAACGCACCGGACTGAATATCAGCCAGCACAGCCTTCATGTTCTCCTTGACTCGAGGGTCGATGACGCGAGGACCGGAGACGTAGTCACCGTACTCGGCTGTGTCAGAAACACTCCAGCGCTGCTTGGCAATGCCACCCTCATACATCAGGTCAACAATTAGCTTGAGCTCGTGCAGCACCTCGAAGTAGGCGATCTCTGGTTGGTAACCGGCCTCGGTTAGCACCTCAAAGCCATACATTACGAGCTGAGATGCACCACCACAGAGCACTGCCTGCTCGCCGAATAGATCGGTTTCGGTCTCCTCGGTGAAGGTGGTCTTGATGGTTCCGGCACGAGTACCACCGATTGCCTTGGAGTAGGAAAGTCCCACTGCCATTGCGTTGCCGGTGGCGTCCTGCTCAACTGCAATCAGGTTAGGAACACCCTTGCCCGCGACGTACTCGCGACGAACCAGGTGACCTGGTCCCTTTGGAGCAACCAGGAACACATCAACATTCGCAGGTGGCTTGATGAAGCCGAAGCGAATTGCAAAACCATGTCCGAATACCAGTGCGTCACCGGCAGACAGGTTTGGCTCAATTTCATTGGCGTAGAGATCGCGCTGCTTAGGGTCCGGAGCAAGCACCACGATTACGTTTGCCCACTTAACGGCCTCAGAAGGAGTTAGCACGGTAAGGCCCTGCTCTTGCACCTTGGCGCGGGACTTTGAGCCCTCTGGTAGGCCAACTACGACGTCAACGCCGGAGTCCTTCAGGTTGAGAGCGTGAGCGTGACCCTGGGAACCAAATCCCAAAACG
>RFTL01000029.1 GCA_009923455.1 Actinomycetota bacterium | reverse complement strand
GCTCAAAACCCGCTACCCCGGAGGTGGCAATTCGAGTCGCTGCGGCTAGGGCTGCCATGGTGCCAAGAAGTGCAAGGTAGTTTGCTCCCTTTTGCGAACGATCAAATATCCAAATCGCTGCGGCACTAAGCACCAACACCCCGGCAACTGCTAGATAGCCGGCGTCCAAAGGGGCGGAAGCTGGAAGAAAAAGTGGCCAGGCAAAACCAGTAATTGCAACCAAAGAGAGCAGGCCAAAGAGCCAGTTTTGTGCCTTTGTGGTGATCATCGAGCCACCTGCTTTTCAAGCTCGATGCTTCTATTGGCTCTAGCGGCAAACTGCTTATCGTGAGTTGCGAAAACAACTGCGCAACCAGTCTCCTGAACACATGAGAGCACTTCAGCCATGTTCGCCCTGGCATCGGCATCAAGGCCCTTTACCGGTTCATCAATAAGCAAAAGCTGCGGCTTGAGCGCGATCGCAATTGAAAGTGCCAAAACCAGTTTCATGCCAGCAGATAGATCCCTGGGGTGGATTTCTAAGTCAGACTCATCGAGCGAGATCAGACTCTCAAAGGTCGTGCGGGTAAGCCCCAGTTTGGATTTTGAGAGCTTGTCGGAGAGTTCAAATTCTTCACGAAGCGTCTGCCCGATAAAGAAATCTTCGACTCTCTCGGGAACAAACCGCACCGGAACTTTCTGCGTTGAAGCCTGCTGATAGATGGCCTTTAGCATTGTGGTTTTACCGATGCCATTTGGACCAAGCAGGCTTATTAGTTCACCCTGACAAATCCTCTGGCCAGCAAAATCAATCAGCAAATCATGTCCAACTAACACTGGGTTTCGTGCCACAGATTGCGAAGTTGGCTGTTCTGCCAAGGGCAAAGATTTTGTGTTTGAAAGTGCGATTCGAGAAACATCGTGTTCTGCGATGACCACAATTCCACCAGCAGCGCGATAGGCCTCTAGCCTCTCGTTGAGCAGACTGCAGGTCTTGTCATCCAGCGCAGCGTAGGGCTCATCAAGAACCAAAAGTTTTGGGTTTGCCGCTAGAGCATTTTGCACCGCGGACCAAACCGCCTCGCCCTCTGAGAGCCAAGCGGTTGGCTTAGCTAATTCCTGACTTCGCCAATCTATGAAGGCGTCTCGTGGCTGTTGGCCAACATACCTACTCAAGCTCGCAACCTGGCTTGGCTGAAGTTTTGGACTTAGGCCAAAGATGTCATTTTCTAAAATTCGAGAGCTGCTCAGCTGTCTGGCGCTGAGCGATCGCAACAGAGTTGTCTTTCCCGATCCGGTCGCACCCTGAACGATCAGAGCATCCGATGGCCCTAGCACCAGCGGCTCCCCCAATTGCCGTCCAAGAGCTGGCTGGCTAATGACCACAGAGTTCACTGCTGATGCCACTGCCGAGTGACTACCCAGCTCAAAAGACACCGCATTCGCTCTTTCGATTGCGGTTTCTAGAAGTGGAACCACCGCATAGCGCTTCGGGGTTGATCGGTAGTTCATTGCTGCAAAGATTCGCTTGGCTGCCTCAGCAAGGGTTGGCAACACGGTAAGACCGATTCCGAGAGTCTTTAGAAAGTTTGATCTCGATCGCAATGTTCGTTTGGCGATTAGCTCTGGTCCAACGAAGTAGCTCAACACCCCAAAGGCCAAAATGCTGGCTGCAAATGGCATCGCGGATTGCAGCGCATTTGCCAGGCCTAGATCCCCGATCGGCCCAAACAGCTCTACATGGGAGAAGACTCCGCCAAGTTTTATACCCGGTAAATTCAGCAGGATGTTGCCTGAGCTTGCTCCGGTGAAGCTGATCGCATAGAGCAATCGAAACAGCACAAACCCCAGGGCCAAAAAGGCCGCAGTCAGAAGGCGGGTGCTGGGTTTCGTCATTAGTTCGGGGTTGGAGTTGCTCCACCGGTTGAGAACGCCAGACCGATAGATTGACCAGGCTTCAGATTCAAAGTCCCAACACCCTCGGTGGCATAGTTCCATTTTGCTTCAGCATCGGCCTTCACCCAAAGCGCCCAGTATGCAAATGCTGGTGGCATGTCGTTGCAGCTCTCTAGATGAGGCTCTTGACCCTCCACCTCGATTGCTTCGGTGGCAGATGGCAACCCGTTCACGCGACAAACTATTTGATCGCCATAACTCTTGGTTCCCTCGGTAAGGAAGCCGGCATCAGCAAGTAGCTCCTTGGCGTTGACTTCACCGGTTGCCTCCACGCAGGTCGCCTGACGCTTGCCAAGGATTCCAAAGTTGACAACCACTTCAATACCTTCGCACTCACCGCGAATCAAATAAGCATCTTTCACCGCAAGTTCAGGCGCTGGTGCGCAACCGGTTAGCAAAAGTAGCGAAGTTGCCAAAAGTGCAAGTCTTTTCAAAGGGGGCCTCCGTAGGGATAAGGCCAGTCTAAATTGCGTATTTCAAGATCAAGCATTTGTTTCGGAAATAGTCCCGCTGGCTTGCAAGTTGAGCTCAACTATGAATCTCAGTGGCAAGCGTTTTTTGGTAATTGGCGGATCGGGAGTGCTCGGTTCTGAAATCGTGAAGAAACTTCACGAGCAAGGTGCTGCCGTGTTAGCGACTGCCACAAGCAATGACTCAGCAGCCCGAATTCCTTCGGTCGCTGAGGTTAGGTTGCTGCTTGATTACCAGAACCCCGACAGCGTCACCACGTTGACCGACTATCTGATCGGTTCGACAAAGCTTGACGGCATTGTGAATGCCGCTGGGGTTGTGGCGTTCGGTCCAGCCGCTGAACTAAGCCAAAAGACGATTGCAGCACTTACCAACATCAACTTTGCAGGGCCGATGCAGCTTCTCGCTCAGTTACACCCCATGCTTGCAGCATCGGCTCAAGCCGGAAATGAGCCGGTCGTTCTAAACATCACGGGAGTGGTTTCAGAGCAGCCGCTTCCAAACCTCGCCGCCTACAGCGCATCTAAAACTGCAATCGGTGGTTTCTTGGAAGCTCTCAAGCGCGAGTGGCGCAGAGATGCCATTCGAGTGCTCTCTGCAAACCCCGGTCACACCGAAACAGGGCTCGCCTCCAGAGCAATCGCCGGGACAGCACCCGCCTTTCCGCAGGGGATGACTGCGGATCATGTTGCGGGACGAATTGTCAAAGCGCTGCTTGAGGACGAGAAAGAGCTACCTAGCCAAGCATTCTGATCTGGAACCAAAAGTCTTTGGTTTCACCTGGCTGAATCAGATGCTTTTCCAGCTCGGTGTTGAAGGCATTTGCAGGTGCACTCTGCGGCTCGATAGCGATTCCTTCGGACCCATCGACAAAGAGCGATGGGCTTGGCCGATAGAGCATCAGATGATTTAGGTTCCGTTGAGTGATCTCGAAGGAGAATTCCTCACCCTCAACCATCACTTTCCAGTTTTCTCCAAAGTAACCGTTATCCAGCTTGCTGGTATCTGGAAGCGCTATTTCAAGCGATTGAATTTCTTTGGTATCAACCGGCAGCATGCGGGAGTTTGTAACGAACGCTTTGGTCACGCTCGCGCTCAGTTTTGCTTTCCCGGGGATATGAAAATACGGATGGAAACCAATGGCAAAGGGGGCACTCGAGGCACCTAGGTTCTTGGCTTTTGCCCAACCTTCGAACCCTATCTTGGTCAAGCGATACCCAAATTGAAGATCGATCTCAAAGCCGAAGTCAGCTGCCGTAAAGCGGTGGAAAAAAGTGATCTCGCTATCCCCAACTTCGTATTCAAGCGCAGATCTAAGAATCAGCCCGTGGTTCACATTTTGCTCTGGATCAAGCGGTCCGTAGCGGTGCGTTTTGCCACTGAATGAGAAGGTGCCATCCTCCAGACGATTTGGCCAAGGTGCTAGCACACTCCCAAAAACCACCGCGGGCGGATCAGCAACGCTGGGGCGGGGAATAAGGTTGTTTTCAAAAAGCGACAAATTCGTAACAGAACCACCAAAAACCGAAAATTCTGCAATACTTGTGCCATTCTCTGTGACCAGAGAAATACTGGGTTGCAACGGGTTTTTGTTCGGTTCCACGCAAACACTCTAGTGACCAAGAGGTTAGAGGTAGACGAAGTGGCGAAGACGCGAATCAGAGCAAAGCTCTTTGATGGTCGCGATCTGTTCTACTTTGATGATGCCAATTCCTCCCTTCCTGAAGAGCGCAAACCAGATTTGAGGCCGGTAGCTGACCGTCCACACACGGCAGACCTAAGATTCGATCCGCTCACTGGCGAGTGGATCACCATCGCATCTCACAGACAGCAGCGGGTAGTCCTCCCCCCAGCTCACGCCTGCCCACTCTGCCCAACCAGTGCTGGAAACCTTTCCGAACTTCCTGACAACTTTGATGTCGCTGTCTTTGAAAACAAGGGGCCAGCTTTCGGACCCGATGCTGGAGACATTGCCCAACCAAACAGTCCGTTTGGTTTTGCAACCAAGGCATTCGGACGCTGCGAGGTAGTGGTCTTCTCCCCTGAGCATGAGGGAAGCCTTGGGGAAATGCCCATCGAGCGAGTTAGAACAGTCATTGGAGCCTGGATGGATCGCACCAGGGAACTGATGGAGCTTGATGGCGTTGTCCAGGTTTTCCCATTTGAAAACCGAGGCCAGGAGATCGGTGTCACCCTGCACCACCCGCACGGCCAGATTTACTCATACCCGTTCGTTACCCCTCGCACGCAGCGCCTCGTTGCGAATGTGTTTTCACACGGACCTAGCTTTTTCCAGGAGCTTCTGGATTTCGAAATCACCTCTGAGCGGGTGGTCCTAGAGAGCGAGCACTTCGTGGCCTATGTGCCATTTGCCGCACGCTGGCCAATTGAAATCCATGCACTGCCAAAGCGAAACGTTCAGGACCTTTCCGAACTTTCGGATGCTGAGGCTGATGACCTTGCTGTCTTCTACAAGAAGCTGCTTCAGGGCATTGACCGGCTCTATCCAACCCCAACGCCATACATTTCCGCATGGCACCAAGCGCCAAAGATCCCCAATCGCGACTGGATCAGGCTGATGCTCCAGATCACCTCACCAAGACGCGGCGAGGACAAGCTCAAGTTCCTGGCTGGCTCCGAGGCAGCGATGGGCGCTTTTGTCGGTGACATTGCTCCAGAGGAAACTGCGAAGCGCTTGCGTGAGGTAATCAAGTGATCGAAGCGGTAACCAAAGGTTTCAAGGAGACATTTGGTTATGAGCCCGCAGGAGTATGGTCCGCTCCAGGTCGAGCCAACCTGATCGGAGAGCACACCGACTACAACGAGGGCTTTGTGCTTCCATTTGGTATCGATAAGCGAACCTATGTAGCGCTTAGTCCGCGCAGCGATTCGATTTGCCGAGTTAGCTCCGACATCGATGGCAATACTTACCAAACCGACTTAAGCTCCAAGCCAGTTGGTCTGGACTGGGCGCTCTATCCGCTCGGGGTTGCATGGGTGATGCGGGAGTGGTCCAAGGGTGGATTCGATGCCTACTTCACATCAAACGTTCCAGTGGGAAGCGGACTGTCATCCTCCGCCGCAATCGAGTGTTCAATTGCGGTCGCGCTGAACGAGATCTGGTCTGCTGGAAGAACTAAGCAGCAGCTCGCGCTGATTGGTCAGCGTGCTGAAAACGACGTTGTTGGGGCACCAACTGGAATGATGGACCAAACCGCTTCCATGCTTGCCGAAGCTGACTCTGCTGTCTTCTTAGACTGCCAGTCCCTGGAAGCAAAACCGGTGAGCTTGAATCTCGAAGCACATGATTTGGTGGTCGCGGTTATCGACACTCGAGTTGCTCATCGCCACTCCGATGGTGGTTACCGAGTCAGGCGCGAATCATGCGAGCGCGGTGCAGACATTTTGGGCGTTTCTTCGCTTCGCGGTCTAAGCGTTGCTGACCTACCCAGGGCAGAAGCAGAGCTTTCCGAAGTTGATTTCAGAAGAGTTCGCCATGTCATTACCGAAAACCAACGAGTTTTGGACACGTTAGAAGCTCTAAAGAATTCTGATCTAGAGCGACTAGGCGAGTTGCTTCTGGCATCGCATGCGTCGATGGCCAAGGACTTTGAAATCTCGATTGACGAGTTGGACCTCGCGGTTGAGGTTGCGATGCAAAGTGGCGCTGTGGGCTCTCGAATGACCGGTGGCGGTTTCGGTGGTGCTGCGATTGCTGTAATCAATAAAAATCTCTTGGGCTCACTGGAAGCAAACTGCAAAGCCGCGTTCGATAAGGCTGGTTACCTGGAGCCTAAGATCTTCCCAGTGGTTCCATCGGCTGGAGCAAGAAGAGACCGCTAAGCGGTTGGCACTACCAGGACGCCAGCATCAACCATCTCATCAATTGCAGCCTCGGTGCTGCTGGCCGAGACACCCGCTGTCAGCGAGGTAATCACACGAACATTGAGCCCTTGGCTCTTCGCATCAACTGAAGAGGCCCGGACACAGTAGTCGGTTGCAATTCCAACTACATCCACGCTCGCGATTTCAAGCCTCGCAACCAATTGAGCAAAGGTTTCGTTCGAATCGGTAACGCCATCAAATATGGAATAACCGTTCGCGCCCTGACCCTTCTTGATGTGCAGGTCGATTAGTTCTGCATCAAGATTCGGGTGATACTCAGCACCCGCTGTCTCAGCTATGCAGTGCAGCGGCCAAGTCTTTACGTAGTCAGGCGCAATCCCAGGCTCTGGGAAGTGACCACTGTTTCGATCATTGGGTGTGTGCCAATCGCGAGAGGCAATCACATAGTCATAGTTCGACTTTGACTCACGCAGGTAGTTGCTGATTCTCGATGCAACTGCCGCACCACCTTCACAGGCCAAAGCACCGCCCTCGCAGAAGTCAACCTGGACATCTATAACCAGTAACGCCCTCGCCACCGCTATCTGTCCCTCAGTGCAGTGCCACAGTTATAGAACCCCTCAACCAAGCGATCAAGAGCAGCCCTGTGATCTAGGTTCACCGAGTCTCCTAAGTTGTAGGCGGTGAAGATGAGTTGGCCGCCATCTTTGAGATTCAGATAGCCGGCAAGGGTGTATCCGGTTCTAATCCAACCGGTCTTGGCAACGATGTCTCCGGTGTAATCATTGAAGCGATCGGATAGCGATCCAGGAGAGCCTGCGACTGGGAATCCAGTCAGCATCACATTTAGCTCTGGGTCCTTCGGAATCAAAGTCAAAAGATCGTTCATCAAGGCTGGGGAAACCTGGTTGTACTTCGAAAGGCCAGAGCCATCCTCAATCTTGATGCCGGTTAGATTCAATCCAGTGCCGGCGAGAGCCTGTTGGAAAGCCTGGGTGAGAGTTCCAGAACCGCCACCGAGTCCCACATCCAGGGAAACCAGTCTGGCTAGAGCCTCCGCGGTGGTGTTGTCACTCACCTCGAGCATGTAATCAATCCACTCCACGATTGGCCTGGATGAAATCTTGGCAATTTCCTTGGCGGTTGGTGGGGTGGTGCCCTTTTCAACCAGGGCACTCTTCGCGCTCTGACCCAAGGATCGCTTGAACCAATCGCCAGCTCGCTTGACTGGGTCAGTGCTGCGCTTGGAGCTCAGCTTGGCAGGGTTATCGCGATCGCCATCGACCTGCAATGCAGAAATGTAGGGCTGATAACCCTCGCTCAAGCCGCGCTTGTCCCAAACGCTCAGGTATTCGCCCGATGGTCCTCCGAACAGGGAGCTATCGACGACAATCTTGGAAACACTCACACCTCCGAGTGAGCGAATTGCCTGCGCTGCCAGCACATCCAGCTTTGGTGCGTTCTTGTAAACCGACTGCACCCCTTCGCTAAGGCGGGTCAGGGTCGGATCGCCACCACCAACCAGGTAGATCACCGACTTGTTGGTTTGATCCTGGAACACTCGGGTGGTTGCGGTGTAGTTCGCACCCAGGGTTTTCAGCGCTGCCGCAGCGGTAAGCAGTTTTTGAACCGAGGCAGGCCTCGCGGCAATCGCACCAGAGCGATCAAAGATGATTGCTGAGGTTGACGCATCCCTGACCTGAGCCTGAAGTTGCAGAATCAGCGGATCGTTTTCGAGATCGGTTACCAGGCAAGGCTCCACCTCAGGCGCCGACGAAACCGGCTCACTCTGGGTGGGTTGGGCAGTCTGGGTTGGAGTAGCGCTTTGGCTAGGGGCTGGTGCCGAGGAGCGATTTGGGCTGAGGGGTCCAACCAATAGCAGCGCCAAACCAACCAAACCGACTACTAAACCAGATGCGATGCCAATGAGTCTCTGCTTCACAATCCTCCACCTAAGCTTTTACCCATGAAGCTTATTCGCCTTCTCATGGCCTTGCTGTTGGTGCTAATTCCTCTGCCCGCGAACGCTCACGATGAGCTGGTGAATCAAAGTCCAGCCGATGGCGATACAGTCCAAGCTGGACGAGTTCTGATCAGCCTTGATTTCAATAATGAGCTCATCAACCTAGATGGCACCGGAGCGCAGATTTTAGTTACCGGCCCAGAGGGCAATACCCTGAACCCAGGCTGCGGAGCAATAAACCAGAAAAATGCCAGCCTGGAGTTGGAGCTAGATGCTCCTGGCGATTATCAAGTCAGCTGGCGAGTGGTGTCCTCGGATGGTCACCCAATCAACGGTGAATTTGGATTCAAACTCGTAAATGAGACTGGGTTTGTGGCGGATCCAAACTTCCAGTCTGTCCCTTGTGCTGAGCCGATTTTGATCAGCGAGGCTCCAGTAGAGACGCAGGATCCGTTCGGCTATTGGTTGCTATGGGCTTCGCTAGCTCTGGTCGCCGTCGGAGTATTTTTCTACCTTCGACCCAAGGGCAGACGCTAGTAGCTGAGCAAGAGCGGCCAGGGCAAAGCCGATAGCCAACTGTTCGATTGGAAAGGCGAGCCTGCCGCCCGCAGGAGCCGCGAGAATCGAGTAGGCAATATCCATCGCCTGAGAGAACATAAGTGCACTGACAACTCCAACCAAGGTGGTCTTGAAAAAACCCGCAAGCGACTTACCAAAGCGCCTGGCACTCCAGGTGGTAAGGGCTAAAAGACCGGTTAGCAACGCCGAGGCAATAGCAACTGTTTCGACACTTGGTTGGTAGTACCACTGGGATGCAGCAATTAGCGCGATGGCAAGAGCCGCGAAGAGTGCTAGTTTCACTCGTGATCCAATTGGCAGAACTTATCAAGCGGAGCCTTGGGGCCCGCAACAACAATCTGATGGCCAGAGTGCAAGATGGTCTCTGGGAAAGCGGGTGTGTACTTCCCATCGCCAGAGTTGGTTGCTACTACGGTCACACCGTAGGTTGCCCTGATCTTGGCCTCAGAAAGTGGCATGCCATCAAAAATGTGTGGCACATAGGTCTTCACCATCACGAAGTCTTCGTCGATTGGGACATACTCCAGGGTCTCCCCCGAAACCATGTGAGCTACTCGCTTACCCATGTCATCCTCTGGGAAAATCACGTGGTGAACTCCGAGCTGTCGCAAGATTCGACCGTGGGACTCCGAGTTTGCCTTTGCCCAGACGTTCTTTACCCCAAGTTGCAATAGCAGCGAAGAAGTCAGGATGCTGGCTTCGATGTCGGCACCAATCGCAACCATTGCGGTGTCGAAGTCTTGAATTCCAAGCTCTACCAAAACAGATTCATCGGTAGTGTCGGCCTTGACGCAGTGCGTCAAATCTGGAGCCATCTGCTGCACCAGCTTTTCGTCATAGTCGATACCCAGCACTTCGTGACCCGAGTTCACTAACTCCTTGGCAAGTGCGGAGCCGAATCGCCCCAAGCCGATTACGACGAAAGTTGCAGAGTTAAAGCTGCGTCGTTTGCGATTGTTTGACATTATTCAGCCGTTCCGTTCGTGTTTGACATTAGCCGATTAGTGGACGCTCTTGCGGGTATTCAAAGTGACGCTTGCTCTTTCGAAGCGCTAGTGATGTTGCCACCACAATTGGCCCCAGGCGACCAAAAAGCATCAGCAGCGATATCAATACTTTGGCGTGATCTGGAAGCGAAGCGGTGATTCCTGTGGAGAGACCCACGGTTCCAACAGCACTCACGACCTCAAAAAGAATCTGATCTAGGTTGAACTCAGTAGTCAACCTAAGCACCATCACTGCACCAATAATCACAACCGAGGTAAGAGTCACAATCGCGAGAGCCTGTCGCTGCATGGACCTTGGTAGACGACGGTTTCCGATGTTGACAGCGGCTTCACCGCGAATCTCGGTGTAGACCACAAATAGCAACACCACAAAGGTGCCCAGTTTGATACCACCAGCTGTAGATGCACTCGCTCCACCGATAAACATCAAAATCTCAGTTCCAAGCCAGGAGGCGGGGTTCATCTGAGAAATATCCATTGCGTTAAAGCCAGCAGTTCTTGGCATCACTGAGGCAAAAATAGAATCCAGGACCTTGTCTACTGGGCTAAGTGGTCCCAGGGTTGCTGGGTTGTTCCACTCCAGAGCTCCGATGAATACTGCACCACCAACCATCAGCACAGCACTTGACCAGAGCACGATCCTTGAGTTCAGCGACCACTGCCTTGCGTAGCTTCGGGGTGTTGATGGGTTTCGCTTGAGCTTAAGTTTTTCAATTGCTCTACCGATAACTTCCACCATCACCGGGAAACCGAGGCTTGCGATGAAGACTGTTGTGAAGACGGGAACAATAATCCAAGCATCACGCGCAAAACCCATCAGGTTGTCGCTATAGAGCGCGAAACCGGCGTTGTTGAAGCTCGCAATGGCATGGAAGAGGCCGTGGCCAAATGCGTCTTGGATGCTGTAGTCGTAGTGGGTTAAGAATCGAACAAACAAAAAGGTAAAGAGAACAAGCTGGAACCCAAGCATCAATTGGGCGATATTGACTAACAGACTTTTTATATCTGGTGCAGTGAGCGACGCCTCGGAGCTCGTAGAAAGCTTGTTGCGCAGAGTCACTCGGCCATCCAGTAGGTACGCAATCAGTGAGGCAAATCCAACAATTCCAAACCCGCCGATTTGCATTAGTAAACCAATTACCACGTGACCAAAAAGGCTCCAGTGCAACTCAGTATCAAGAGTTGATAAACCGGTAACCGTGGTCGCAGACACAGCGGTGAAAAGTGCATCTACAAGCGGAGTTGCCTTGTCTCCTTTGGATGCGATTGGAAGCATCAGGAGCGCTGTTCCCAAAGCAATAACGCCGGTGAAGGCGAGTGCGACAATGCGAGTTGGGTGCATGTACTGCGAACTCTTTTGAGAACTCACCCTGAAACTATACGCCTAGGCTTATAAAAGCAGTCAGTTGGGGATGGCCTCTTGAGAAGATCAGGTGTTGTAGCGCTCGTGCTGTTACTTGCCGGGTGCTTCTCAATTGCGAATTCCTATTCACCCACTTCCACGCAGACTGCAACCCCCACTCAAACCCAAACCCCAAGTCCAACGCCAACTCAGCCTGAAGCAACAACTGAGCCCACCAGCGAACCTGCGCCTGAGACCGTATCTCCCCAGGTGGCAGAAGCAACTGAGCCCAAGGAACCAAACACTCTTGAAACTCTGCTCGCGGAACTAAAAATCGAGCCGGAGGCGGTCGGTGGATATGACCGGGATCTGTTCCAGCACTGGATAGACGCAGATTCCGACGGCTGCAATACCCGAAGAGAAGTGTTGATTATAGAAAGCGTTATTGAACCAGGAATCGGTGATCGATGTGCGGTCTTTGGACGATGGTTTTCCGCTTATGACGGTCGTTCTATTTCCGACGCATCCCAAATCGATATAGACCACTTTGTCCCGCTGGCAGAGGCATGGCGATCCGGTGCAAACCAGTGGAGTTCATCCACCAGAAAGCGCTTTGCCAATGACCTCGGTTTCTCCGGCAGCTTGATAGCAGTTTCCGCTTCATCCAACCGAAGCAAGTCAGACCAAGACCCAGCGAGCTGGTTACCTGGCAACAGTGAATTCCTCTGCTCTTACACCTATAACTGGTTGGCCGTGAAGTATCGGTGGAGCTTAAGCATCGATTCGCAAGAGGCGCTCGCACTTGCCGATTTGGTGCCAGGCTGCGCTGGGAAATATGAGATTCCAAAGAAGGCAGAAATTGTGATTGGCGGGCCTGCCCCGAAGCCCTCAAATGGTCTAGATCCAAGATTTAGTAGTTGCCGGGAGGCAAAGGCTCAAGGCTATGGGCCTTACGTTTCTGGGGTAGATCCCGAGTATGGCTGGTACAGAGATGGTGATTCAGACGGCACGGTCTGCGAATAAAGCCCCAAGGGAAGTTGTTGGACTAAGCATGACAAAAGGTGTTTTCCTCTTCGATGGTGATTGCGCCTTTTGTTCAAGCTCCGCGAGATTGCTTATCAGACTTATCGGACAGGCCTCAGATGTCATCCCTTTCCAAAGAGCCGACCTCAAGCAACTCGGTGTGCGCTTGGAGGATGCGCAATCGGCTGTTCAGTACCTCAGCGCTGAAGAGCAGTGCCAGGGAGCACTGGCGATCGCAAAGTGTTTGATTGACTCACGAAAACCAGCTGCGTTTTTGGGTTGGTTTATCAAGACTCCAGTGATTCTGAGTTTTGCTGAACTTATCTATGCCTGGGTGGCGAAAAACCGACACAAACTCCCGGGAGGCACCCCGGCATGCCAGCTAAAGGACTAGCGGATCGCCTTCTTCACTAGCTCCACAATCTGCTTCTCAACATCTTTGGTTAGCTTGGTAAGGGCATAGCTGGTTGGCCAAAAAGTCCCCTCATCAAGGTTTGCAGCCTCTTGAAATCCAAAGGTCGAGTAGCGAACTTTGAATTTGCTTGCTGATTGATAGAAGCAAATCACCTTGTCATTCACATAGTAGGCGGGCATTCCATACCAGGTTCGGGTAGTGATCTTGTCTGAAATGCCAAGGATCAACTCGTGAAGTCGCAGCGCCATTTCTTGGTCGTGTGTATCCATTTCAGCGATCTTGCGCTGGACTTGTTCTTCACCGGAAAGTTTTTTGAATTCGCGCGCTTCTCTTGCGCGCTCGCGCATGGCCGCTTTCTCTTCTTCGGTGAATACTTGGTCGGCCACGCTTACTCCTGCCAGTTCAGATGGACTGAAGCTCACTCTAACTTGCATTCTGTTGTCTGGTGCTCTTTGGGGGAGAATAACGAAGGCAACAGGATGGTCCTAAGAGATGTCTACCTAGGGGCAGCAGATCAGAGCTCTCATTGATAGCATCTTGAAAACGATTTGGTGGGGGCCATGAGTAAGATTCGAATTTCTTTGATAGCTGCAGTAGTTGTCGCACTAACAATTCCAGCACACACAGCAAGTGGCTCAGCCGTGACCTCATTCAGTGTCTCAGGATTTACTGGGCAATCCTCCAACTTGAGCCGGTCGGCCCAAAACTTGGTTGGTTCAAAGATTTCAAGCTCCAGTGCAATAGATAGCGTCAAGTGCACTGGGTACTCAAGAACAAACTCAACGCTCGCTCAAAGGTCCCTGGCCCAAAAACGTGCGACCGCAACATGTAATTTCATCAAAAAGCAGGCCGCTGATGCCCGCTTTTCAATAGAAGTTCAATCCACAAAAAACTCGAAGATCACCAGCACGGTTCAAGTGCGAGTTGTGCACAAAGCCGCACCATCGAACACTGAAACTGCAGCTCCTAAGCCTCTAAATCCAGAAGCCGGATGGCAATCAACTCTCACAAGTGTTGACCTTCAGCAGTGCCAAATCCGCGATGCTAGGTCGATGAAGATTCCACCCAATAATGTGGGGTTCCCTCTATTGCCCGACGTTATTCCAACTAATGGAACCATAGAGATGGTCGTAATCCCTGTCGATTTTTCTGATCGCCCAGGTGGTGAGTTGCCGCTTGCATATCTTGAGCAACAAACCCAGGAGATAGACAAGTGGTATCGCTTATTCTCAGGCGACAAAGTCAACTTCAAGTTCCAGATAGGAAAGGCGTGGGTTCGAGCGCCTAAACCGGACAGTGAGTACGTTGTGCCGAAAAACCAGGCAAATGCCCAGGCAATTGCCGGTGACATCCAGTATCAAATGGGGCAAGACATTATCACCGCTGCTGGCTCACAGTTCGACTATACAAATGTGAGTGCTGTCTTTTTCTACTTTCCAACCTCCACGAGTGTGGAGTTTGACATGGGAAATCGTGGTCGCCCAGTGGCAACTCCACAAGGGACCAAGCCGCTGTTTTTCTGGGGTGGTGGTCAGTACCACTTCGACAATCGAAACATCCCAGCTTCAGAAAAACGATCAAAGATGTGGGCCTTCTGGATTCACGAGATGCTTCACTCCCAGGATCAAGCACTTCATGCACCCGGCAACGGATTCAGCACAGGTCTAGGTCAGGACCAGTACGGCACTTCACTTACGATCGGTGCGTGGGAGATGTTCCGCCTTGGCTGGTTGCCAAATTCCTCAGTTACATGCCTGGATAAATCAAGCGCTACTGGTACCGCAATCTTGAGACCATTGGAAAATGGCGCAAAAGACTTACGCACCATGATTGTGAGGGTGTCTGAGCATCAGGCACTGGTAGTTGAATCTCGCCGCGCGAAGGGATACTCGAGCGAGTGGGGTGCGAACCGTGGCGGTGTTCTTGTCTACGAGGTTGACACAAGGCGAAACAACGATCGCTCTGGCGAAGCAACCGGAGATACCGGAAATGATAAAACCTATCCGAAATGGGCTTTCTATCTGGGGCCTCAGGGAAAGAATGTGTCTGGAGCAACAGGTAGAAACTTCTTCCCCTATTTCCTTGTCAAGGGTGATTATGTGGAGTTCGAGGGTGTCAAAATCTCGGTGAAAGAAACTTCGGTTGATGGAGACTTAGTGGAGTTTCAACTGACGCGGTAGTCGGTCTCAGAAACGACTTTCTAAGTCGCTCTTTCCACTCACTTCAGAGCCACCTGAGAGAATCGAACTCTCGACCTGCTCTTTACGAGGGAGCTGCTCTACCGACTGAGCTAAGGTGGCGCGGGAAAAGTTTAGCTTCTGCTCAGAGCAATTACTTCGTGAATGAGGCTCTGGCCGCTTCAAACTTCTTGTAATACTCGGCAACTGAGATACCGATTGAAGATTCGAAGGCATCAGCGAACAGCATGCCTTTTCCAAGCTTCCGGTAAACATCGAGAACCTTCGCTACACCGACCGATGCCACTAAATACTCGGCTGAAGCTTGACCTATGCCGTATGGATTGTTGTCCGACCAGCCGATATGAGAACTCAACGGATCTGTATTCTGTCTCATGTAGGCATCGACTTGGGTCTCTCGGCCCTGGGTGTAGTTTGCGAATCCAGAGTGGTGGGTCAGAGCAAATCCAAAGAAGTTGGCATTGCCTTCCATAAACCAAAGTGGCATGCCCTCAGGTGATCTGGGGTCCTTATTGTTTCCCGAAGTCGATCCGTCTATTGACTTATGCCAAACATGGAAGAACTCGTGCGCAAGAACAGAGCGCCTGGGGCTTTCATTGATTGGAATCTTCTTCTCAATCGAGTCCTTGTAGTTCAAGCCGGCCCAACCTAGTGAGGCGCAGTAGTTCTCATAGGTCGTAATGCGACCGCAGAAGCCAGGCTCGTAGTACTGGAGATTGCGTTTCTTTGCCTCGGCAACAATGAACTCGTCCGTGGACGCAACGATTATCACCGGCACGAAAGCTGGGTTGTCTGCTGGAAATGAGGTCTTGAGGAAACTCACAAGACCATTCATCCAGGTGCGCTCAGACTGAGGAATAGTGTCCTGATAAACCAGGCTTATCTCGGTCGATCTGGTCTGAGCCTGAACGTAGGCCTTCACTTGAGCTAGGGCCCTATTGATGATTTCGGTCTTTGTAAACGAACTTGGGAATGGAGTTTCGAAGGGGTCTACCGGGATGGGTTGAATGGTCACGACCTCATCGGGAACAACCGAGAGGGTTACTCGCACCTTTCCAAGATCGCTGGCTTTCCTTGCCGCCTCGGCTTTGAAGGCAGTGTTGGCAAATGGGTGCATTTTTGAAACAAAACTACAAGCGGCTTTGGCTCTTGAGAGTGCGAGGCTGCGATCAGAGGCTTTTGCCTTCGCCTTTACAAAGCCAATGCAGCTGATCTCTTCAACTATCTGAATATCCGCAAAGCTAGTCAGTTGCGTTTGCTGGCGAGCATTCAGCGAGCTCTTGGATGCACTGAAACCAGTTAGCAAAATTGTCTTTTGAGTGCTGGCTCCAGCCGAAAGCGAGAATGAAGAGAGCACCAGCGCTAGAGCTACCAGAGCTGCTTTCACCCTCACAACTGCCCCCAATTCCGAATGGTTCCAAGACTAGACCCGATTCAGAGGCAGACAAAGCAAAAGGGGCACCATTGCCGTGGTGCCCCTTTTATAGGAGGCCCTGAACCTGTCAGGGTTGTCACCCGCAACAAAAACTTTTGGAATTTGGTGCGGGGAGATATGAAATCAACTAGTTAAACGCCCTTTTGATTAGAACTATTCCAAACCCCGGCCCTAATCAATCTCTCTCTTGCCGCATCCTCAATTGGAGACTCTGGGCCGATAGCGAATCTCATAACTCGAAGTACAGATGTGGTCACAGGTCTGGTGAACCAAAGCGGCAGACCGTTAAGGCCAATCATTTCCCGATAGGACCTGGGTAGCGAGGCCAGAGCTGATTGAAAAAGCAATGCGTAAACCGGTTTAGCAAGTGGCGGCAGCGGAGCTCGCTTAATCCAATTGATGACTGATCTAGTTCGCTCAGAGACCACAAGTTCTGCCTTGAATTGCTCCAAGGTTTCGAGTAACTCAGCCTCAGAGGTTGGGGCTGATTTCAAACCAAGCGGCTCAACCGAACGAGCCCAGAGCTTCACATAGGCGTCTGCTCCACCTGGAATCTCTCGCTTGGAGTAATTCTGATGGGCTCTAAGAAAGCTCTCCATAAATGCGATGTGAACCCACAACAACAGATGTGGATCTGCAGCGCGGTAGCTGAGCCGCTCACCATCTGCGGTTTCGTACTCACCCGTAACCCTGGTGTGCATTCGGTTGACTCGGCCCGCCTCCTGCGCGATTGCAGTCTTTGAACCGAAGGTCGTTATGGTCAACCAACGGATAGTGCCCGAGAGTCTTCCTAGCGGATCCTCTTCGTATCTTGAGTGCTGGGCAACTCCGGCTAGGGAGCCTGGATGCAAGGCCTGCATCAAAAGTGCTCTGATCCCACCAACCAAGGTCGCGAAATCGGCATGAACAATCCATGGTGCATCGCTGGGCAAAAACAATCCTGGTTCATCACCCTCGGCAACTATCGGAAGCCAAGGCGGAATCCCCTGTGGGTCACCAGATAGCAGTTTCCTAAACCTTTTTGAAAGGTTTTCTTGTAACCGATTGTTGGGCAATTAGAACCTAATCTTGTAGAACTACAAACTGGAGAACCATGACTGAGCAAGAACTAATCCAAGAGTTTCAAAAAAACCGACTCCACGTGATTTTGGCGCAGTTGGCACCAACGGGTCTGCTGGCATTTGCTGCTATTGCAACCCCTGCTATTGCCGAATCAAATGAAATGGTCAAGCACGCCTTCGCTCTAATTCTTTTGGCCTCAGGAATTCTGGGTGCGCTGGCCGAGTACTCGGCAGCCTCCCAAGCTCAGGCAGCTATCGATGATCTGAAGTCGCTGCCAGGCTCATCCGCGCTGAGGACGAGAGTCATCTCCTTCAGGCCTTGGTTAGAGGTTGTGAAGTTCGTGACACCGGCCATCTTTGTTGCCATATTCGGCTTTATTCTGGCGGGACTTTATATCTAGGAAAGACAAAACCCCGAGGCGCTGCCTCGGGGTTTTGCTTTGGCTGAAACTAGTGCTGAACCGCCTTGGCAATTCCAGCACCGGTTAGTGAGCGAACCTCGAGCTCAGCGTACTTTGCGTAGTTGCGCTCGTTTGAGGTCTTGGTTCCAAGCCATCCCATAAAGAATCCGAACGGGATTGAAACTAGACCTGGGTTTGCAAGTGGGAACCAGTTGAATGCGATTCCAGAATCAATTGGAATCAAACTGGTTGCAGCTCCGGAAACCACTGGGCTGAAGATCAATAGACCAACGGCCGAGAACAAGTAGATGGCCCATACCGCACCGCGGGTATTGAATTCTTTCCAGAACAGAGACAACAGAACCGCAGGAAGGTTTCCACTAGCCGCAATTGCGAAAGCAAGCGCTACTAGGAATGCAACGTTTAGACCTTGGGCAGCAATTGCGAGCGCAATTGCCAAACCACCGATCACAAACGCTGCAATTCGAGCTACCTTGACCTCTTCCTCAGGAGTTGCTTTGCCGTCCTTAATAACGTTGGCATAAAGGTCGTGAGCTAGCGAGGATGAGGAGGCGAGGGTTAGACCCGCAACAACCGCGAGGATGGTTGCAAAGGCAATGGCACCAACGACCGCCAACATCACTGCGCCGCCGACGGTGCCAGTCCCGCCACCTAGATACTCGGCGAGCATAGGTGCGGCAACGTTACCAGCCTTGTCCTTCTCGGTAATCGCCTCAGCACCAACCAGCGCCGCAGCTCCGAAACCAAGAGCGATTGTCATTAGGTAGAAAGCACCAATGTTTCCAATTGCCCAGTTAACGCTCTTGCGAGCATCCTTAGAGGTTGGGACGGTGTAGAAGCGAATCAGGATGTGTGGCAGACCTGCAGTTCCAAGAATCAAAGCAAGGGCCAGGGAAATCAGGTCCAGCTTCGAGAACAGGGTCTTGACTGCATCTAGGTTTCCCGCCTCATCGAAGATGTCTTTACCAAACTTCTGACCAGGCTCAAGGAAGTTGGCGTTTCCAGAAGCCTGCTGCGCAGCACCGAGCATCTGTGAGATGTCGAACTGGAAGTGAACCAAAACCATGATGGTCATCACGGCTGCACCTGACATAAGCAGGAATGCCTTGATGATCTGCACGTAGGTTGTTCCTCGCATACCACCAACGGTTACGTAGATGATCATCAGGATTCCAACGCCGACAATTACGAGGTTCTTCGCAGCTGGGTCAGTAAAGCCCATAAGCAAAGAAACCAGTGCTCCAGCACCGACCATCTGCGCCAGCAAGTAGAAGACCGAAACAACAACAGTTGAGGTTGCCGCCGCAGTTCTAACCGGACGCTGCTTCATTCGGAACGCAAGGACATCACCCATGGTGAAACGTCCAGAGTTGCGCAGTGGTTCTGCAACAAGAAGCAGAGCAACTAGCCAAGCAACCAGGAACCCAATGGAATAAAGGAAGCCGTCGTATCCGAATAGCGCGATGGTGCCTGCAATACCTAGGAAGGAAGCAGCCGACATATAGTCACCGGCGATGGCTAGGCCATTCTGGAAACCCGAGAAGTTTCCACCACCGTTGTAAAAGTCGGTTGCCTTGGTGTTCTGGCGCGAGGCGCGGAACACCACGTAGAGCGTTACTAAAACAAACAGCAGAAAGAGCGCGCTAGAAATTGTTGTGTGATCCAGATTCAATTTGCTAGCTCCTTCTCCACCTTGTCGCGCAGCTTGTCGCTAGCGCTATCCAAGACGTGCGAGGAGTGACGTTCGTAGAGCCACATAATCACGAACGTAGACACAAACTGCAAAACGCCAAGGATGAAGGCGATGTTGATGTTTCCAATAACTGGGGTAACTACAAAGTCACGAGCAAAAGCCGTGAGCAGGATGTAGAGGAAATACCAGGAGAGAAAAGCAGCGGTCAGCGGAAACGCAAATCCTCTGAAGCTTTTTCTCAACTGGGCGAATTCGGGACTCGATTGGGTTTCTTCCCAGACCCGATGTTGTTTATCCGACATTGAACTCCTTCGTTCATTCGGCCGGTCCTAACCGACCGAAGCATTGCTGCCTGTCCGACTCTAGCGAAGAAAGTTTTTGCGAAACTCAACCTGCGCAGGTTTTATTCCCGGTACCGATGTCTTCGCCACGCAGGTAAGCCTCCACGATTGCGTCGACACAGGTGCTGGAGCCATATGCGGTGTGGCCTTCACCCTCATAGGTGAGCAAAACTGCGTCGTATAACAATTCGGATAAGGCGACTGCCTGCTCATAAGGAGTCGCTGGGTCACCCGTAGTTCCTACAACTAGCGGACCATTTGCAAGTTCCACACCAAAGTCAAGTTCGACCATCGACTTGCCCTGGGGCCAAAACTCGCATCCCAGGTTGGGATAGGTAAAGTACTTGCCAAACACCGCACTGGCTTTTACAAACTCTGGGTTGAGCTGCTCTGCCTCAGCCTCTGTGATTCGGGAATCGGAGCAGGAGATTGCAAGATTTGCCTCGTTGAGATTTGAAACGTATCCGTCGGCGACATCGCGGTCGTTGTAATAATCTGCCAAGAGCAGCATGGTGGTTCCATCACCAGACAACGCCTCCTGGAAAGCCTGAGAGAGATAAATCCAAGAGTCCTGTGAGTAGAGCGCAGCAAAAATCCCAGAGAGTGCAGAGGTTAGAGTCAGATCTCGATCCACCTGAGTTTTGAGCGGAGTCGACTCGAGCTTCTTTAGAAAATCCGCAACCACAGCAAGAGCGTTGTCTACGCTCTTGCCAAACGGACATTGGCTGGTTCCAATACAGTTTTCTAGGTATGCCCT
>RFTL01000028.1 GCA_009923455.1 Actinomycetota bacterium | reverse complement strand
TCGCTTCAAGCGGTATCTAACGGTATTGGCATGAACAAATAACTCCCGCGCGCATGCCTCAAGCGAACCGCCCGAGTCCAGATAACTTCGCAGCGTGGTGAGCAAATCAGGGGAGTCCACTGATAGCGGCCGATAGAAACGGTCTATGAGGTTTGCTCTGGCCTGAAGATCCCCTGCCATCGCGCGCTCTGGCAACACCTCATCTGCCAAAAGCGGTCGTGAGACCTTTCTTACCGAAGCGGAAACCGCATTCGCACTCAAAGCAGCTTTAGCGGAACGGCTGGCATCCGAAACAGCCCCAACGGTTGGGCCAAGCACCAACACTCCAGATCCGAAGTAGCCCTCCAACATAGTGCTGATGCTGTAGATGCGAGCATCTGCGTCCGAGTGCGCCTCAAGGAGACCGATAACTGCAACCTGTCTTCTTCCTTGGATGCCGAGAAGCACATCGGCTCCTGATTTTCTGCACAGCTTTCGAATGGCATCGGGGTCAGGTGAAGCAGGCACAGAGCCGAGCAACACACCAACCTGGCCGTCTGCACGCCATCCGAGTGCAGCAACTCTAGAACTGATCTCCTGAGACGTCTCGCCACTGACGATGGAGTCAACAACTAAAGCCTCTAGGCGGGCATCCCACAGCCCTCGCGCCTCCGCTGCGCGGGCGTAAACATCCGCTGCACTGAAAGCAATCTCTCGCGAGTAAGTAAGAACCGCCTCCCGCAGCTCTGGTTGTTCAGCAACAACTCGATCCTCAACCATTTGGACCACAACTCGAATAACCTGCAATGTTTCCTGCAAAGAGATAGAACGCAGTAACTCTCGCGGAGCGGATTCAAAGACATCGGCTGCAACCCAAGGTTGTGAATTCGGATCCTGATACCAATGAATAAATGACGAAATGCCTCGCTGCGCAACTGTGCCAATGGCAGCTCGTCTCGCGGGCGGCATAGCCGAATACCAAGGCAGCGTTTCGTCAAGCCTGCTTATGGTTGCAGTGGCTAACTCGCCGGCGATGGAGTTTAGCCAGGCGAGATGCTTATGCGTCGCCACCGGCCGATCCACTGGTACCGGCGGTTACATCGTGAAGTCGGAACTTAGCGATTGCTTGCTCAGCAACCTCAGGAGCCAATTTCTCTTTTTCGATTAGTTGCTCGATAACGCGAACTGCGATCGAGGGTCCGTCTATCTTGAAGAAGCGTCGAGCGGCTGCGCGGGTATCTGAGAATCCGAATCCATCTGCTCCGAGTGTTGCATAGCGGCCAGGCACCCACGGGCGGATCATGTCTGGAACCGAGTGCATGTAGTCGCTAACTCCGAGCTTCGGACCCGATGCGTCTGCAAGTTTCTGCGTGATGTATGGGGTGCGCGCATCCTTTGATGGATAGAGGAATTTCTCTTCATCGCAGGCTAGGCCGTCTCGGCGTAGTTCGTTCCAGCTCGTAACGGACCAGACATCTGCCGACACACCAAATTCGAGGAGCAGCTGCTGGGCTTCTAGGGCCCAAGGGACAGCTACACCGGAAGCAAGAATCTGCGCCTTGTGTCCCTCGGCAGGGTTCTTGGAAATCAGATGTATTCCCCGCTCTATACCCTCGATGTCTACATTTTCAGGCTCAGCTGGCTGCAGCATCGGCTCGTTGTAAACGGTGATGTAGTACATGACGTTTGGATCAGGGTGCTTTCCGCCATACATCCGCTCAATACCAGCGCGAACGATATGAGAAATCTCATAACCGTAAGCCGGGTCATACGTAACAACAGCAGGGTTGGTGCTAGCGATGATTGGAGAGTGTCCATCCGCGTGCTGCAGACCCTCTCCGGTAAGTGTCGTGCGTCCCGCGGTGGCACCGATCATGAAGCCCCTAACCATCTGGTCTCCAGCCAGCCAGATAGCGTCGGCGGTGCGCTGGAATCCAAACATGGAGTAGAAGACATAGAACGGGATGATTGGCTGACCGTGCGTGGCATAGCTTGAACCCGAGGCGGTGAACGCAGCAACCGAACCTGCCTCGTTGATTCCGGTGTGCAAAATCTGACCGTTTTGAGCCTCTTTGTAACTCAGCAGTAGCTCACGGTCAACCGAGAGGTACTTCTGTCCGTTCGGGTTGTAGATCTTCGCCGTTGGGAAGAATGCATCCATGCCAAAGGTGCGAGCCTCATCTGGAATGATCAGCTGAACACGCTCACCCAGCCCCGGTGCTTTAAGGATGTCCTTGAGCATTCTCACAAAAGCCATGGTTGTGGCTACCTCTTGGTTACCTGAACCCTTGCGAGGGAATTCGTAGGTCTTCTCGTCCGGTAAATCAAACGAGACGTACTTGGTTCTGCGCTCTGGGAGGTAACCACCTAGTTGCTTGCGACGCTCATGGAGGTAATCAAGCTCCGCACCAGACTCCGGGCGGTAGTAAGGAGGCTGATACGGATCCGCTTCTAGCTGTGCGTCTGAAATCGGAACCTGCATCTGGTCCCTAAAGTCCTTTAGGTTCTCCAGCGTCAGCTTCTTCATCTGGTGAGTGGCGTTTCTAGCCTCAAATGCCTTACCGAGTCCGTATCCCTTGACCGTCTTAGCGATGATTACGGTTGGTTGACCTTTGTGGTTTAGTGCTGCCTTGTAAGCGGCGTAGATCTTCTTGTAGTCGTGCCCTCCACGCTTTAGGCCCCAAATCTGGTCATCGCTGAGGTGATCAACCAATGCGCGAGTGCGGTGGTCGCGACCGAAAAAGTTCTCCCGGATAAAGCCGCCGGATTCTGCTTTGTAGGTTTGATAGTCGCCATCCGGTGTGCGATTCATCAGGTCTACAAGCGCGCCGTCGTGATCTCGGGCCAGTAGGTCATCCCACTCGCGTCCCCAAATCACCTTGATTACGTTCCAGCCAGCTCCTCGGAAGAAGCTCTCTAGCTCCTGAATGATTTTTCCGTTGCCTCGAACTGGACCGTCGAGTCTTTGCAAGTTTGCGTTTACCACGAAGGTGAGGTTGTCTAAACCATCATTGGCCGCCAACTGAAGTGCACCGCGGCTCTCCACCTCGTCTAGCTCGCCATCTCCCAAGAAGGCCCAAACGTGCTGCTCGGAAGTGTCCTTGAAGCCACGACCCTGGAGATAGCGGTTGAACTGCGCTTGGTAAATCGCATTAATTGGACCAAGGCCCATTGAAACGGTTGGGAATTGCCAAAAGTCCGGCATCAGTCTTGGGTGTGGGTAGCTAGGTAGACCACGGCCCGGGCGAGACTTCTCCTGGCGGAACGCGTCCATATCGGCCTCTGATAGGCGACCCTCAAGGAAGGCTCGGGCGTATGGGCCGGGGGAGGCGTGCCCCTGGACAAAAATCTGGTCTGCACCTGATGGGTGGTCATGACCCTTGAAGAAGTGGTTGAAACCAACTTCGTATAGCGATGCACTCGATGCGAAGGACGAGATGTGACCCCCCACCGCAATACCTGGTCGCTGGGCCCTGTGGACCATGATCGCTGCGTTCCATCGCATCCAAGCTCGGTAGGTGCGCTCAAGCTGCTCGTCGCCAGGGAATTCAGGCTCGTCCTCTGGAGAGATCGTGTTGATGTAGTCGGTAGTGGGAACCAATGGAACATTCAGCTGCAGTTCGTGACTTCTACGAAGCAAAGACTGCATCAACTCCCGGGCACGACCGCGTCCCGAATGGGCTGCCACTGCCTCCAAAGATTCAAGCCACTCAGCGGTTTCTTGTGGGTCGCGATCTGAGGTGTTGGTGGAAAAAGCATCGCGATCGTTGAACGACATCAAAAGCCTCTTTTCGTGGCTGGGAGCTAAAAGTTCTTGTGTGAACTCGCCTAGTTTATTCTTTAGTCCACAGGTTTTTTGACCTCAAGGCAATCTAGAAGGGATTCCACTAATGGCAACTGTCGGCGAGCTTGCACCAGATTTCAAACTTCCAAACCAATACGGTGAAGAGGTGCAGCTCTCTAAGCTGCGTGGCACTCCCGTGGTCATCGTCTTCTATCCGCTCTCTTTCAGCGGTATCTGCACTGGTGAGCTCTGTGAACTGCGCGACAACCTAGCCATGTTTGAGAGCTCGAAGGTGAAGCTCATCGGAATAAGCGTGGACTCCAAATTCGTGCAGGCAAAGTTTGCTGAGCAAGAGGGCTACAAGTTCGACTTGCTTGCAGATTTCTGGCCTCACGGCGAGGTTGCAAAAGCGTATGAGGTGTTCCTAGACGAGAAGGGCATCGCGACTCGGGCGACCTTCGTTATTGATTCAGAGGGTGTCTTGGTAGCTAAGTTTGTGAATGGCCCAGGCGAGCCAAGATCACTAACCGACTACAAAAAAGCACTTGAGTTGGTTTCTTAGCGAAAACCCACTAGTATTTCGGGCGGGCCTTTAGCTCAGTTGGTAGAGCGCCACGCTTACACCGTGGATGTCATCGGTTCGAGCCCGGTAGGGCCCACTCGACCCCTTTAGTTAGGCGACTATGGAGGAACTCGAGCGTCCTAAGCGCAAAGCTCTAAGTGACGCTGAGCTTGCCAAAGAGCTAGCCAAGTTCCCTTCTGACAACATCGGTATCGAGCGGGCTCAAAGGCTTATCGCTGAACAACAATCACTTCGCGAGCAGGACTCAGCAGATCTGCAGCAGTGGTTTGACCAAATGCGGCAGCGAGATGACGCATTCTCAAAAGGCATTATCAAAGAGACTCTTGCGGAGCTCTTTCCGCAACCAGAGCAAGCTAAGCCGGCTGCGCCGATGCCGGAACCCGCATTCACCTCTGAGATTCCAATAGTTTCCAGAAGGCGAGTGGTCTCCCAGCGTTTCCAAATCACCCAGCTCGGTAACGGTGTGAACATCGCAATTTTGCTTGCTGTTATCACCGCTGGAGTTGGCGCCTGGCTGAGTGTTTCAGGTCTCGATCTTCTTCTTGCTTACGCATTCGGTTCCTCCCTGGCGATACTTGCGAGTTACCAGCTAAGAAATCATGAACTACACCCACTGCTACGTTCGGCAGCTGTAGTTGGTGGGCGAGGGGTCTATTGGTTTTCTCCGCTTCTGCTGATTGCTTTCGGTCTTCTTCTCTTTACTGCAATCAACGATGAGACTTCGCTAGGCGAAATAAAGTTCGAGTTCGGATATCAGGCGGTTGTGGTCTTGGTTGCAGGGCTCGCTGCGATTCTCGCTCAAATCGTTCCTGTTAGGTTTCAAGCACTCACCCTCGGTGTACTCGGCTTCGGATCCCTCACTTGGATCTATTCTTCAGGATTTGTTAGCACAAGCCAGGCTGTGACAACAGCTTGGATCTGGCCCGCAGTCGCCATCGCAGTGACAGGATTTTTCGCACTCACATATGGCACGAATCACCTAAGGACTAATGTTCGAACCAGCCTTGGCGGCTTCCTCCTTGGCTCATTGCTGGCCGCGGGAGTTGGGTTTGCATTTAATTTCGAGTCTGAGCTGACACGCTTGATTTCGGTCGCGATCCTGACGCTTTCCTACACCTTCGCAGCCAGGGATATATCTGGTGGAGCACGTTCGCGGCTGTTGGGCCTTGTTGTCTTGGTTGCAGCGGGACTGTCAATCTTTGGAGATGTACTGGATACCCACCTGATTTCTTTCCTCAGCGCGGCTGTTGTCGTAATGGTGGGTGACCAGATTTTTAGACGTCAACCTCTTCATCTTGCCTCGCTGGACACCAGCTACGGCTTCTATGGCTCGTTCCAGTTCCTTAGTTGGTTGGGACTAGTTGTTGCAGTTGCCGCTGGCTCGAAGCAGCTTTTGGGACTTTTACCGACAGTTCTAAACGCCGCGGAATGGAGTGTCACCCTCGGGGCCCTAATCGGTTTGTCAACGGCAATCGCACGAATTTGGGTTATCCGCAGGCAAGATTTAGAGCTAGAAAACATCGATCCGCGCAACTCCCGGCTCGAAAATCTGCTTGGCTTGTAGCCATGAAGCTTTCCCAGCTAGTTGAGTACGCGAACAATCGTTGGCCAATTGATTCCAAAGCCGACTGGGACAATCCTGGTCTTGCGGTTGGTAGAAAGTCCCGTGAGATAAAAAAAGTCTTGTTAGCTGTGGATGTGACACCCTCAGTTGTTGAAGAGGCAAAGCAGCTCTCAGCCCAATTGATCTTCAGCCATCATCCTCTACTCTTCAAGGGAACCAACGATGTCAACGAAGACAGCCTCAAAGGCTGGCTAATTACCGAAGCTATCGAAAATGGGATTGCCATTTTCTCTGCCCACACCAATGCCGACTTCTCTGAAGCGGGAGTTAGTCAGACGTTAGCCAGGAAGCTTGGTCTTCATAACCTGTCGCCGCTCACTCAAGCGGGAGAAGGCATTGCCGGTGACATTTCGCCCACCACCCTCGTGGAGTTCGCAAGGGCGACCGCCCGAGTGCTGCCGAGCGTTGCTCAAGGAATATTGGTTCAGGGACAACCTGAGCGACTCATCAGTCGAGTTGCTTTAGTCGCTGGTGCCGGCGATAGCTATCTTGACGCTGCCTATGCTGCCGACGTTGATCTGTTCATCACATCTGACCTCAGGCATCATCCAGCCAGTGATCTGAGGGACAAGGTGCAACTATTTGGCGGCCCCGCTCTCATGAACATCTCCCACTTCAGCGCCGAGTACCTCTGGCTCGAGCAGGCGGCGTCCGAGCTTTGCCAGGTGTTTCCAGCGGTAGAGTTTGTGGTCAGTGAACTAAACACAGACCCATGGGATTTCGCGGTGATGCAGTGAATTTGGAACAGCAACTTAGCAAACTTATCGAATACCAAAACCTACTTCTTGAGCAGAAGAAGCTTGAGCAGCTTGCGAACGAGCTCAAAGAGCAGGCACAGAACGATGCTATTCGCGACCAGTTGCTAGCAAAGTCCACTGAGCTCTCCGAGAATGTCACCAAATCTGAAGCACTCGCCAGGGAGCGTAAACGCCTTCTTGAGGAGCAACAGCTTGTAGCTAAGCGTTATGAACAGGATCAGACTCGGCTCAGAGCAACTGCAGTTTCGCGAGATGCCATCGCCCTCCAACACGAAATCGATACCTTGGAAAAGCGAGCTGTGGTTCTATCAGAGGAATTTGAGGGCCTGGAGGAAGAGATTGCCTCACAAAACGAGATCCACCACCAGATTGAGCGCGAGCGCGAGCAGCTGGAGAGAGAACTAGAGCTCAGTCGAGAAGCGATAAGGCTCCAGCTCGATGAACTGCGAGTCACCTACGCCAAAAACAAGGACCTACTTGCTCAGCTGAAGCCTCAATTCGAGGCCAGCTTGCTCTCTCAATTTGAGAGATTGTTTGCCCGAGGAGTTGCGATTGGCATGCTTCGTAAGAGCATGTGCGGAGCGTGCAACATGACGCTTACCTCGACAGCGATTAATTCGCTACTCTCTCAGCCCAAAGATGCACTTTTGCACTGTCCGGAGTGCGGAGCAATCTTGGTGCGCGAATGATTATTGGATACGCGGATGGTGCTTCTCGAGGTAACCCAGGTCTAGCCTCTTACGGAGCGGTCATATACCAAGATGACGTCGAGTTGGTCCGACTCAGGGCCAAGCTCGGCGTCGCAACGAATAACTTTGCGGAGTACTCAGGCGTGATCGCAATACTTGAGTACCTGAATATTCACTTTCCCAGCACTCCGGTATTGATCCGCATGGATTCAAAGCTTGTGGTTGAACAGCTATCGGGTCGTTGGAAGATAAAAAGTCCCGACATGATGGAGCTGGCAATAAAAGCCAGAGGTCTTATCGGTTCCCGCGATGTCAACTTTGAGTGGATACCACGCGAGCTAAACTCCGTGGCAGACGCATTGGCCAACGAGGCTTTGGATTCTGAGGAATCTCTTACAGAGTCTGCCCGGCTTGCTAATCACCAACCAAAGAGCATCCGAGCTCCGAGGCAGCACATCGAACCCACGGTGGTTTACGCGATTCGCCATGGCCACACCTCATCAACCGAATCTGGACTAATTTCAGGGTCTTCTGATGACCCAAGCCTTAGCGAGCTCGGCTTTACTGAAGCAGATTTGGTTGCCAGCGCCATTCAGACGCTTGCAAAGCGCTTTGACCTCGATTTGCCAGAGCGGATCTACCATTCAACCCAGCTAAGAGCCACCCAAACCGCAGCGCGAATAGCGGACCGAATTCCTGCCCAGCTAATCCCTTCCGACCAGCTACGCGAGATCGGCTTTGGTGAGTGGGAAAGATTGAGCATGGGTGAGCTGGAGCATGAGATTTCCTCCGAAATTGAGTCGTGGCGCGGCTCAATGACGATGCGTCCACCAGCAGGGGAGTCGGTTGCGGATCTTGAGGCCAGAGTGCTCGGCGAATTGACAAGAGCAGTTGAGGACAATCCAGGCAAAAGCATTTGTTTGGTGGCTCACATGATGCCGATGCGAGCAATAGCTAGGAAAGCGCTCAAGGCATCCCCAGAGGTTAGCTGGTCGATGCAATTTGCACCGGCGTCCGTTTCGATTTATCGCTTCTTTGGAACTGAATTTGCGGAGACTTTTACAATCAACTATTGCGCTCACCTCCCGCTTGATTAGGCTTTAGGGGCTAGTTGGGTCAACCAGACGATCGCGGCATTGCCGAGGAACGTCCGGGCTCCATAGGGCACGGTGGTGGGTAACGCCCACCCGGGGTAACCCGAGAGACAGTGCAACAGAAAGTAAACCGCCCGTAAGGGTAAGGGTGAAACGGTGGTGTAAGAGACCACCAGTGATCAGGGTGACCTGGTTAGCTCTGCAAACCTCACCGGGAGCAAGACCAAGCAGGGGGATTAGGCTGCCCGCCATTTCCCCCGGGTAGGTCGCTAGAACCTGGTGGCAACGCCAGGTCGAGATAGATGATCGTCCACGACAGAACCCGGCGTACCGGTTGGCCCAACTAGCCTTTTCGCTCCAGAACCTTGTTTGCCATTAGTGCGGCCCCGATGATGCCAGCCGAGTTCTTGGTTTCAGCAGGGATGATTCGGGTCTTTAGATTCAACAGTGGTAGAAACTTCTCAGCTTGCTTACTGATCCCGCCACCAACAATAAACAGGTCCGGAACAAGCAGACTCTCAAGGTGGGAGTAGTAGCGCTGTAACCTTTCGGCCCATTGTTCAAAGTTCAACCCCTCGCGCTCCATTGCGCTGTAGGCGGCCTTTGTCTCATAGTCCACACCATCAATGTTGAGATGTCCTAACTCAGCATTTGGAATAAGTTTTCCGTCGTAGAAGATCGACGTACCAATACCTGTACCCAGTGTTGTCATGATTACTAGGCCGTCTTCATCCTTACCCGCGCCATACTTCATTTCAGCTACGCCCGCAGCGTCTGCGTCGTTCAGAACATGAACCTGACGCTTTAGCGCGTGGGAGAAAAGCTCATGAGCATCAAGCCCGATCCAACGCTTTGAAACATTTGCTGCGGACTGAGTGTGGCCGTGTTTCACCACCGCGGGAAAGCAAATCCCAATCGAGCGATTTCCCTTTTCGTCAAGCTTTTCAACGATCTCTTGGCAAGCTTTTGCAATCGCATCCGGCTCTCCACCATGCGGAGTCTCAATTCGGATTCGCTCTGATGCCAGGATTCCCTTCTTGGTATCAACCAATGCTGCTTTGATCCCGGTGCCACCGATGTCAATTCCAATTGCTTTGCGTCTCATCTAGGCCTCCGTGAGAATCTCAGGTCCGTCTTCGGTAATCAAAATAGTGTGTTCGAATTGTGCGGAGAGGGATTTGTCCTTTGTGGTGACAGTCCAGCCATCCTCCCAAAGATCCCAGTCGTAAGTTCCCAAAGTGAGCATCGGTTCAACGGTAAAGACCATCCCTGGCTCAATCAACGTGTTGTATTCGGGCGCGTCATAGTGCGGGATAATCAGCCCAGTGTGGAAAGAAGTTCCAACGCCATGTCCAGTGAAATCTCTCACTACGCCGTAACCGAAGCGCTTGGCGTAGCTCTCGATAGCTCGACCGATGATGCTTACCTCTCTACCGGGAAGAGCTGCTCTGATGCCGCGATGCATGGCTTCTTTGGTTCGCTCGACAAGTTGCGTTGCCGACTCAGAACCAGAACCAATCACAACAGATCCGTTGGTATCACCATGGACCCCGTCAATGAAGGCTGAAATGTCAATGTTGAGAATGTCACCCTCGTGCAGCACAGTGTCATCTGGAATACCATGGCAAATGACCTCGTTTAGCGAGCTGCAGAGCGATTTTGGGAAGCCGCGGTAACCCAACGTGGATGGATAAGCTCCTTGTGAAATCAGAAAGTCGTGACCGATTTCATCAAGTTCATCGGTTGTAAGTCCCGGTTTTGCAGCGCTCAGCACGACCTCCAGTGCCTGAGCCGCTATCTTCGATGCTCTTCTGATCTTGGAGATGGTTACTGAATCGTATTTGTCCCCGCCCTGATGCTGCGATGGACCAGGTTTTCCAACATACTCAGGCCTGAGAATGGAGGCTGGGACCGGGCGAATCGGGGATAGCTTCCCTGGGATTAGGGATCCGCTATCTGTTCTTGGCACTGAAGAAGTTTAGTTTTGAATCGGGCGTAGACTGCGAACATGGGGCAAGAAAGCAAGTATTGGTTCAACCAGAAGACCGGCAAGGTCGAACACGGTCCTCAATCACTGTCTATTGAGCGAATTGGCCCGTTTGACACTGCCGCAGAAGCAGAGAGAGCGCTCGAACTCATCGCCGAACGAGCTAAGAAAATCGCTGATGAAGAGGCCCTAGAGGACTAGTCGAAGCTGTGCTCGGTCTTTGGAAATGAGCCAGACTTTACTTCATCGCGGTAAATGGTTGCCGCATCAGCGAGTGATGATCGAAGCTCGAGATACTTCTTGGCGAATTTTGGAGATCTGTCGGACAACCCAGCGAAATCAGTCCAAACCAGAATTTGGCCGTCGCACTCTGCCCCAGCCCCGATTCCAATGGTCGGTATTTCCAAGGCCCTTGTTATCTCGGCGGCTAAGCCCGCTGGAATCATCTCTAGCACAATGGCGAATGCTCCGGCGCTCTCAAGGGCCTTGGCCTGAGCTAGGAGCTTTTCGGCATCGGAACCACGACCCTGAACCTTGAACCCAGAGAGCTGGTTTACTGATTGCGGAGTGAATCCCAAATGACCCATCACCGGGATGCCGGCATCGACCAGGGCCTTTATCGACTCTGGCCTTGCGCCTTCAAGCTTGACGGCATCGGCTGAAGTCTCCTTCATGATTCGAATAGCTGAATCCAGCGCCTGAGAGCTGGAAATCTCGTAGGAACCAAATGGCATGTCAATAACCACGAGAGCTGACTTGGCTGCCTGACTCACGGCCTTTCCAAAGTGAACCATCTGATCGATTGTTACTGGAACCGTGGTCTCATAACCAAGAACGACATTCCCCGCCGAATCGCCCACGAGGATTACCTCGATCCCAGCCTCGTCGAATATCTGAGAGGTCAAAGCGTCGTAGCTTGTCAGGCAGGCGAATTTCTCCTGCTTCGCCTTTAGGTTTGCCAAAGTGCCGGTGCGAATCTTCATCTAATCAAACCTTGTCGTGATCGGAACTCTTCGGCCACTGCCAAAACTAACTCCACTGAGCTTAGTTCCGATTGCTCCCTGGGACCGCTTCCACTCAGCCGCGCGAATCATTCGGTCTGTTTTGTGAACAAGCTCAGTACTAAATCCAGCGGCAATCGCGTCTTGAACGGTGCCATTAGCCTCAACGAGGATTCGAATGATGCCATCCAGGATCTCGTAGTCGGGAAGTGAATCCTGATCAAGCTGCCCAGGCCTGAGCTCTGCAGAGGGCGGCTTTTCAATCGAACTGACTGGAATCAGCTCTGTCGCTGCTCGTTTATTCACATACCTAGCCATTCGCCAGACATCTGTCTTGAGAAGGTCTTTGATGGGTGCAAAACCACCTGCCGAATCTCCATAAATGGTTGAGTACCCTACTGCCACCTCGGATTTGTTTCCGGTGGTGAGTAGCAATCTTCCCTCAGAGTTTGAAATACCCATCAGGATTACCGCTCGCAACCTCGCCTGCAGATTCTCCTGAGCAAGATCGGAAAGAGTAAGCATCGATTCGAATGCGAGGTGTGCTGGTTCAATTGGAACACTGCGGAGCTCAATCCCAAGGTTGCGAGCCAGTGCAACCGCATCCGACACAGAGTGCTCGGATGAGTAACGAGAAGGCATCGAGACGCCCAGGACATTTTGCATTCCGATGGCTTCAACCGCTAATGCAGCGCAAAGCGCGGAGTCAATACCGCCCGAGAGCCCCAAGACAACTCTTGTTTGCTTCGTCTTTGCTAGGTAATCGCGAAGCCCTGCGACTAGGACCTGGAACAGCTTCTCCTCAGCCGAATAACTTCCATCTTGGCCCTCTTCAGCAATGAAGAGACCGGGCTGCATTCCAGCAGTGAAGCGAATGCTGCCATCAGCGCCCACCACGAAGCTGTCTCCATCAAAGACTAACTCGTCCTGACCGCCCGCGAGGTTTGCATATGCGAGAGCTTTACCTGCTGCGAAGCGCTTGGCAGCAACTCTGCGTTGGGAAGATTTTTCAAAGGTAAATGGCGAGCCATTGAGCACTGCAATCAAGTCAACCTGGTCATCTGCAAAAGGTGCTTCGCTCCAAATGTCCTCGCAGATCTTTACTGCGACAACTGTCTGTCCGACCTTTATGTTGAGTTCCTGAGTTCCAGGAACAAAGTTCCGCCAGTCATCAAAGACGTCGTAGTTGGGCAGCAGCTGTTTGTCGTAAACACCTAGCAGCTCACCATTTCGAATTGCCGCGGCAGAGTTGTGAGCGATGGCCTTAGAGGATTGCGACGGATTTGTTTGAGTAGCGAGCCGGGCATAACCAACCAGCAACGTCAGATTTGGAAAATCCTTTGATTTCGCGAGCAAAGTTTCAAGCGCTGTTTCTGACTTCAAAACGAGATCTCGGCGGTAACTCAAATCTCCAAGTGGATAGCCACACAGCGCCAATTCACCAAAAATCAGCAGGTCCACCTGCTTTTGCTCTGCCTCGACGCAGAGGGTCTCAATCTGGTCTAGGTTGCCCGCAAAGTCACCAACGATGGGGTTGGTCTGCCCGAATGCGAGACGGATGGGAAGCACAAGCACTAGCCTATTAGCTAGCAAGGAAGGTAGCGCATGGATAAGCAGCAAGAGTTCGTACTTCGCACCATTGAAGAGCGCGGAGTGAAGTTCATACGACTATGGTTCACCGATGTCGCTGGAACCCTGAAATCTGTTGCTGTTGCGCCGGCGGAAATCGAAGGAGCTTTTGCCGAGGGCATCGGCTTCGATGGCTCCGCAATTGAGGGCCTTGCCAGAACCAGCGAAGCCGACATGTTGGCGAAGCCAGACCCATCAACTTTCCAGATCCTTCCCTGGCGCGGAACTGTCGACCCGGCGGCGCGCATGTTCTGCGACATCGCCACTCCAGACGGCAAGCCTGCCGCTGCTGATCCCAGAAATGTTCTGCGTAGAGCGCTGGATAAAGCTGCTCGCATGGGCTTCTCGTTCTATGTGCACCCAGAGATTGAGTTTTATCTTCTAAAGAGCTCTGAACTTGGTTCCGATGGACTTCCAGTTCCCGTTGACACCGCTGGCTACTTCGACAATGTGCCGGGAGGAACTGCGCACGATTTCAGAAGGCGCGCAGTGACAATGCTCGAGCAACTAGGTATTTCGGTTGAGTTTTCTCACCACGAAGGCGGCCCCGGTCAAAACGAGATCGACCTTCGCTACGCAGATGCGCTTTCTATGGCGGACAACATAATGACCTTCCGCACGGTAGTTAAGGAAGTTGCCATTGAGCAGGGCGTTTACGCCACCTTTATGCCTAAGCCATTCACCAACCATCCAGGTAGCGGAATGCATACACACTTCTCGCTCTTTGAGGGAGACAAGAATGCGTTCTTCGATCCTGCCGCGACCTATCACCTAAGCAACACGGCAAGACAGTTCATGGCAGGAATCCTCAAGCATGCTCCTGAGATCACACTCGTCACCAATCAGTTTGTGAACTCATACAAGCGTCTCTGGGGTGGGGGAGAAGCACCAAGCTATGTTTCGTGGGGACACAACAACCGAAGTGCTCTGATCCGAGTTCCTCTGCACAAGCCAGAGAAAGCTCAATCGACTCGTATCGAGTACCGCGCGATGGACTCGGCCGCAAACCCATATCTCGCCTACTCTCTTCTGCTTGCGGCTGGCCTTAAGGGAATTGAAGAGGGTTATCAGCTCCCAGCCGAGACCGAGGATGACGTCTGGTCGCTTACCGACATGGAACGCAGAGCCATGGGCATCGAATCACTACCTCAGTCCCTTGACCACGCGATTCGCAAACTCGAGGAATCAGAGCTGGCCGCAGAGGTGCTGGGTGAGTCGGTATTCAGCTATGTCTTGGCCAATAAGCGACGTGAATGGGCACAGTATCGCTCCCAGGTAACACCGTTCGAGATTGAACAGAACCTCCGCACCTTGTAATGACTCTCGCGAGGACCAGTTCCCTAAGTGAGCTAGCAAAGCTTGGCTTTGAGCAACTCTCGGAGACAATTCCAAAACTCGACGAGCTAGTTCGTCTAGTTGGAGATGTTGGTCGAGCCGCACTTGCAGGAGTAAGCGAGTCGGCATCACCCGATCGAGCCCTTGCCGCGCTGATTGAGCTAGCCAGGGAGAACTCTAAGCAGCTAGCCAAACTTTTGAGAGATGAGCGGACAGCCAAGCGGGTCTCAATGGTTCTCGGCGCCTCTGATGGCCTGGCCATGTTCATTCAACGTCACCCAGAAACTTTGGACCTTTTCAAAAAACCAGCTTCTCTTGGCTATCTGTCTTCGCTATCTAAGGCGATAGACAGAGACAGTCTTAGGGTTGCCTATTACACGAACTTGTTGGCTATCGCCGATTACGACCTCTCTCACCATTCTCCTTTGAGTATCGTGCCCGAGGTAACTAGGGCTCTGTCCGATCTAGCCGATGCAACTATTTCCTCGGCCATAGAGATTGCCAAGCTTGAACTCATCGCAGATGGTCGCACAACAGAAGAGCAGCTCGAGGATCTGGAGTTTGCAGTTATCGCTATGGGGAAAACGGGCGCGCGAGAGCTCAATTACCTAAGCGATGTGGACGTTATCTATCTCGCTAATGGAAACCTCGATGACTACCTAGAGACCGCGACCAGATTGGCAACCAAGCTGGCAAAGGTGTTGGATGAGCCCTCAGTTGAGCCTGGTATCTGGCAGCTTGATCCAAACCTTAGGCCGGAGGGAAAACAGGGGGCTTTGGTGCGCTCTCTAGACGGTCATCGAGGATATTACGAACGCTGGGCAGAACCTTGGGAGTTCCAAGCATTACTGAAGGCCAGGTTTGTAGCAGGCAACGCACGGCTTGGTCATTCCTACATCGACACCATAAAACCACTGATCTGGTCCCAACCCAATCGCTCAGCAATTGTCGAAAGCGCTCGGCACCTCAGGAAACGTGTTCTAGATCTCATTCCGGCATCGGAGCGTGATACTGAGATAAAGCTGGGCAGGGGTGGACTTCGAGATGTCGAATTCACCGCACAGCTAATGCAGCTTGTGCACGGAGTCGTTGACGAATCACTGCGCGTCATGGATACGTTTTCTGCTCTAGACGCGCTTGCAGCGGCAGGACTTTTGTCGCGCACTGATCGTGACCGGTTTCGAGAAAACTACGCTTTCCTGAGGGCGGTAGAGCACCGAGTCCAGCTCTCCAAACTAAGACGCTCACACCTTTTCCCAAAAGATGCTGGGGAGCAACGAAGGATAGCTCGCTCCTTGGGTCTTTCGACCGAGGAGCTCATCAAGAAATACGAGCAGGTCAGGGTCGAAACCGCGAGCCTGCATGACTCTGTGTTCTACCGACCACTACTTCAGGCGACCGCCTCATTGGCCGCCGATGAGGTTACGCTCTCATCGGATCAAGTGCTTCAGCGCCTTACCGCCATCGGGTTTCGGGACCCAGCCGGTGCTGTGCGACATATTGAAGCGCTGACTCAAGGGGTATCAAGAAGAGCCGTAATTCAAAGGACCCTACTACCGGTATTACTGCGCTGGATGGCTGATGGAACTGATCCAGACCGGGCACTGATTTCGTTTAGAAGACTCTCGGAAGACCTGGGCGAAACACACTGGTTCCTCAGAATGCTCAGGGATAGCTCTGGTGCCGCCGAAAGATTGATGAATGTCCTATCCAACTCGGCCTTGATTGCCCGATTGCTTGAAAACATTCCTGATTCATCCGAATGGTTTGGAGATGAAGCGAATCTCATTCCCCATTCTAAAGAGCAGATTTCCCAGGAGCTTAGGGCTCTGATCGAGCGCAACGAGGGGGAATCTGCCGATTCCATCCGTGTTGTGAGAAGGCGAGAGTATCTTCGCGTCGCAATTGGCGCAGTGCTTGGGGCTTTGGACCTCGCGCAAATCTCAAAGGGCTTGACCGAGATTACCGACGCTTATCTCGAGGCAATGCTTCAACTTGCGAAGATTCGAACTGGCGTAGAAATCGATCTTGGCATCGTTGCGATGGGTCGCCTTGGAGGCTCGGAGCTTGGTTTTGGCTCCGATGCCGATTGCATGCTGGTTTACCGAGGTGATAACGACCAAAGTGATAGCGCAAATCGCCTCACCCAAGAGCTACTGGTCCTGGTGAAGGACTCGCTTCTGGAGTTTGAACTCGATCTGGGGCTTAGACCCGAGGGAAAGAATGGGCCAAGAGTCAGATCCGTATCCGGCTACGCCGGCTATTACGAGCGCTGGGCTGAGATTTGGGAGTTCCAGGCATTGCTTCGAGCCCGAATGGTTTGCGGGTCAGGGGAGCTGGTTAGCGAATTCACCGAACTTATAGACAAGTACCGCTATCCATCAGAACTCGACGTTAAAAAGCAGCTTGAAATCAAGCGCATAAAGGCTCGAGTAGAGAATGAGCGCCTCCCGCAAGGTGCGGATCCAGCCCGACACTTCAAGCTAGGACGAGGCTCACTCAGCGATGTTGAATGGCTGATACAGCTCAAGCAACTCCAGCACGTAGGCGACAATCCCGATCTTCGCAGGGTGGGTAGCCTAGAAGCGCTTGATGCGCTCACCAATGCTGGAGTTTTCTCTAACGAAGAATCTAAAAAGCTTAAAGACGCTTGGTTGCTTACCTCCAGGTGCCGAAGCGCTCTTGTATTAGCGGTTGATAAGCAGCTGGACGTTCTGCCAACCGATCGCAAGCAACTTGAAGCCATGGCTCGCATCCTTGAGTATGCACCGGGCTCTGCAACACAATTGGAAGAAACCTACCTATCCACAACGAGAAAATGCCGGCAGGTTTTTGAGAGGCTATTTCTGGCTTAGAAAAGCGAAACGGGGCCCCGAAGGACCCCGTTTGCTGCATTGAGATTAGACGCCGTAGTAAAGCTCAAACTCATATGGGTGAGGGCGCTGGGCCAGAGGCTTCAGCTCCTTCTCACGCTTGTAGTCGATCCAGGTCTCAATTAGATCCTGGGTAAACACGTTGCCCTGCATCAGGTACTCGTGGTCGTGCTCAAGAGCAGTAAGTACCGAACCTAGGTCACCAGGAACCTGAGGAATTAGCTTTGCCTCTTCGGCTGGCAACTCGTAAAGGTCCTTATCAACTGGGGCGTGTGGCTCGATGCGGTTCTTGATTCCATCCAAGCCAGCCATCAGCATGGCTGCAAATGCTAGGTATGGGTTTCCAGATGCATCGGGAGCACGGAACTCAATGCGCTTAGCCTTCGGGTTAGTACCGGTCATTGGGATACGGATTGCTGCAGAACGGTTACCGGCTGAGTAAACCAGGTTCACCGGTGCCTCAAAGCCTGGGACTAGGCGGTGGTAGGAGTTGACCGATGGGTTGGTAAATGCCAGCAAGCTTGGTGCGTGCTTTAGAAGACCACCGATGTACCAACGAGCAATGTCAGAAAGGCCTCCGTAGCCAGCCTCGTCATAGAACAGTGGCTTGCCGTCCTTCCATAGCGACTGGTGAACGTGCATACCTGAACCGTTGTCACCGAACAGCGGCTTAGGCATAAAGGTTGCGGTCTTGCCGTATTGGTGAGCAACGTTCTTCACGATGTACTTGAACTTCAGTACGTCATCGGCTGACTTGACCAAAGTGTCGAAGCGGTAGTTGATCTCGCACTGACCCGCAGTTCCCACCTCGTGGTGGCTGCGCTCGACATCAAGACCAGCGGCCTCCAGCTCGAGCACAATGGCGTCACGGATGTCCGCCAGGTGGTCAACTGGAGAAACTGGGAAGTAGCCACCCTTGAATGGAGTCTTGTTCCCTAGGTTGCCGCCATCTTCCTGACGAGCTGAGTTCCAAGCACCCTCGATCGAATCAACGATGTGGAATGCCGTGTTGGACTTGGTCTCATAACGAACCTCGTCGAAGATGAAGAATTCGGCTTCTGGAGCAAAGAATGCGGTGTCGGCAATACCTGTAGAGGCTAGGTAACGCTCTGCCTTGTGAGCAACCTGTCGAGGGTCTCGGTGGTAAAGCTCACCGTTTCTTGGGTTGTAAATGTCAAAGCTGATGATCAGAGTCTTTTCGATACGGAATGGATCGATGTAGGCAGTAGTCACATCTGGAATCAACTGCATGTCTGATTCGTGAATCGAAGCGAATCCGCGGATTGAGGAAGCATCGAATAGCTGGCCGTTGGCGAAGAAGTCCTCGTCAATCTGAGAAACAGGAAGGTTGAAGTGCTGCTGCACACCAGGAAGGTCGGTGAAGCGAACATCTAGGAACTTGACGTCGTTTTCCTTGATGTAAGCGATCACTTCGGACGCGGTTTTGAACATTGAATGCCCTCTCATGGCTAGTGGGATAGCGGAACGCTCTAAACCTAGCCGAGGTATGTTTCAGAAATGTTAAACCTTGCGCTTCGGAGGGCGGACTTTAGTTGGGTCAATGCCCTTTGGGATTGGAAGTGCTCCGACCGAGCTGAGCGCCTCGAGGCGATTCGTCACAGCGGTGACCTCGGCGCGCGTCATAGTTTTCTTTAGTTTGTAGACGGTCTTCAACAATGCGTGCAAACGGATTCCGTCTGCCTGGGAAACCTTCAGCTTGTGCACTGTTGCACCAGGTGCCGCGCGATTGATCTTTCTAGTCTCATCTTCTAGAAGCTGCTGAAGCCTTGCCCCCGAACCTTCCCCGATGAGCACCACACCGGCAGGACCGACCATTCGATAGACGGCCTCTTTGGTTTTGCCGTTTATTGCTACAGGCATCGGGTTTGCTCTCCATGATCGACGAATCTGGCTGTCCAGAACAGCACCGACCGCGCCAGGTTGACCCTCGATGCGCATGTAGGCGTTCTTCTCAGCCTTCTTGGACATGATGATCATCGCGATGAGAAGACCTGAGGTGGTTCCAGTAATTCCCCACAGCACCATTGACCAGACATTGCCCGGGTCGAAGAAGTAACCCAGCGCTAATCCAACACCTAGGGCAATTAGGAATCCTAGAAGAGCGGTCCACGCGCTTGATGGGTCGGACTTTGCGGTTATCTTGTAAACCCGCATAAGTTGCTTGAAGCGACCTGGGGCTTTGTTCTTCTTCTCTTTAGGCACGTCAGTAGTTTAGTTAGGCAACTGCTGTTGCTTGGCTGAATTCAAGCTTGTCGGCAAGGTGTTTCAGTTCGGCTGGAATCTCGCGTCCCTTAGCAATCATCGACTTAGCCCAGAGTCTGCCAGCGCGATAGCTGCTTCGCACAAGTGGGCCTGCAAGAACTCCTAGGTAACCAAGAGCTTCAGCTTCTTTGGCTAGAGCGACAAATTCGTCTGGCTTTACCCAGCGCTCTACCGGGTGATGCCTAGGGGAGGGGCGTAAATACTGGGTGACGGTAATGATATCGGTACCAGCATCATATAGATCCTTTAGGGCCTGAGAGACTTCTTCCAACTCTTCGCCCATGCCCAGTATCAGATTGCTCTTTGTCACAAGACCAGCGTTTCTGGCCTGGGTGATCACATCCAACGAACGCTCATAGCTGAACGCGGGACGGATTCGCTTAAAGATCCTTGGTACCGTCTCAACATTGTGTGCGAATACCTCAGGCTTTGCATCAAAAACTTTTTGCAGTAAATCTGGCTTTCCGGAGAAATCAGGAACCAGGATTTCTACCCCAGTGCCGGGGGATTGCTTATGAATCTGGCGAATGGTTTCGGCGTAGAGCCAGGCACCCTCATCCGGGAGGTCATCGCGAGCAACACCGGTCACCGTCGCGTACCGCAGTTGCATCTGCTTTACAGATTCACCGACTCGACGTGGTTCATCAGCGTCAAAAGCAGCGGGCTTTCCAGTATCAATCTGGCAGAAGTCGCATCGCCTGGTGCACTGTGAACCTCCGATAAGGAATGTGGCTTCACGATCCTCCCAGCACTCAAAGATGTTGGGGCAACCTGCCTCTTGGCAAACGGTGTGCAGTTCTTTTTCCTTCACCAGACTGTGTAGCTGGCGATACTCAGGTCCCATTTTGGCGGTGGTCTTGATCCACTCCGGCTTGCGTTCGATTGGAACTTGGGAGTTTCGAACTTCGAGCCTTAGTAACTTACGCTCTGGCTTGTCGCTCATTCGGTATCTCTCCCATTTTCTGCATCACTAGGGTAGCCGCATCTTGAGGAGTAATCAGCTTTCCAGTGAGAATCGAAAGTGTCGTCGTGGTGGCATCTGAAATTCCACAAGCGATGATGTGCTCGTAGGGGTCAAGCGAGTTATTGCAGTTCAGGGCAAAGCCGTGCATTGTGGTTTTCTCTGCCACGCGAATTCCAATCGCCGCAACCTTCTGAGTACCAAGCGGGGTCTCGACCCA
>RFTL01000027.1 GCA_009923455.1 Actinomycetota bacterium | reverse complement strand
ACTCAGCGTTGCACCGATAAAGAGAACAATCGCTAACCAAAGTGCCGCATTCACATCAACCTCAATGCCACCGCGGTCTGCAAGAAGACCGCCGAAGAATGGTCCGAATGCGTGACCGACAGAGGCATAGAAGGTGAGAAGTCCAAAGTTTCGTTCGTACTTGGGATCGGGTGAGCGATTTGCGATCATGGTTTGGCCACCCAGCATCGCGAACAGGTGACCAATTCCTAGAAGTGGCATAGCAATAAACAAGAAGGGAAGCGACTCAATCCAAACCAGGACTATCGTGATCAGCATGGAGATGCTGGAGCCAATCAATAAAGCTGTGCCGTCTCTGCCGCGATCCACCCACTTACCCATCACAATTGCGAAAATCAAAGGAGCAATTGCGAAGGCTGACCCGATGATTCCCACCAGCGCGGCAGCACCAAGATCAACTGCACGGTAGGTGACCATCGGGCGAACAACGTAAACTCCAGCCTGAATAAAGGCCGAGTTAAGCAGAACGAGCAATAGCCAACGGCTATTGCTCGAACTACCCAACCTCATTTATGAGTTCTTGTTTTTCCAAAATGCATAGAGTTTCGGAATTGCAACCACGATGGCCAGCAGGATGTAAACACCCAGTGAAAATGGGGTCGCAATCAACACCATTGGATCACCAGCTGAACCTTGAAGCGCTCGTCTGAACTCCTGCTCAGCCATTGGTCCCAAAATCACTCCGAGAATCAAAGGAGTGACCGGATAGCCATATCTTCGGAACAGAAGGCCCAACAATCCAATTACCAGAGCTACCCAAATCTCCCAAGTATCGCCGTTGAGCACATATGCACCTACCAAGGCAAAAAGGACAATTCCGCCGTATAGGTATGGAGCTGGGATTAGAAGCAACTTTGCCCAAACTCCAGCAAGTGGAAGATTTAGAACCAGTAGCAACAGGTTTCCGATGAATAGTGATGCGATCAACGTCCAAACCAAAACCGGCTGGTCATTGAACAGCAATGGTCCGGGCTTGATGTCAAACTGCTGGAAGGCTGCAAGCATTACCGCAGCAGTTGCGCTGGTCGGAAGACCAAGTGCCAGCAGCGGCACCATGGCACCGGCAGCGTTGGCGTTATTAGCCGCTTCTGGACCGGCAACACCTTCGATTGCACCCTTGCCAAATTCATCGTGCTTCTTCTTGGCTAAGCGCTTTTCAAGGCTGTAGCTCAAGAAGGTTGGTAGTTCGGATCCTCCGGCTGGAAGAACACCGGTTGGGAAACCAATCGCGGTTCCACGGAGCCAAGGTCCCCATGAGCGCTTCCAGTCAGACTTGGTCATGGTCGCGAAGCCCTTGAAAGCATTTCGGTTAACTGGACTTAGACGTCCATAGAGAGCCACATACAAAACCTCACCGAGTGCAAACAGCGAGACGATGAGAACCACGGTCTCGATACCGTCGGTGAGCTTTGGCACATCGAAGGTGAGACGTGAAGCTCCAGTCTGGAGATCCAAACCGATTAGCCCCAAAACCAAGCCCATACAGAGCGAGAGCAAACCACGCACTACCGACTGACCAAGAACGGCACCAACCGTTCCAAATGCCAAAACCATCAGCGCGAAGAAGTCGGCTGGTGTCATCCGAACACCGATCCAAGCGATGGTTGGTGATGCCATCGCAACGATTCCAGTTGCAATCGCACCAGCCACGAAGGAACCGATGGCGGCGGTAGCCAGAGCTGCGCCAGCTCGACCGTTGCGAGCCATCTTGTTTCCCTCAAGCGTGGTCATGACGGAGCCAGACTCACCCGGAGCGTTTAGCAAGATGGATGTGGTCGAACCACCGAACATGCTTCCGTAGTAGATGGCACCGAACATAATCAGCGCAGCAGTTGGATCAACTGTGAGAGTTACTGGAAGCAATAGTGAGATGGCCAATGCGGGACCGATTCCTGGCAGAACACCGACCAGTGTTCCCAAGATGGTTCCCAGAAGACCAAACATCAAGTTGGTCAACGTTAGTGAGGCGGCAAATCCCTCTAAAAAGTGTCCGAAGTCCATTACCAACCACCATCCTCAATGTTTTCAGAAGGTGGTTGAAGGAAATCAAAGCCAAGCGGTAGGTAAAGCTGAAGGCCCTGGGTGAAGCCGATGAAAACGGCAATGCTAACAACCACGGCAACGATGGCAAGCAGCACGTTGCGCTTCACGCCAATAGCCTTACCGACCAAGAAATACAACACCGGTCCCATGATCAAGAATCCGAGAATCTCGATTAGCGCGGCGTAAAGCGCAAGCGCGAGAACGACCAGTCCAAATGGACGCCAGTTTGGTTTCTCCAGCGGTGAGCCCGCTTCGATACCCTCTGGCTCGCCCTTTGCACCGCGCAACACAAAAATCATTTGAAGCGCAGAGAGGGCAAACATCAACCCACCAACGATGTATGCGAAAACCTTTGGTCCCACGAATCCAACTGCGTTGGACTCAACCATGTTGGAGGTATCAACCAATACAACTACTGAAGTTGCAAAGAGGAAGCTGGTGAATACCAGCTCCCCCTTTGCAATCTGCTTTGAAGCTAGAGCCACAGAACTAGAGTCCTAGGTCGGTGTATAGCTTCTTGATCTTGGCTTCCTCGCCCTGTAGCCAGGTCTGGTAAGCGTCACCTGGTAGCCAGTTGTTGCTCCAGACGTACTTCTTTAGGTTGTCCTTCCATGCCTGACCGTTACGGGTAACGTCAAGAGCACGGATAACTAGGTTGCGGTCAGCCTGGCTGGTGCCCTTTGGAAGCATCAGACCACGCCAGTTCATGGAGACCATGTCAACGCCCTGCTCCTTGAAGGTGCTGGTTGGAATACCAGTTACCTTCTTGGCTGAGCTGATGCCCAGTAGACGTAGGGTGCCTGCAGCAACCTGAGACTGGAACTCGCCCCAACCGGAGATACCGGCCTTAGCAGTTCCGTTTAGAAGTGCAGTGGTCACCTGAGCACCACCGGAGTAAACGATGTAGTTCAGGTCCTTGATCGATAGACCAATAGCCTCGTACATCTGAACTGCGGTGTAGTGGTCAATACCACCTAGGTTTCCACCAGCAATTGGCAGAGCCTTCTTCTGTGACTTGATGTCCTTTACAAGGTCCTGAAGAGTCTTGTATGGGGAGTTGGCAGGAACAACGATTACCTCGTACTCACCCATCAAACGGGCTGCACCAACGGTGTCGGAGTTCTTGAATGAAACCTTGGTCGACTGAACACCACCGACTAGAGCAAAGCCCATCATCAATACCTTGCCAGACTTGCCAGTGTCGTTGTTTAGGAAGCTGGATAGACCAGTGGTTCCACCGGCACCAGGAAGGTTGCGGTAGGTAGCGTCAGACTGAAGTACACCCTCAGCACGCATCGACTCCATGAGGCGACGAGCAGTGGTGTCGTATCCACCACCGGCACCAGCTGGGACTAGAACATCTAGGCCCTTCAGGCTTGGCCACTTTGCGTACTGCCAGATTCGCTTGCCCTTGAAGCTTCCCTGAGGCGCGACCCTACAAATCAGGTCACTACCGTCAGCACCTCGCTTTACAGCCACCTGACCGGCAGTCGCACAGTTCAAACCGTAGCGTGCGTTCTCTGGTCTGGTGTTTGCATTGGCCGCAGGGGCCAGGGTGATGGTAGAAGCAACCAACGCCAGCGTCGTTGCTGCGATAGCAATCTTCTTCACTATTTGTCCTCCAAATAAAAAGTGGGACGATTTCCGTTTTGGAAATCGGCTTCGGAGGACGAGGGGATCGTCTTTGCAGTCAACCCCGTTGTCAACCGAAGACTGAGTCTCTCCCGCCACTTTTTCGGTGACCAACCAGTCCGGGTTTTTAGGCCGTGATGACGAACTGATTGCCTAGGAATACTCCCTCAGTAATGGGGACTGTAGTAGAAAACGCTTACAGATTGCAAACGGAACACGGACAAACTTTTAACTTTATGAACATTGAGTTCACGGATTGGGTTCGCATTCAAGGCCCAAGAGCGGAGACGGAGGGATTTGAACCCTCGAGGGACTTTTAAGGTCCCTACCCACTTAGCAGGCGGGCGCACTCGACCGGGCTATGCGACGTCTCCTTGGTGCTAGGAAAGCCTACAAGAAAACTCCCTAGTGTTCGACCACTACTTTGAGCAGCTCTTCACTGATGCCTTGGTGCCCTGAACCCATTCCGGCAGGGTCTCCACCGGCTCACTTTCAGTTGCGGCAGCAGTCGCATCGGTAGTGGAGGTGTTGGTTTGAGTGGTGTCATCCTCAGCAACCACGGCACCCTGACCGAAGTTTGCCTTAGCCAAAATCAGCGGTTCATCCTTGGCGATCTTGTCGAACAAGAACTGGCCCTGATCTTCAATCAAACCAACTCGACCGGAGTAAGCACCCTTCATGCTGTAGACGGGGAGCTTGATAAAGGTAATCATGTCCAGGTCGACCTGGTTCACCTCTCTGGCAAGACCAAGCATTACGCCAATGTTGGTTAGCGAGTTCGAAAGCTGCATGTTCTCAAGAGCTGCAGTTCCGATGCGAAGCATCTGGAACGGGTTTGAAAGCACGTTGTCGGACTTTAGCTTTCGAACCAGAGCCGAGAGGAATACCTGCTGATTTGAAATTCTTGATAGGTCTGAGCCATCGCCAACTCCGTAGCGAGTTCTCAAAAACGCCAAAGCACTTGAGCCCTGCAAGGTGTGCTCGCCAGCTTCTAAGTAGAGCTTGGTCTTGTCGTCGTTGATGTCCTCGGAGACACAGACCGTGACGCCACCAACTACCTCACTCATGGCAATAACGCCCTTGAAGTCAATCATCGCTAGGTATGGAATCTTGATTCCGGTCAAAGCTTGAATGGTCTGCAGAGTGCAGGCAGGGCCACCGGAGTTCATGGTGGCATTGATCTGAACCAGATCCTTTGGTGGATATGGATCTCCACCATCTGGGTTTTTGCACTCCGGTTGGGAGACCATCAGGTCTCTCGGGAATGAGATTGCGACCGCATTTGAGCGATCAGCGGTGACGTGGATCAGGATGATCACATCGGCAAGATTGGCGGTCGAGTTTCCATAAGCGGTTGAGCCCTGCCCGGCTCTGGTGTCAGAGCCAATCAAAAGCATGTTGATTGGGCCCTTGATTTCCTCGGCAGTAGGAAGCTTGTACTCCTCGCCATCGGTCGAGAAGACATCGATACCGGATGCGCTTAGCGTTGAGGTTAGGTAGACGTATCCGCCACCAAGTAGGGCAACTACGAGACCAACCACGCTGGCCATCGCGAAAAGGGTTCGTTTGAGCCAGCCTCTTCGCTTTGGTCTCGGCGTTGACGAAAAATCGTATTCCGGCTGAGTCACCAGAGAAGTCTAGGGACAAAAGTCTGAGATGTCCCTAGGAAAAGAGAAACCCGCCTTTATGGCGGGTTAGTGGCGGAGGCCGTGGGATTCGAACCCACGAGACATTGCTGTCCACTGGTTTTCAAGACCAGCTCCATCGGCCGCTCGGACAGACCTCCGCAAGGAAGTTTAGTGGGCTAATCGAGAAACTGCAGCCCCTCTACCGAGCTCAATACCTGAGCAACACCATCGTCCTCGACCGATGCGGTGACAGCGGTTGCCTCCAGCTTTACCTCATCGGGGGCTTGCCCCATGGCAAATGCGTAGCCACCTAGATCCTTGGCCCAACGGAACATCTCGATGTCATTTCTGCCATCTCCCATGACAACAACCTGTTCGCCTGGGATTCCAAGTTGGGTTCTAATTCGCTCTAGACCGTGCCCCTTGTCGATTCCCTTGGGGGCGATATCTAACCAAGCGGTGTAGCCAATCGCATAGGAGACCGACTGCAATCCGATGTCTTCGATGATCCCCAGAAACTCGTCAACATCGTGATCCGGGGAAAGCACCACAACTCGCGAAACCGGATGGTGCGAAAGTGAATTGAGATCCGCCTCAAAGTTTTGGTCACCCAGCGCATAGGTTGGGAATGGCTTATTGAAGCGGTAGCTACCGTCAACGTCCTCGACTGCAAAATGCGCATTTGGTAGCTTCTCGATCAGTAGCGCCAGAATCTCTGCGGGGTCAAAGGTCTTCACCTCGACAACGTGATAACCCTTTTTGCCACCTAGCTCGATTGTCACTGCGCCATTGGAGCAAACTGCAAAGCCCTCATCCAAACCGAGGTCTTTGATTACCGGGTAGGCATTTGCTGCTGCACGCCCGGTCGCAATCACTACCTTGTGGCCTTGGCTTCTTACTCGCTGAACCTCGTCAACTACTCGCTTGGATAGCGAGCCGTCATCGTGCACGAGTGTGCCATCGATGTCGATGCCGATAAGCCAGGGAGATGCCATGCGGTTTAGGCCTTAGCGCTGATGCGCTCGATGCCGCCAAGGTAAGGACGCAGTGCCTTTGGAATCAGAACCGAGCCGTCCGCCTGTTGGTGGTTTTCCAAAATCGCAACAATCCATCTAGTGGTAGCAAGCGTGCCATTTAGGGTTGCGGCCACCTTCGGTTTACCCGCCTCATCGCGATAACGAGTGTTTAGTCTTCTAGCCTGGAAGGTTGTGCAGTTCGAGGTTGACGTCAGTTCGCGATAGGTCTGCTGCGATGGCACCCAAGCCTCGATATCGTACTTTCTTGCTGCTGAGGAGCCCAGGTCTCCGGCAGCAACGTCGATCACTCGATAGGTGAGCTCGCACTTCTGAAGCATCTGCTCCTGCCATGCGAGCAGGTTCTTGTGCTCCTGTTCGGCATCCTCTGGTCGACAGTAGCTAAACATTTCAAGCTTGTTGAACTGGTGAACGCGAAGGATGCCTTTGGTGTCCTTACCGTGAGAGCCAGCCTCTCGTCGATAGCAGGTCGACCATCCTGCATAGCGAATTGGTGAGGAGAGGTCATCCAAGATTTCATCGCTGTGATAACCAGCAAGTGCAACCTCACTGGTGCCGGTTAGGAAAAGCTCATCAGCTGGCAGGTAGTAAACCTCCGAGGCGTGTTCACCAAGAAAACCTGTTCCCTGCATTACCTCTGGGCGAACCAAAGTTGGAGTTATCAAGGCTGTGAAACCTGCTTCGGTAGCTTGATCGAGTGCTAGCTGCATCAGAGCTAGTTCAAGCCTTGCGCCCAAACCCTTCAGAAAGTAAAAACGCGAACCTGAAATCTTGGCTCCGCGAGCGATGTCAATAATGTCAAGTTGCTCTCCGAGATCGGAGTGCTCCTTGGGTGCGAACTCAAAATTCCGCTTCTGGCCAACTTCCTTGATCACAACGAAGTTCTCTTCACCACCGTGTGGAACATCCTCGATAACCACGTTTTCGATTTTGTAGAGGACCTTATTGAGCTCTTCCTGAGCATCTGTTGCAGCGGTGTCAGCAGCCTTGACTTTGGCTGCAAGTTCTTGTGCTTGCGCTACCAGCTCTGCCTTCTGCTCCTTTGGAGCCGAGGCAACCAATTTGCCGTGAGCATTCTGCTCTGCACGAAGGCGTTCAAATTCACTGAGGGATTGACGACGCTTGGACTCAAGTTCAATTGCCAAATCAACGAGGGCAACATCGGCACCGCGCGCTCGCTGCGAGGCACGAATCGCATCTGGATTTTCGCGAAGAAGATTAAGGTCAATCACGAGCTAAAGCCTACCTTTATTGCGCTTGAGAGCCAGCTAGAGAGAAACACACTCTGATCTGTGCATGTTCCCCCAGGGGAACACGGATAACCGCAGGTATGTGACCAAAGTGGCATGCTATGGCTGTGGATTTTAGATTGAAGATTCTCGTCGTTGATGACGAGCCGCTGGTGTCAGCGCTTCTAAAGCAAACACTGGAAGCCGCCGGCCATGAGATCGAGGTTGCCAATAAAGGGTCTGAAGCGGCAAAGCTAGCCAAGTCATTTGATCCGGATTTGGTTTTGATGGATGTGGATCTGGGTTCTGGTCCAGACGGTATTGATGTCGCTAGCGCAATCAAATTCCAGTCCCCGTCAGTTTCGATTGCCTTCCTAACAAATGTTTCTGAGCCTCGGTTGGCAGGTAAATCCTCGAAGCATTTGCCAGCTGGCAGTGCCTATCTGCACAAAGACCGCATCACTGACCCAGAGGTTCTACTTCAGGCAATTGAGGAAACCGCCCGCGGTCGTGCTCGCCACCTCAGGGATGATCTGACCTCTGGTCACAATCTAAAAAAGCTCAGTAACTCGCAGCTGGAAACTATTCGCCTTCTAGCTGCAGGTAAGTCAAACGAAGAGATTGCTCAGCTTCGCGGCACCACGGTTCGAGCTGTGAGACTGCTCCTGGTTCGTGCCTACAAGCAGCTTGGCATTGACGAGCAGGGTGGTTCGGAGCGTAGAGTGAAAGCCGCCCTCGAATACATCAAAGCCTCCGGTTTACCAAAGTGATCACAATCAAGAATCGATTCCTAAGATTCTTGAACGCACTCAATGACAGCTGGAGTCAGCTGGCTGGGGTCAACCTGCTCGACTGGAGAATCTTTCTTTGGTTCCCCGCAATTCACTTCATGTCGGGTGCCTCATATGAAGAGGTGCGCCTCGGAGTTCCATTTCTGACCCTGCTGCCATCTTTGCTCTTTGCAGAGGTTGTGTTTTTCGTCAGCTTTTTCGGCGGTCATTGGCTACTTTCAAAACTAGACAAAGACCTATTTGGTTCAACCGGCAAGCTCATCGTCATAGTCGGAGGTTCGCAGTTACTCCGCGGTCTCGCTCTTGAATACAGCCTGTTCGAACTTAGCGGTCTAAGCCAGGCAATCGATGTCAGAAGACTGCCGGGAGATTTCACACTTGGCGTGCTGGTTGCAATGCTACTCGCTTACCTAACCACCGCCCAACAGCGCTTTGCACTCGACACCGCTCAGATTGAAAAGGCTCGCGAGCAACTAGCAATCCGCCGGTCTCAAGCAGAAAAAGCGGCCGAACAAGCAGACGGTGCACTGAGACAAAGGGCGCAGCAAGCGCTACTTGGGAAGCTTAACGAGGTCCAGAAATACCTTGCCAAAACTAATGCTGCGGATAGTGCTGAAGAGCTCAGGCGGTTGGTCGAACAAGAAGTTCGGCCACTGAGCAAAGACATCTGGGATCGATTTGAAGTTTTGGCTCAAGAGTCATCTGCAGATCGTGAGCCTGAGAAAATTTCGCTCTGGCCAAAGACTGTTCCACTAAAGCGCGCATATAGACCTGGGCTTGTTTTCTTGTTCGCAAACCTGAACATTATTGCGACTGCGAATGCATTGGCGGGCCCGGAGTTTGCTCTGACGCTTCTGCTCTACACCACCTCAATGTTGCCTATTGGTGCAGTGATCAGAGGGCTAATCCCAGCATCTTTCGAGCCGAAGTTCGTTCTGGGCTTTTTCTTCAGCTGCCTCTTAATTGGAGTCTCCCTTATTCCAACCTGGATTTACCTTTTCAGTGTTGCCAATGTTTACGAGGGAGCAGTGGGCTTGCGCCAAACGGGAGCAGGACTGATCATCTTGGTGATTTTGGGGCTCGCAATCAGAGCCTCATATGTGACTAGCCAGGAGCAATCGCTGCGAAATTTGGAACAGCTGAATTCCGAGCTAGAGCGAGAAATTGCTCTGATTGAACAAGCTGTTTGGATTGCAAAGCGAAACTGGTCTTTCATAATCCATGGAACAGTGCAAGGGGCCCTCACGGTCGCCCACTCCAGGCTCAAGCAAACAGCGGGCCTCGATAAAGAACTGCTCAAGCTCGTGACTGGCGACATAGACAAAGCTCGAAAAGCGTTGCAGAGCGGCCTGGTCTCTCGGCAATCTTCGAGTCTTGAGTTTGGGGAGCTAATCGAAACTTGGGATGGGGTTTGTTCCATTGAGATCAATTGCGACTTCACCCTGCTCGACTCGATCGATGAAACCTCGAGAATCTGCACGATTGAAATAGTCAAAGAGATTGTTGGAAACGCCTTCCGTCACGGCAAGGCAACCAAGATTGAGTTCAAGATCGAATTCGAAAATGGAGTGGTTTTGATAGTTGCCAAAAACAATGGTTCGGCTGTCACTGAGAAAACCAAGGGGCTTGGAACCGATTTGCTCAACGAACTCACCGCTGCCTGGAGCATTTCAAATGTTCGAGGTGGCGTCGAGGTTAGAGCAAGTATTCCGTTCAGAACTCACGCAGCGAGCTAAGCCAGTTCTTCGCCTTCTCATAGGCCGCGTTAGCGTTATTGCCCTGATGCTTTGACTCGCTTTTGTCTGCTCGCTGATAAGACCCTAGGAAGATGACATTCGGACTGAAGCGATGAAGACCCATCAAGGCCTCGGCAATCGCTTCGTCCTCAATATGACCCTGAGCGTCGATATTGAAACGGTAACGACCGAAGCGATCCCCAACCGGCCTTGACTCAATTCGACTTAGATTCACTCCACGCGCAGCGAACTGCTCCAGCATCTCTAGTAGTCCTCCAGGCCTGTCGTCTGGCAGCTCAACGATGACACTGGTTTTATCAGCACCAGTTTTTGGTGCAGGCTTTCCGCGCAAGCCCAACTCAACGAATCGAGTCTGTGCCTGCTTGTTCTCACCAATGTCTGAAGCCAAAACTTCCAGGCCATACAACTTGGCGGCAGCTTCGGCAGCAATCACAGCGTCAGCTTGGAAACCAGAAGCTAAGGACTTGGCAGCCGATGCGGTAGAGGATGCCGGGATGTGAGCATGGCTTGGAACATTTTGAATGAGCCAGCTTCGACATTGGGCATATGCCACCGGGTGGGTAAGCACCTGAGAAACATCAGAGAGACTGGTGCCGGGCTTAGCCATCAAGTCAAATCGAACTGGCACCAAATACTCACCGTATATCTGAACACCTGGCATCTGTGCCAAGGCGTCTGAGGTGGCAGATACCCCACCCTCGATTGAGTTTTCGATTGGCACAACGGCGCGGTCCGCCAACTTGTTCAGGACCATATCCAACGCCTCAGTAACTGAAGCGGTGGGCAAAAACTCTGCGCTCGCGGCGTTAGGAATTTGGCGAGCGGCCATTTCGGTGAAGGTGCCGGCCGGGCCTAGGTATGCGATGCGGGGTGCCTTTGACATAGCTAAAGATTAGGGGAGGCGCTCTGAGAGCAAAAGCAATACCATGCTGTTATGTCCAATCAATCCGACATCAAGGGCCTCAGAAGGGTGTTGCTTCTGGGTGGAATCACCTTCGGACTCAGCGCGCTTGCACTGCTGTTTACACCCTCGCTTTTTGCAGAGCTACTCGGTCTACAGCCAAACAACGAGCTTGACTGGTCACTTCGGATGATTGCGATAACGCTGGTGGCGCTAACTGGAAACATGCTCAACACTTCAATAAACGGAAACGAAAGATCGGTTTTAGTGGCTGGCCGAGTGATGCTATTTAGCGCATTCGCCCTAGGAGCGCTAACCCTCTTGATACCAGCAAGCTTCACCTGGTTCACCATCTGCTACGCGATAGTTGGATTTGGCTTCTCAGCGGCTTACCTAGTGTTTTTGCTTAGACGGGGGAAGAACTGATGCACGAGCGCGCAGGGCAACCAGCACAGAGTCAAGACCTAATTGATGTTCAGAAACTACTGAGGAACTACTTCGAACTAGTCCCTGATGTGAGCGCTCCAGAGCAGATGGTGAGCTTTGGAACTTCCGGCCACCGTGGCACAGCAAACAACGCCTCATTTAATGAAGTTCACATCTTGGCCATAACTCAGGCGATCGCTGAGTACCGAAAAAGCCAGGGCATCAATGGTCCGGTTTACGTGGGGCGAGATACTCACGCTCTCAGTGAGCCAGCAGAACAAACCGTGCTAGAAGTGCTAGCCGGAAACGATGTTGTGGCACTGATGGATAGCCACTCTAGATACACCCCTACACCTGCTGTCTCGGTGGCGATCATCGATCACAACCGTAGCGGTGGATCAATTGCCGATGGCATCATCATCACCCCAAGCCACAATCCGCCTGCAGATGGTGGCATCAAATACAACCCCCCTCACGGAGGTCCCGCAGATTCGGACGCGACATCAGTCATTGCCAAACGAGCTAACGAAATCATCGCTGCCGGATTAACCGATGTGAAGCGAGCGAAAGCTAATGGGCAAAAGTTCGACTATCGCGGCAACTACATCTCTCAGTTGAATCAAGTTCTCGATATGGAATTGATTCGATCGAGCAACGTTTCTATCGGAGCGGATCCGATGGGTGGTGCTTCGGTTGACTACTGGGGAGAAATAGCAGACCAGTTCAGCCTGAACCTCACCGTCGTGAATCCTGAAGTGGATTACCAATTTGGATTCATGACCCTTGATTGGGATGGCAAAATCCGAATGGACTGCTCCTCGCAGTACTCGATGGCCTCGCTAATTCAAAACAAAAACAGCTTCGACATTTCGACTGGGAACGATGCTGATGCAGACAGACACGGCATAGTGACTAGAGACCACGGCCTGATGAATCCAAACCACTTTCTCGCGGTGTCAATTGACTACCTCTTTAGGAACCGGCCTGAATGGCTGCCTAGTGCAGGGGTGGGAAAAACCATGGTGTCATCCTCGATGATTAACAAGGTGGTCGCAGAGCTTGAGCGACCACTTCTTGAAGTGCCAGTCGGATTCAAATGGTTCGTGCCTGGCCTATCGGAAGGATCAGTTGGCTTTGGTGGAGAGGAATCGGCTGGCGGTTCATTCCTTCGAAGGAATGGACAGTCCTGGTCCACCGATAAAGATGGTCTAATTCTTTGCCTACTAGCGTCCGAGATTAAAGCTAAAACTGGAAAGAGTCCGTCAGAGCTTTATGTCGAATTGACTAAGAAATTTGGTTCACCAAGTTATAAACGAGTGGATGCGCCGGCAACTCTTGCCCAAAAATCCAAACTTTCGAAACTTAGTCCCCAAGATGTATCAGCTCAACTCCTTGCGGGTGAGTCGATAACCGCGGTTGAGTCCAAGTCCCCTGGTGGTGGATCACTGGGCGGAATCAAGGTTTCTACGGAGTCTTCCTGGTTCGCTGCCAGACCATCGGGTACAGAAAACGTATACAAGATTTACGGTGAATCATTCAAAGGCGATGACCACCTCGACCAGGTGCTGGCCGAGGCTCAGTTGCTGGTTGATTCTGTGGTTGCCGACAAGTAGTCTGGAGCAGCTGGAAGACCCCAGAACTCTTCCAAAGTTTGCATTCCATTTTCGTGATATAAACGCGCTACTTCTTTGCCTACATATCTAATGTGCCATGGCTCGTATGAATATCCGGTGATTGCCGTAGTGCTTTCTAGGTATCGAACTATAAATCCATAGCGCCAAGAATTTTCTTGAATCCATTGTCCGGCCGGGGTTTCACCAAAGCAGGCAAGGATCGCACAGCCCTGTTCCGGAACAGAAACGTCCGCCGCTAAACCTGTTTGGTGTTCGGAGTAGCCGGCACGTGCGCTTCTGAGCAGAGCCTCTGATTTGCCATACTGCTTTACCTTTCCGAGGAACAGCTCTGCCTGATAGTCATAGGAACGGTATGCGGAATTTAGGAACAGCTTGCCTTGACCAGCGGCACTCAGTGCCTTAGCCATTTCCTCGAGCGCCCCTGCGGCAGCCACAGATAGTGCCAGTTTTCTGGAATTATCCAAAGTCTTGGAATCTTCCACCCGCACCAAATCTCCTGGTTCGAAACTCTTTGGGTTGATCTGTCGATGCTTGTTCACAACCACAAAGACCGAATTTGGATCGTCCAACTTTGCCCTGATCCAGTCCGAGTTTCTAATCGAGAAAACCGGAGTCTTGGTTTCCTTCAGCTCGTTCAGTTTCGTTTGAACCAGACTTAGCTGCCCCGCGCCAAAAGCGGACTGCAGGATGAGGATCGCTCCTGCAAACGCCATCACCAGTGGCGGACCAAACACAAACGCTGGTCGGCGGTACAGAGGCGTAGACTGAGGCACCTAATAACCCTAAAACTGGGAGCATGATTGGCTCAGAATCACAAGCGGGATGCCGCAAATCAAAACACTGGAGAAATGTCTCGCCGAGAGGTTTGGATAGTACTTATCGGACTGATGTCAGGAATGTTCCTGGCTGCCCTGGATCAATCTGTGGTGGGCACGGCAATGCGCTCAATCGCCGACGATCTAGGCGGTCTTTCAATGCAGGCCTGGGCCACAACCGCCTACCTAATTACATCAACAGTTAGCACCCCGATCTACGGAAAACTCGGAGATATCTTTGGACGTCGACCGCTGTTCTTGATCGCAATCTCAATCTTCGTGGCCGGATCTGTGACGACCGGATTGGCAAACAACATGATTGAGCTTGCGAGCTATCGTGCGCTTCAAGGATTGGGTGCTGGTGGCCTCTTTTCACTAGCTCTAACAATCGTCGCCGACATTGTTCCGCCCCGTGAGCGTGCGCGGTATCAAGGTATGTTCCTTGCTGTCTTTGGCACTTCATCTCTGCTTGGCCCAATCATCGGAGGTGCATTTGCGGGTGCTGACCAGCTGCTATTCACCGACGGATGGCGCTGGGTGTTCCTCATTAACATCCCAATCGGCGCAATCTCGCTCTTCATGGTCTACAAGTTTTTGCACGTGCCACATACTCCAAGACCTCAAAAGATTGACTGGTGGGGTGCGGTCACCATTGTGATAGCAGTGGTGCCAATCCTGCTGGTTGCTGAGCAGGGCCGAACATGGGGTTGGACCTCAGTTCCATCAATTGCCTTGGCGACCTTGGGCGTACTTGGAATCATTGCCTTCTTATTCGTCGAGAAGAGAATGGGTGATGCGGCTCTGATTCCGTTCTCGATTTTCAAGAACAAGACCTTTGCTCGCACGCAGATGCTTAGCTTCATTATTGGCATCGGAATGTTCGGTGGCATGATTGTCCTGCCGCTTGTAATCCAGGTGGCATATGGTGCTTCGCCTACAGAAGCAGGACTACTGATGCTTCCCATGGTTGCCGGCATGATGACCGCAACCATCACCTCTGGTCGCATTACGTCGAAGTTCGGCAAGTACCGCATCTTCTTCAACACCGGAACAGCAACCTTGTTCATGGGCTATGCATACATGTTCTTGCTGCTTGAAGCAGACACCCCGATTTGGGTGGTTTCTATTGGCATGATTTTGATTGGTCTGGGCCTTGGTCAACTCATGCAGACCACGATGGTCGCCTCACAGAACTCGGTCGAAGCAAAAGACATTGGTGTTGCCACCAGCACGGCAACCTTCTTCCGACAGATCGGCGGAACCCTGGGAGTGGCTGTCTTTATGTCAATTCTCTTTAGTCAGCTCAAAGATAAGGTTCTTGCAGCCTTTGATCGGACCGATGTCCAGCAAGGCTTCTCCGAAGCCCTCGCCGACAAGACAGTATTAGCTGACCCAAGTAACGCAAAGATTCTTGAGCTCATTACTTCGCAGGCGGGTGCAGATGCGATTTCTGAGGATTCCTCGTTCTTGATCGGGGCGGATGATCGCCTAACAGCTCCTTTCCGAATTGGTTTCGTTGAATCTTCACTTGATGTCTTCTTGATTGCTGGAGGAGTAGTTTTGGTTGCATTTGCGCTCAGCTGGTTCATCAAGGAAGTTCCGCTGAGGGAAAAGAGTGCTTCAGCTGAGGCGGCCGCAGGGAATCTCTAAAGAGTAAAGCTACTTATACTTTTCGTTGACACGGGAGTTCGGTAAACCGGACTGAGAGGAAGACTGAAAGTCTTCGACCGTCAAACCTGATCTGGGTAATGCCAGCGCAGGAAGACACCTCGCTCCCGTGCCTAACTGATAAGAAAGGCACGAAATGAAGAAGCTTGCTGCATTGGCAATTTTCACCCTGGCTCTCACTGGCTGCGCAAGTGAGCCAGTAGACACCACCACAGTTCGGCTAGCAACCCACGACTCGTTTGTGATGACAGATGAGCAGATTGCCGAGTTTGAAGAATCCACCGGTTATCAACTTGAACTTGTAAAAGTTGGAGACACTGGAACGCTGACTAACCAATTGGTGCTAACCAAGGATGCTCCATTCGCTGATGCGGTATACGGCATTGACAACACTTTCTTGTCGGTCGCACAAGAGAACAAAATCGCCGAGAGCTTCGATGAAATCAACTACGGAGATGTCTGCTTCAACTACGACGCAGAGTGGTTTGAGGCAACCAAGGTAACCCCACCAACCTCATGGCGAGATCTGGGTAACGAGGAGTACAAGAACTTGACTGTGATCTCAAACCCAATCCTGTCCTCTCCCGGCATGGCATTTCTAATCACCACATACGCAGGATTTGAATCCAAAGCTGAGACTTTCGCATACTGGAGATCGCTTCGTGACAATGGAGTAAAGATTGCTCCATCTTGGAGCGATGCATACTTCACCGAGTTCACTCGCTACGGTGGAAAGTATCCAATTGTTCTGAGTTATGCATCATCTCCAGCTGCGGAACTCGTTAACGGCGTTGAGAACTCTAAAGCGCTTCGAGATGAATGCTTCAGACAGTTCGAGTACGCAGCGGTTCTGAACAAAGCCAAGAACCCAGAAGGTGGCAAGGCCGTCCTGGAGTTTCTAAAGTCAAAGTCCTTCCAAGAGGGACTGGCTTGGAACATGTTCGTGTATCCAAGTTCGGACGTTGAACTTCCCGAGGAGTTCAAGTCAACAGGAGCACCTGCAAATTCAACGCTGGGTGGCGACCTTGATTTTGCTGCCAACCGCGATCAGTGGTTGAAAGACTGGTCAGACGTTTTTGATAACTAGCTTTGAGCTGCTGCTCACCACCGCTTTCATAGCGGTGGTGAGCGCGGCTCTAAGCGCTTTCGTTGGGGTCCCGGTTGGATTCTGGCTGAGTTCAATCAGCCCTCGACTGGGCCGAATCGTCTCCGCTGTTCTCACTGTTCCTTTTCTGTTACCTCCGTTCCTAATCGGAATAGCGATAAATGCCATTACTAGAGACTTAACGATAAATTCCACAATCGGAATCTTTCTAATTCTTGCTGCGCACACGATTATGAACGCTGGATTCATAGCTCGAATTGTTGCTACCAGAACTGTCGGGTCAGAACTGGTTGATGCGGCGGAAATTGAGGGTGCAAGTCGTCTACAAATACGAACGCAAATTGAGCTACCGCAATTGCTGTCTGCAGTGGCGAGCGGTGCAGTTCTAGTAGCGCTTTACTCGGCTACCTCTTATGGATTGATTCTGACGCTCTCAGACGGGCAAGTTCGAACCCTGGAAACTCAGATTGCAATCAGTGCGCTGCAGCGGCTGGATTTAGAGACTGCTGGGCAGCTTGCCCTCATGCAAACGTTGCTCAGCATCGCAATGTTTTTGTCGGTGAGAAAGTTCGCTGCAATTGATTCATCGTTGACCGAAATCCAGACTTCGAGACTTCGAGCTGGCTGGCCCTCCAGATTTATCGGGCTGGGTTTCCTAGCTGCAGTTTTGTTTACCCTTGGTTCGGTTCTGAACAGATCTAATTGGGGTGATGGGTTATTGACCAACCTCGGCAATCTAGCTTCCAAAGGAACACGGTCGATGCTAAACATATCTATCTTGGAGGCAGCGGGTAATAGTCTTCGCAACGCCCTAGTTGTAGCGATAGTCGTCGTTCCGATTGCGCTTTTCATGGCTCGAAAAAAAGCTCCGAGTTTGTTGGCGGTAATGCCGGCTGGAATCTCCCCGGTGGTTTTCGGATTGGCCACGCTTGCAATAGTGGGGTACCTACCAAGAGAACTAACTAGTTCGTGGCTCCTTCTTCCACTGGTTCAAGTTTTGTTTGCCCTTCCGATCACTTATCAGATTTTGCACCCGGCACGAAATGGATTTGACTCCGAGCAGCGAGAGGCTGCGTCACTCGACGGAGCAAACTGGCTAAACCGATTTTGGTGGATTGAGTTTCCACAAATTCGAAAGGCGGTTTTGCTAGCGACCACTTTTGCGATGCTCACTTCGCTTGGTGAATTTGGTGCAGCGAGTTTCTTAGCCTTTGGATCGAATGAAACACTTCCGCTTGTAATGTTCCAGCTCTTTGGTAGGCCAGGCGGAGATAATTACGGAATGTTGATGGTTGCAGCAAGCAGTTATATTCTGCTAACGGCATTCATCGTTTATCTGGTTACGTTGCCCGAGCGTAATCGCAACCCAAGGCATTGAGTCTTGCCTCGATGGTTTTTATCGATTCGGGATTTTGATCAATCAAGGTGAAGTTTCTACCAAGCTTGTGTGCGACTGCGCCAGTGGTTCCTGAACCAGCAAAAAAGTCCAACACGCGATCACCTGGCTTTGAACTGGCGGTGATGATCCTGGAGAGAATGCCCTCGGGTTTCTGAGTCGGATAGCCGGTCTTCTCTTTACCGGTTGGCGAGACAATGGTGTGCCACCAAACGTCAGTTGGAAGTTTTCCCAAAGCGGCTTTTTCCTTGGTAACCAAACCAGGAGCCATGTAAGGCTCTCGATCAACTTCTGACGAGTTGAAGTAGTAGGTCTTCGGATTTTTGACGTAGACCAATATGGTGTCGTGCTTCGCTGGCCACTTTGATTTACTTCGAGCGCCATAGTCATAAGCCCAAATGATCTCGTTCAAAAAACACTCACGACCAAAGAGGGCGTCCAGTAACACCTTCGCATAGTGCGACTCACGGAAGTCAAGGTGAAGGTATAGCGTGCCATCATCGGTCAGTACCCTCCAGGCTTCTTCCAGCCTTGGTTCCAGGAAATCCCAATAGTCCGCAAAGGCATCGTCGTAGCTGAGCACCTTCTCAACTATTTGTTCGTACCTAGCACCTTTGAAGCCGACTCTTCCAGATTCGCTAACTCGAGCTTTAGATGTTGAGCGCTTTTGTTCTCGACCGGTGTTGAAGGGTGGGTCAATATAGATCAGCTGAACGCTCTGCGAGGGCATAGATTTGAGTATGGGTAGATTGTCTCCCAGAAGTACACGATTCGCAGACACGTAGAGAAGGTTAACAGCATGGAGCCAAAGGTCACTCACAACCCAGAATCTCACCGCTTTGAGATTCACCTCGGTCAGGAGAGAGTTGGCTTGATGGACTACAGCCTGCGTCCAGGAGAGGTGCACCTGGTTCACACCGAGGTCAACCCTGAACACCAGGGAAAGAATCTCGCCGCCATCCTGCTTCGCGAATCACTGGCTTCGATTCGGACCGAGAAGATGGGCAAGGTCGTTCCAGTCTGCTCCTACACCGTGAAGTACATGGAGAAGCACCCGGAGACTCAAGACCTGCTGCTCAACCCGATTGAAGATGCGATTGCAGCTTGTCGCTGGCCAGGCGCAAAAAACTAATCCCAGTTGCTGGGAGCTGGCTCTTTACCCTTCGGAAGTTGAACGTCTGAAGCCCAGCGCAAAATCCAATCTGGCAAGACTGGCTCCTCCCCTGGCCAACCGCCAGATCCCGCCATCACCTCTTGCGGTGTGAGGATGCCCCAGCTTCGCTTTAGGAAGCGACCTCGCATAATTGCTCGAGCATAGATTTCACCGTTTCTGACGAATCTTTGCTCGATGTAGTAGGCAATGTCGTCCCAACCGATCACCTTGGTCTCTAGATCGAATTTCTGCCAGGGCTCGAGTGATTTGCGATAGCTAATCGTTGAGTTGACCACGATTGGATACCAGCCGAGCTTGCGCCACTTTTGCCAAAAACCAGTTCTCAAACCCTGGTCATATCGCCCTAAATCCATGATCGTTAGGAAGACGCCGTTGTTCATGTGGCGATAGATATCTAGATCACTTGGCCAAACTCGAAAGCTGATGCGTGAAACATCGTCGATGCGAAGCTTGGATCTTTTCCGGTAGGTCAAATAGACATACAGGATTCGAAACCAGAGTTTCACCAGATGACTACGCGTTCTTCAGGCTTTAGATACATCTCGCTATCTGGTCCCACCTCGAAAGCGTCATAGAAGATATCCAGGTTCTTCACTACCTGGTTGCATCTGAACTCCGCTGGCGAGTGAGGGTCGGTCGCAAGACGCTGAATCATGATCTCGTCACGGCTCAATGTTCTCCAGCACTGCGCCCATGCCATTAGGAATCTTTGTTGCGCGGTGTAGCCATCGATTACCTCAGGCTCATTGTCTCCAAGCCAAAGCAGGTATGCCTTCCAGGCAATACCCAAGCCTCCAAGATCACCGATGTTTTCACCGATGGTGAGCTCACCGTTGACCGTGTGCTTGTCATCTAGCTGCTCCGGTGAAAGCGCGTTGTACTGCTCAATTAGTGACCGGGTTCTCGCCTCGAAAGCCTTTCGGTCTGCCTCGGTCCACCAAGAGACCAATCGGCCATCACCGTCATACTTCGAACCCTGGTCATCAAAACCGTGGCCGATTTCGTGGCCAATAACTGCACCAATTCCGCCGAAGTTCATCGCCATGTCTGCCTCTGGTGAGAAGAACGGTGGCTGCAAAATTGCGGCTGGGAAAACGATTTCGTTGAGGCCAGGGTTGTAGTAGGCGTTCACGGTCTGAGGAGTCATGTGCCACTCCTCGCGATCGATCTTGGAACCGATCTTGTTTGCGTGATAGTCAAACTCCCAGCTTGAGACATTGGCCACATTGGTAACTAGATCATCTCTGGAAATCTCAATCGACGAGTAGTTCTTCCACTTGCTTGGGTAGCCAATCTTGGGGTTGAACTTGGAGAGCTTCTCCAAGGCTTTCACCTTGGTCTCTTCACTCATCCAGTCAAGCTCCTTGATGCTCTTCTCATAGGCCTTGATGAGATAGCCAACTAGCTCATCCATTTGAGTCTTTGATGCCGCTGGGAAGTGCTTGTTCACGTAGAGCTGTCCTACAGCTTCGCCCAAGCCACCCTCAACCAGTGCCACTCCGCGCTTCCAGCGCGGACGGTTGACTGGCTGACCGGTCAGCTTCTTGCCATAAAATTCGAAGCGCTCCTCAACAAAACCGCTCGACAAATAAGGTGAATAGGAGCGAATCAGATCAGAAGCCATCAATAGCTTGAATGCTGCAAGATTCTCTTGAGTTAGAAGTGCAGATAGACCTTCGAAGAAGGATGGCATCATCACAACATTCCAGTCCAACAAAGTTGGCTTCA
>RFTL01000026.1 GCA_009923455.1 Actinomycetota bacterium | reverse complement strand
GAGCAGGGACCGACCGGTGCTACCGGTGCTACCGGAGCTACTGGCGCTACAGGTGCAACTGGGGCGTCTGGAGCCGCTGGAATCTGCGGCACCAGTTCTGCGGTGGTTACCACAAATTTCGATGCTAGTTTCTTGCCGGCAGTCGACAACTTTTATACGCTCGGTAGTCCAAGTTACCGCTGGGCAAGCCTTTCGCTTGGACCGGGCACTTTGTTTATTGAAGACCAAGTGCTTGGCACGCAGGCCGGCATCACCATCAACAACGGAACTTTGCTGATCGATGGTGCTGAGTCACTTGGAATTGGAAACATTCGCTTCACATCGACCGGAATCAAATCGATGAGCTCGAGCGCTGATATCACCATTGGTGCAGCAGGGGACACCGGTTTATTGCGATTGGCTTCTGGCTTGCGTTTTCCAGATGGCAGCATCATGACAAGTGCCTCTTCAGGTTCTGGTTCTGTTGGCCCCGCCGGTCCGCAAGGAGCAACGGGTCCACAGGGTCCTACTGGAGCCACTGGTGCTCAAGGTCCGCAGGGTCTGCATGGAATTCAAGGTCCGGCTGGCCCGCAAGGTCCTGCGGGTGCTGATGGTGTCACCCCAACACCCACTAGCTACAATCCGGTATTCGCAGGCACTGGGCTTGTTTTCACCGGAACGCCCGCCACCGGAAGTTACATGAAATCCGGGAACCTGGTTAGCTTCAGAATCAAAGTTTCCCTTAGCTCAGTCACCAACTTTGGCTCAGGTGCCTACTCGATCACGCTTCCTTTTGCAGCAGTTGACCAGTATGTGTTCCGGGATGGTTCCCTTATTGATGTCTCCTCGTCGAAGGGGCACTACCTACTCTCAGGTTATGTCGAGCCAGGTTCTACCCAACTCAATCTGATGGTTGTCTCAGCCTCGACAGATGAGGTTTTTGATCACAACAGTCCATTTGCTTTAGGAACCTCGGACTACTTCTACATTTCCGGCACATACCAGTCGCAGGGCTAGGAGGCTTGGGCTCAATTGCCGAACTAGAGTTGTGTTAGCTCCGCCGAGCTAGCAGCGAAAGGTTTTCAATGATGAGCCAAATAGGTCACTGGATATCCGGTGTTGAGGTCTATTCCAAATCTTCACGTTCTGGAAAAGTCTTTGATCCTGCATTGGGACAGCCGGTGGCTGAAGTTGGCTTTGCGAATCAGGCTGAAATTGATGCTGCGATTGCAGCTGCCAAAGCGGCATTTCCAGCCTGGAAAAGCACCACCTTGGCAAAGCGCCAGCAGGTGATGTTTCGCTTTCGGGAGCTTTTAGAAAACAACAAGTCAGAGCTTGCCCAGATCATCACGCGCGAGCATGGCAAGGTTTTGTCAGATGCGCTGGGTGAGATTACTCGCGGGCAAGAGGTGGTGGAGTTCGCCTGTGGTGCTCCGCAACTTCTGAAGGGTGAATACTCCGAGAACGCCTCGACCAATGTCGATGTTTACTCGCTCAAACAACCGCTTGGTGTGGTTGGAATCATTAGCCCGTTCAACTTTCCAGCCATGGTGCCGATGTGGTTTTTCCCGGTTGCCATTTCAGCGGGAAACACAGTTGTTCTGAAGCCAAGTGAGAAGGATCCATCGGCGGCTATGTGGCTTGCCAGGCTCTGGAAAGAGGCTGGCCTACCAGATGGCGTCTTCAATGTGCTTCACGGAGATAAGGAAGCGGTTGATGGGCTTTTGAATCACCCGGATGTCGCCTCAATCTCTTTTGTTGGCTCGACTCCAATCGCACAGTACATCTATGAAACCGCAGCTCGAAATGGCAAGCGGGTGCAGGCCTTGGGTGGTGCTAAAAACCACATGCTGGTTCTACCAGATGCCGATCTTGACCTAGTTGCCGATTCCGCAGTCAATGCGGGCTTTGGATCTGCGGGGGAGCGCTGCATGGCAATCTCGGTGGTGGTTGCGGTTGAGCCGGTAGCCGATGAGCTGATTTCCAAGATTTCTAGCCGCATGTCACAGATCAGAGTCGGGGATGGTCGTCGCAGCTGCGATATGGGACCACTTGTGACCAAGGAGCATCGAGACAAGGTCGCGAGCTACATTTCCATAGCCGAACAAGATGGCGCAAGCATTGTGGTTGATGGGCGCAAGGTAAATCCAGATGGGGATGCCAATGGCTTCTGGCTTGGACCAACCCTGATTGACAAAGTTCCACTTTCTTCCAAGGTCTATCGAGAAGAAATCTTTGGTCCGGTACTTTCTGTGGTTCGAGTTTCCAGCTATGAAGAGGGATTGCAACTAATCAACTCGGGAGCCTTTGGTAATGGCACCGCGATCTTCACCAACGATGGTGGTGCGGCAAGAAAATTCCAGAACGAGGTTGAAGTGGGCATGATTGGAATCAACGTTCCGATTCCGGTGCCGGTTGCCTACTTCTCATTCGGCGGCTGGAAGCACTCTTTATTTGGAGACTCCAGGGCTCACGGTGAAGAGGGCTTCCGCTTTTTCACCCAGACCAAGGTAGTCACCTCGCGCTGGCTCGACCCTTCTCACGGTGGCATAAATCTAGGTTTCCCCCAGAACTAATCAGGGTAAACTTTGAGCGACTCCCCGTGTGGCGTCATCTTGGCTAAGCCCCCAGGACCGAGAGGTAGCAAGGGTAACTGAGCTCTGGCGGGTGCACGGGGGGTCCCTTTTTAATCACAGCTATCTGACACTGGGCTTCATTGTCCTATCAAGCAATTAGGCTTTCGGTGTGACTACAGCCCTTTACCGCAGATACCGCCCGGAGTCTTTCTCCGAGCTGATTGGGCAGTCGCAAGTCACTGAGCCACTCATGGCCGCATTGCGGGGCGATCGGGTGAACCACGCCTATTTGTTCTCTGGCCCAAGAGGTTGCGGAAAGACCACCTCGGCTCGAATTTTGGCGAGGTGCCTAAACTGCGCCGAAGGTCCAACCGATACTCCTTGTGGCAAGTGCCCGAGCTGTGTTGAGCTTGCGAGAGGCGGATCTGGGTCGCTGGATGTAGTAGAAATCGATGCTGCTTCTCACAACGGTGTTGATGACGCTAGAGAGCTGCGCGAACGAGCGATATTCGCCCCGGCTCGTGATCGCTTCAAGATCTTCATTTTGGATGAGGCTCACATGGTTACCACGCAGGGCTTCAATGCGCTGTTGAAAATCGTTGAAGAGCCACCTGCCCACGTGAAGTTCATTTTTGCCACCACCGAACCGGAAAAGGTGATCGGGACCATTCGATCCAGGACTCACCACTATCCATTCAGGCTGGTTCCACCCGGTGAGCTCTTGGAATACCTGGAGTCTGTTCTTAGCTCCGAGGGCTACTCCGCTCAAGGTGGGGTTTTGCCGCTTGTAGTCAGGGCATCTGGCGGTTCGGTGCGAGACAGCCTTTCGCTTTTGGATCAGCTGATCGCAGGTAGTGATTCAAAAGAGATTGAGTACGACAGAGCTGTGAGCCTGCTTGGTTTCACCCATGACCAGCTCATGAGCGAGGTAATCGATGCCTTTGCGGAGATCGATGCAGCCAAGGCGTTTGCGGCAGTAGACAAGGTGATTCAGTCTGGTCAAGACGCAAGACGCTTCCTTGAGGATCTCCTGGAGCGCTTACGCGATCTCATGCTCATCACCTCGCTAGGTGAGGGAGCCCGGGCAATTTTGCGAGGCTTGGGCCCAGAGCAATTTGACTTGCTCTCAGTCCAGGCGAATCGTTTTGGACTTCCGCAGCTAACCTCGGCTGCCGAGGCGACTTCGAAGGCTCTTGCAGATACCACTGGTTCGGCAAACCCAAGACTTCAGTTAGAGCTGCTATGTGCCAGAGTGCTAGCTCCTGCCATCGAGGTTTCACACCCAGCCCCTGCTGCCAAGAAACCTGAGTCGGTTGTGCCAAAGGCAGAGCCGCCAGTTCAAAAGCCAGTTGAGGCAGCGCCAGTTAGTCAACCTTCAGTTCCAGCACCTAGTGCGGAGCCAGCCAAGGTTGAGACCAAGAAGGTCGAGGGTGGTTCAGTAACCCTGGCAAGTTTCAAAAACGGTTGGCAGGACATCTTGGATTCGCTTGCCAAGCAATCCCGTTCGGCTTGGGCAGTGGCTTTCACAACCAAGGTGTTGGACTATCAGGACGAAGTGCTGACCCTTTTGTTCCAGAGCCAAAAAGATGTCGATGCGTTCAAGAATGCTCAAGGTGCGGCGGAGGTTTTGCGTCAGGTAATTCTTGAGACCTTGGGTGTCCGGGTGAAATACAAGGCAAAGGTTGCGGATGTTCCATCTGTAGCGCCAAAGGCCCCGGTAATTGAGGTCAGTGAGCCAGACGAGTTTGTATCTGAGGAAGAGCGGGAAGAGGAAATGACTGAGGTCATTCCAACAGTTGCCCCGATCGAAACTGAGAAGTCTGGCGAGTTCATGCTGCGTGAAATGCTCGGTGCTAAGCCACTCAAGGATGAGCAGTAATGTACGAAGGCGTTATTCAGGACCTGATTGATGAGCTGGGCAAGCTACCCGGAGTTGGACCCAAGTCAGCGCAGCGCATCGCTTTTCACCTGATTGAATCGGAAACCGATGTCGCAACCAAATTGGCTGAGGTTTTGGTTGAAGCCAAGCAAAAAGTTCGTTTTTGTGAGCTTTGCGCAAACATTTCTCAGGAGCAGCGCTGCTCAATCTGCTCAGACCCAAAGCGCGATTTGGGTCTGATCTGTGTGGTTGAAGAATCCAAAGATATCGCTGCTATCGAGCGAACTAGAGAGTTCCGCGGGCTTTATCACGTGTTGGGTGGAGCTATCTCTCCGATTGCCGGCATTGGTCCGGATCAGCTTCGCATCAAGGATTTGATGAAGCGCCTTGCTGACCCTGGGATTCGGGAAGTTATCTTGGCGACCAACCCAAATCTTGAGGGTGAGGCGACCGCAACCTATCTCTCTCGCATGCTTGGGACCATGGAAATCCAGGTCACGAAGCTTGCCTCTGGGCTGCCAGTTGGCGGAGATTTGGAATACGCAGACGACATGACTCTGGGAAGAGCCTTTGAGGGCAGGCGTCGAGTCAACTAGAATTCAGTGAATGCCACTGGCGGCAGCAATCCCCTTCATTTTTCAGAGGAGTGTCCGTTGGCGCTAATCGTGCAAAAGTTCGGCGGTTCATCTGTAGCCGATGCCGAGAAAATCAAGCACGTCGCCAACCGTGTTCTAGAAACCCAAGCTGCCGGTCACAAGGTTTGTGTAGTGGTATCAGCAATGGGTGACACTACTGATGAACTTATTGATCTAGCGGACTCGGTTTCTACTCGTCGCCAGTCTCGCGAGATGGACATGCTGCTCACCGCCGGAGAGCGCATCTCGATGTCGCTCTTGGCTATGGCCATCCAGGAGATGGGTGGCAAGGCTAAGTCCTTCACAGGTTTCCAGGCGGGGATTTCTACCGACAACACTCATGGCTCAGCACGAATTTGGAAGATTGAGCCAACCCGCGTTAGAGAGAGTCTGGATCAGGGTGAGATTGCAATTGTTGCCGGTTTCCAGGGATTTAGCTTTGAGTCCGGAGACGTCACCACCTTGGGTCGCGGAGGGTCTGACACGACCGCGGTTGCACTGGCGGCTGCGCTCAAAGCTGATGTTTGCGAAATTTACTCAGATGTCGATGGTGTCTACACCGCTGACCCAAGAGTTGTCCCAAGAGCTCACAAGCTCGCTCAAATCGATATTGATTCGATGCTGGAGCTATCTTCCTCTGGAGCCAAGATTCTGTATATTCGCGCGGTTGAGTTTGCTAGACGTCACCAGGTTCCATTGCGCGTTCGATCAACTTTTAGCCTGGATCCAGGCACTCTCGTTTACACCACTAACCCAGGAGATGACATGGAAGAGCCAGTAGTTTCAGGTGTAGCTTCAGACGACACTCAGTCCAAGATCACCGTGATTGGTATTCCAGACCGTCCGGGCAAGGCTGCCGAGCTGTTCCAGATTGTTGCCGAGGCCGGTGCCAACATCGACATGATCGTGCAGAACGTTTCGACCACCGAGACCCACCTGAGCGATATTTCATTTACTCTTCCCCACGCGGATCGTCACCGTGTCGTTGAGGCACTAAAGGCCAAGAAGTCACAGGTTGGGTTCCAGGACATCAGCTACGACGATGAGGTTGGCAAGCTCTCGATTGTTGGTGCCGGAATGAAGACTTCCTCTGGAGTCTCTGCCAAGCTCTTTGGTGCTCTTGCTAGAGCTGGTATCAACATCGAGATGATCTCAACCTCGGAGATTCGCATCTCTGTTGTTACCAGAGCGGATCAGCTCAAAGAGGCAACCCGTATTGTCCACTCGGCATTCGAATTGGATGCAGCCGACACCGCTGTGGTTTACGCCGGAACCGGAAGGTAGAGATGTCAAAGCCAAACCTCGCTCTTGTAGGGGCAACCGGTGCAGTTGGCACCGTAATGATCGACATCATCAACTCCCGAGAAAACATCTGGGGTGAGATTCGCCTAATTGCATCGGCTAGATCAGCCGGCAAGGTAATCATGGTGCATGGCAAGCCCCACACCGTGGTCGCGCTCTCCGAGGAAGCATTTGATGGAATCGACATCGCAATGTTTGATGTCCCTGACGAGGTGTCAGAGGTTTGGGCACCAATTGCTGCTGCCAAAGGTGTGGTCTGCGTTGATAACTCAGCCGCCTTCCGCATGAACCCAGAGGTTCCTTTGGTCGTTCCAGAGGTAAACCCGTTTGCAGCTAAGTCAAGACCACTGGGAATCATCGCAAACCCAAACTGCACAACGCTTACCATGATGGCCGCACTCGGTGCTCTACACCGCAAGTGGGAACTAAAGGAGCTTGTGGTTGCCAGCTACCAGGCAGTCTCCGGAGCTGGTGCACCTGGAATTGACAGGCTCAAGATTGAGATGGCTGCCGTTGCAAAAAACTCCGAGGCTGGCTTGAGTACCGATTCGGTTGCGAAGACATTGGAGTCTGAGGGTGTTTCGCAGCACGATTCTCCATGGGCTGCACCGATTGCGCTCAATGTGATTCCGGTTGCTGGCAGCTTGAAAGATGGCGGTCACACCTCAGAGGAGCTGAAGGTGAGAAACGAGTCTCGCAAGATTTTGGGCATCAAGGATTTGAAGGTTGCAGCAACCTGTGTTCGAGTTCCAGTTCAGGTCTCTCACTCGCTTGCAGTTCACGCAACTTTCGCCAAGCCAATCACTGTTGCTGAGGTGAGAGCTGAACTCGAGGCACAGCCAACCGTGGTTGTGATGGATGATCCTGCAAATGGCGTTTACCCAACCCCAGCTCACGTTGCGGGTCAGGATCCGACCTTTGTTGGACGCATCCGTCAGGCTGAGGATTTCCCAAACACCATCGACCTATTCGTGGTTGGCGACAACCTGCGCAAGGGTGCGGCACTCAATACCTATGAGATTGCCGAACTGGTTGCGCAGGAGCTCGCTTAGTTCAGTTCCAGGAGCGTCGCCTGCGGAGGGCAGAAAACCCTTAGCGGTGCGAAGATCGAGCAGCCCAGTCCTGCACTGACATGCAGAAGCGTCTCGTTCCCTTCGTAGCTCCACCCAGAAAGACCGCTGGCGTATTGGGTTGGAAGATCGCAATTAGAAACCAGGGCCTTCTGGCCCGGCAGGCATAGCTGTCCGCCGTGAGTGTGGCCGGCAAAAATCAGCTTCGCTCCTAGATTGCTAAATGCCTCAATCACCCGAAGATAAGGTGCATGAGCGACTCCAAGCACGATGTCGGCAGCAGCGATCTCTTTGCGCTGCTTTGTTAGCGAATCTAAATCATCGAGATTTTCATGGGGGTCATCGAGGCCTAGAAAACCAAGGTTTAGACCCTTGATATCAAAAACTCCAGAACGGTTGTTTAGATTCAGCCAACCAAAGTTCTCTAGCTCGGTTGTAAAGCGATTGGTATCGAGATCTCGTTGCTGCGGCACCTTCGAAGGTCCCCAGAAATAGCGAAGCGGATTCTTCAGCTTTGGTGAGCGGTAATCATTAGAGCCGTTGACAAACACCCCAGGGAATTTGCCCAGTGGTCCCAGTGCTTTGAGGGCAGGGTTGATGGCCTCAAGGTGCCCCAGATTGTCACCGGTATTGATAACCAGATCAGGCTCGAGATCAGCTAGCTCTCTGAGAAAGCTTGCTTTCTTATCTTGACCAGGAGCGAAGTGCAGGTCGGAGATGTGCAGAACGCGAAGTGGTTTTGGTGAAACTCCGGAAATCTTCAGCTCATTGAGCCTAAATGGACCGGAGTGGGAGGCTAGCCACATGTGTTTGGGATCAGCACGACTGCACTGGATGGGTTGATTGCCGCTCCGGCCTCTGGGTTTGTTCCATAGGCAACGCCGTTTGGCAAAGTCGCATCACACTTGAGCAGGTTGGTTTGTGAAGGCTGTGGCAAAGTGACGGTTAGTCCCAGGGCCTGCAGGGCTGCAGATGCATCCTGAATGCTAAGACCCTTGACGTTAGGAACGCTTACTCGACCGCCAGCTGAGATGTAGAGCTTGATTATCGAACCCTTGATTGCGGTCGATCCGATGGCCGGCTTGGTGTAGGCGATGGTTCCGGTTGGAGCTGCTGAGCCAACTGGGTTAGCCATGATCTGCACATTAAATCCGTCTGCGATCAACTGAGTCTTTGCACTCTCGGGCGTGAAGGTTGCGACGTTTGAAACTACCAAGTTGGTTGGGTTGATGAACTTTGGATCTGCCGCTGGGAACGGATCTCCCTGATACTTCTGGTTGACCGTTGTCATGATCCGCTTCCAGATCGCATGACGAATGGTGGGAACGGCGTTGCCATTGACGCTCTTGCCCGATTGGGTCGTCAGACCAGAGACGTTACCAACCCAGGTCGAGGTTGCAACCTTCGAGGAATAGCCAGACATCCAGGTGTGGATGCGATTGTCTGTGGTTCCAGTCTTACCAGCAAGTGGAGTGCCATCATTTGGATTCGCAGCGGTGCCGGTGCCACCGGTCATAACTGCGCGCAGTGCGTGGGTCATCGCTGCTGCGATGTCCGGGGTAACCGCCTGGGAGCAAGCGGTCTGAGGAATCTGAAGCAGCTCTCCGGTCTTGCGCAGCACCACCTTGTCTAGCGCCACTGGCGAACAGTAAACACCGTTATTGCCAAGAGCGGCATAGGCGGCAGCCATTGTGAGCGGTGCAATTTCGTTAGTACCCAAGATGGTTGCGGGAACATAGAGCAGTTCTCCACCATCAGCTCGATGAACACCGAACGCCATCGCGGTATCGCGGATGGCACAAAGGTCAACCTTTGATGCCATGGCGGCAAAGGCCGTGTTCTGAGACGTGACTACCGCTCTAGCGACGGTGATCTCATTAATGGTTTTATCTCCAGAGTTGTTTACTTCCCAGAAGCCACTGACACTTCCGCAGCTGGCGCGAAACTCTTTGGAAACATCCCAAATCTTTACCTTGTCGACCTCGCCATTTTGGTCAACGTCCTCACCGTTGAAGATGCGCCCATCAACTCGGTCGCCCAGTGAGTTTCCGTTCTTCAACCACTCAGCGAGGGTAAAGATCTTGTATGTGGAACCCGGCTGGAAACCAGATGAGCCACCAAATGGTTTATCGGTGTTGAAGTTAACGCTTGTTCTACCAACAGCCGGTGCATCACTTTGATCAAAGAATCGGTTTTGTGCCATCGCGATGATGCGACCGGTTCCGGTTTCCACAGAAACGGATGCTGTTCCAAACGCCCACTCATTATCAGGAGGTAGAAGATCCATGGTGGCATCGAATGCAGCCTGCTGAATGTCTAGATCCAGGGTGGTGTAGATGTCCAAGCCACCGCGGCGAAGTAGCATCTCGCGCTCTTCGGAGGTGAATCCGAACTCCTGCGAATTTCTAATTGTCCAAACTGTGAAGTCACAGAAAAAGGCCGTGGTCTGGTTGGATTCGCAGCCCTGCTTGGACTTGGTGATCTTGGTTTGAACCGGGGCCTTTTTGTATGCCTCAGCCTGCTCTTGGGATAGGTAGCCCTCATCAGCCATAGCCTGAATCACATAGTTTCTTCGCCCGATACCGCGCTCAAGATTGTCAGCCTCGTCCGGCTTGTAATCGTTGGGGGATTTCAGCATTGCTGCTAGATAGGCGGCTTGTGGAACGGTCAGGTTCTTAGCACTCGTTCCAAAGTAATACTGGGAGGCGGTTTCAACACCGTTGATTTGGTTTCCGAGGAAGACTAGGTTCAGGTAACCGGCGAGGATGTCCTTTTTTGACACCTGGTTTTCCAGCGCGATTGCCAGGCGAATCTCTTTTAGCTTGCGCTCGATGGTTACCTCGGTGGCCGCTGCGATAGCTTCGGCATCGCCGCTGAGATTTGCAGCTTCAACCTGGCTTTGGCGGACGTACTGCATCGTGATTGTTGAGGCACCTGGGCCCTCTCCGAAGGTTGCCAAGTTGGTCAGCGTTGCTCTAAAGAGCGAGATTATGTCCACACCGCCGTGTTGATAGAACCTGGGGTCTTCAACCGCGATTACGGCGTTGATCAGGTTAGGTGACATCTCCTCGAAAGGAACCTCGATGCGGTTCTCGTGGTAGAAGGTTGCAATCTTTTCTGGTTTGCCGTCACGCAGGGCATAAATGTTCGACGCCTGGGAGGCGTTGACCGGCTTGATATATGCGGGAAGAGCTTCGAAGGCTCCCACTCCGGCGGTTGCGACCGCTCCAGTTACCGCAACAGCGGGGGCAAGAATTGCAACTGAAAGTACACCGGCAATTGCGCTGAGGATACCGAACTTGAAAATGTTCGATGCAGAGGAGCGGCGCTTTGCGGACATAGACTCTAGGTTACCTTTTGCAGGCTGAAACGGAGCTGAAAATGACCAAGTGGGAATACATCACAACACCCCTTCTACTTCACAAAGAGACCCAAATTCTCAACACCTGGGGAGCTCAGGGTTGGGAGTTAGTGCAGGTCACCACAGGCCCGCAGGGCGGCCTTATTGCCTTCTTCAAGAAGGCAGTGCAGTAAATGTCAAACGTTGAGCAGAGAATTCAGCAACTCGGCCTAGAGCTTCCTCCGGTTGCTACCCCAGCCGGTGCATATGTCCCAGCAGTTGTGTCGGGAAACCTTGTTTACACGGCCGGTCAGATTCCGCTGGTGAATGGTCAACTGATGGCAACCGGCAAGGTGGGAGCTGAGATCACTCCGGATCTTGCCAACCAGATTGCGCAGCGCTGTGCCCTCAACGCGCTCGCTGCTATCAAGAGTGTGATTGGCGATTTAGATCGCATCACTCGGGTTGTAAAAGTAGTTGGCTTTGTTGCCTCCACACCAGAGTTCACCGGTCAGCCCGGAGTTCTAAATGGTGCCTCAGAGTTCTTGGGTCAGGTTTTTGGCGATGCCGGTAAGCACGCTCGCAGTGCTGTCGGTGTGGCATCGCTGCCGCTGGATGCGCCGGTTGAGGTCGAGCTGGTAGTTGAATTCCAATAGTCAAAAGACAAACCGCCGACTTGCTGGTCGGCGGTTTGTCTTTTTTGTTTGACTAGTCGTTTGCCCCGGCATTGATGCGACCGGTGATGGTGTCCATCACTGAGGTATCAGCCAAGGTGGTGACATCACCAATTGGTCGGTCTTCGGCTACATCGCGAAGCAATCTGCGCATGATCTTGCCCGATCGAGTCTTTGGCAGCTCGCTCACCACAAAGATGGTTCTAGGCTTTGCGATTGGACCAATCTCCTTAGCTACGTGATCACGCAGAATCTTTGAGGTGTCGGCATCGCTACCAATCTCATCAAGGTGGCTGCGACGCAGAATCACGAATGCGACAACCGCCTGACCAGTGGTCTCGTCCTTGGCTCCAACCACCGCGGCCTCGGCAACGTATGGGTGAGAGACCAGCGCGGATTCGATTTCAGCGGTTGAGAGGCGGTGGCCGGAAACGTTCATCACATCGTCTACTCGACCTAGTAGCCACAAATCGCCATCCTCATCGAGCTTGGCGCCGTCGCCAGCAAAGTACTTACCCTCAAAGCGAGACCAGTAAGTCTCCTTGTAGCGCTCTGGGTCTCCCCAGATTCCGCGCAACATAGATGGCCATGGTTCGGTGATGGTCAAGTATCCGCCGTGTCCGGGGCCGACAGCTTTGCCATCGTCGTCGATTACTGCCATCTCAATTCCAGGTAGTGGCACTTGGGCGCTTCCTGGCTTGGTTGCCGTGATGCCAGGAAGTGGAGAGATCATGATGGCTCCGGTTTCGGTCTGCCACCAGGTGTCCACAATTGGAGCTTGATTGCCGCCGATTACCTCGCGGTACCACATCCATGCCTCTGGGTTGATCGGTTCACCGACGCTACCCAAGACCCGAATCGAACTGAGGTCGTAGTGCGTGGTAACCGAACGGCCGATTTTCATGAAGCTTCTGATGGCAGTTGGAGCCGTGTAAAGAATCGAGACATGGTACTTCTGCACAATGTCCCACCATCTGCCCCAGTCTGGTGAATCAGGGGTGCCCTCGTAGATCACCTGGGTTGCACCGTTGGCTAGTGGGCCATAGGCCACATATGAGTGACCTGTGATCCAGCCCACGTCAGCGGTGCACCAGTAAATGTCCTGACCTGGGTGAAGGTCGAACACATTTCGGTGGGTATAGCTGGCTTGGGTCAGATAACCGCCGGTGGTGTGCAGGATTCCTTTTGGTTTACCGGTGGTTCCAGATGTATAGAGGATGAACAGCGGGTGTTCCGCATTGAAACCCTGAGCCTTGTGCTCGGCATCCACAACAGCCAATTCCTCGTGCCACCAAAGGTCTCTGCCTTCGGTCCAATCAACCTTGTCGCCAGTGCGGTTTACAACCAGTACGTGCTCAACGCTTTGGCACTTGCCTCCGGAAAGCGCCTCGTCCACAGCGGGCTTTAGCGGTGATGACTTGCCTTTGCGATAACCACCATCGGCTGTGATAACTAGCTTGGCTTCAGCATCTTCGATGCGAGCTGCAAGCGAATCTGCCGAGAAGCCTCCAAATACCACCGAGTGCACAGCTCCGACACGGGCGACCGCCTGCATGGCGATGATGGCCTCAGGAATCATTGGCATGTAAATAGCAACGCGATCTCCGGGCTGAATGCCTAGTTTGGTTAGGACATTGGCAGCCTTCTTTACTTCGATGAGCAAGTCCAGGTAGGTGTATACCTTGGAATCGCCAGGCTCACCCTCGAAAAAGAGTGCTACTCGCTTACCCCAGCCAGCTTCGACATGGCGATCGAGGCAGTTGTAGCTGACATTGATTTCGCCATCGTGAAACCACTTTGCAAAGGGAGCGTTGGACCAATCTAAGACTTGAGTGAATGGCTTGTGCCAATGCAACTCTCTTGCTTGGTCTGCCCAAAACTGGAGCCGATCAGTTTTGGCTTCTTGGTATAGCTCTGGCTTTGCAATCGCATTCGCCACGAACTTTGAACTTGGTGCGAAACGCCTTGTTTCGTGCAGCAAATTCGATATTTCAGGTGCAACAGACATCATTGTCCTCCAGGTGTTGACTCCTTCATAATGCCAGAAAATACCTCTTTGGCGACAAAGCAGAGAAAGTACGTTTCACCGCAATCTGAGAATTCCCCAATAGGGGGACAAAATCTGTGTTTTTCAGCTTAGAATTTGCGAGCTGGCTAGTTCAGCGTGCGGTGCAACGTCCCCCCATGTTTGCACCGCTGGCGGCAGGTTTCCCCCAAACCTGCCGCCCCTTTTCTTTTCCACAGGTTTTCAACCTCGGCGCTAATTGCTTTTCGGTTATACGAGATTTGCAACATGCAGCTTCCAGACGAAATGGCCAGTTTGTTCACCCATGGGGTGACCGATCTCATGTTTGTTGGGAGTGATCACTGCTTCCTTGATATTGCTGGTGAGCTGAAAAAAGTAAAAGGTCCCTATCAGAGCGATGCTCAGCTGCAGCGGGTGTTGATTGAGTTGGCAATTGAAAGCGGAGCGCGATTAGACATCGCGAAACCAATGGCGGATTTTGCTATTGAGAACTATCGCGTCAGTGCACAGCTTGCTGGTTCGGTTAGCTCTGCGCCGATTGCAACCATCAGAAAGCATCCCAAGATTCAGGTAACTTTTGGGCACCTGCTCGAGGCTGAGTTTGCAACGGCCTCACAACTTGCCTTTTTGGAAAGTGCACTACTTGAAAGCAAAACCATTCTGATCACAGGCGCAACCTCTACCGGCAAAACAACGCTTTTGAGTGCCTTCATTCATGTGGTTCGGCAGCGCTGTTTGGTGATTGAGCAAACTCCAGAGCTCTGGGTTGAGCCACCATCGGTGAGGCTGGTGGAGCGACCAAACAATCAGCAAGGGGTTGGGCTAATTTCCCAGAGTGAACTTCTAACTCAGGCCTTGCGCATGCGACCCGATCGACTGGTAATCGGCGAAGTACGCGGAGCTGAGTTTTTAGCTTTACTCCAGGCCGTTCACAACGGTCATCCGGCGATGGCAACCCTGCATTCCAAATCGATTACTGATGTCCCCAATCGTTTGCAGCTCCTAGGCCAGCTGTCGGGGATCACTAGCGAACTGGTGATGCAGTTGGCGATGGGTATCGACATCATCGTTCAGCTAGAGAGACGGGAAGGCCTAAGAAGAATTGCTGATATCGGAAAACTCGAAATGGTTGGCACGTTTGAGGTGATAACTGTTGAGGTTTGAAAAGTTTGCAAGCTTGTTGGAAGCAGGGATTTCCCAATCCGATGCAATCCGGCAATCTGGGGTTCAAGAACAGTCCAGATTCGAGCTGCTAGATTTTGCTATCACATCGGGTGCTCCAGCGATTGAAACAGCGAGATATCTAGAGCGGCTTGAGCAAATTGATGCCGAGACCCAAGCAGAGATTTTACAGGCTGAACAAGTCCCGCTTGCAACTAAACGCCTGATGCTGTGGCTCCCTTGGCTTGGTTTGGTCATGGCTGAACTATCAGGCTTAGAAGTGGCTCAAATCTTGCTATCTGCAACCGGGTTGGCGCTCTTACTCGCTGCGGCTGCACTTTTGTTTTTGGGTAATTGGCTATCGAAACGAATGATTGCAAACTCCAGGAAGGTTCTGGATCCTGACTTTGCAGCGGTAAAACTTTGGATCATGCTCTCAACAGGTATCGGCTTTAGAGCTGCGTTGGAAAAGTCCTCTTTTAATCCAGCCGATCCATTGATCGATTTCGCGAAAGTATCGGGTGTATCGCTTGCCCAGCTGCTGGACATCAGAGCTCGCGAGTCGCTGCTTGCATGTCGAACCCAAAGGCTGAGTGCTGCCAAATCGCTTTCGGTAAAACTCATGATTCCGCTTGGGATGACAACACTTCCGGCCTTTTTGCTACTGACCGTTGTTCCGATTTTGCTTGGGACTATTCGATAAAGGAGAGAAATGAAGATTCAAGATGACTCGGGTGCGATAACCGCGGAGTACGCGATAGCCACTTTGGCTGGCGTTGCTTTTGCAGGGTTGATGCTGCTGGTTCTTAGGAGTGAAGAGGTGCGCTCAATGCTTTTCCAATTGGTGGGGAGAGCTCTTGGACTGGGGGCCTGATAAGGGAGCTGTAACCGCAGAACTGATGGTGCTGATGCCGACGGTCGCAATCGGCATTGGCGTCATTGGTTCGGTACTTGGCCTGGTGAGCGAGCAGCTTACCCTCGAGCAAGATGCTGGGTATCTGCTGCGCTCACACCTAATAGGTAATGAAATTGATGCCACCTCAGAACTTGAGGTTGAGTTTTTTCAAAAAGGGCGACTCAGTTGCATATCAATTTCAAAGCAGTCTCTTTTGACTTTGAGGACCGAACAGTGCGGCATCCCGATCGCCTAGAAGAAGGGGCGATCACGGCTTTCCTGGCGGTGCTGTTTGTGGGAACGGTTGGTTTTGTAATCGCGGCATCGGTGGGGATTGTCGCCTTGCTGACCGACAGCAGACTTCAGGTTGCGACTGATCTAGCCGCGCTATCAGCGGCAGATACTCATCGCGGTTTGGTGTCAGGAACAGTTTGTGAGAATGCACTGCAAATTCTGCAAAGTGTTGGCTTCGATTTGCATCAATGTCGTATTGTCAAACACGGCGTGGAGATACGGGGCCATAGCATGGTGTCGTTTTTTCGTTTGGAAAGCTATGCGGTAGCTGGTGCTCCAGGCCAATAGATATAAGAGGAGTATGTGTGGCTAAGAAGCTTGTGATTGTTGAGTCGCCAGCCAAGGCTAAGACAATCGCGAAGTACCTCGGAAGTGATTTCGAGGTGCTTGCATCGGTTGGCCACATTCGTGACCTTGCTGAACCCAAGGAACTTCCAGCCGAAAAGAAAAAGGGATCCCTGGCTAAATTCTCGATTGATGTTGAGAATGGTTTTCAGCCCTACTACGTAGTCTCACCTGGAAAATCCAAAACCGTCTCCGAGCTCAAGGCCGCCATGAAGTCTGCCGAGGAGCTCTATCTCGCAACCGATGAGGATCGCGAAGGTGAGGCAATTGCTTGGCATCTGCTTGAGGTATTGAAACCCAAGATTCCGGTCAAGCGAATGGTGTTTAACGAGATCACCAAAGAAGCAATTGCCGAGGCTGCGAGGAACACCAGAGCGCTAAACGAAAATCTTGTAGAGGCGCAGGAGACCAGAAGAGTGGTTGACCGATTGGTCGGCTACGAAATCTCTCCGGTGCTGTGGCGCAAGATTAATAGGGGATTGTCTGCTGGCCGAGTCCAATCTCCAGCCATGAGAATGCTGGTCGAGCGCGAAAGAGAACGTATGGCTTTCGTGGCAGCGAGCTATGGCTCTGTCACGGTTCACTTGGAAAAAGATGGAACTAGTTTTGACGCCAAGCTTTTAGAGCAAAACCAAAAGCGGGTTGCGACTGGAAAGAGCTTTGACTCAAACGGAAAACTAACCCAGGATGCGGTGGTGCTCAGCCCCGAAACTGCAGCCCAAATTGCAACTGGCCTCTCTGGATTGGAGCTAAAGGTGGTTTCGGTGGAAGCCAAGCCTTCGACCAGAAAGCCATACGCGCCATTCACCACCTCTACTTTGCAGCAGGAAGCCTCACGCAAACTTGGCATGAGTGCGAAGCAAGCCATGGATACCGCTCAGCAGCTTTATCAAGATGGCCACATCACCTACATGCGAACTGATTCTCCTTCCCTCTCGGCCCAGGCCACTGAAGCAGCTCGATCTGCCGCCAGCAAGCTATTTGGTGCCGATCTGGTGCCGAGTGCACCGAGGCTTTACGGTGCGAAATCCAAAAACGCTCAAGAAGCGCACGAAGCAATCCGCCCATCCGGTGAGACTTTCAAGCATCCAGATGAGCTTCGTTCAGTTTTGGTTGGCAAAGCCCACGCGCTTTATGAATTGATTTGGAGAAGAACTGTCGCCTCTCAGATGGCTGATGCCAAGCTTTCAACCACCTCGGTGAGGCTTGCAACCAAGCTGAATTCTGATGAACTGATTTTCAGCGCGAGCGGAACAGTAGTCACATACAAAGGTTTCTTAGCGGTCTATGACGAGACGCGTGAGGACGAGTCCGAAGAAGATGAGAAGCTTCCCAATCTTTCTGAGGGCGATGCACTCAAGGTTCTCAGTTCAGAATCCAAGCTTCATGCCACGCAGCCACCAGCGCGCTACACCGAAGCATCACTGGTGAAGGCGTTGGAGGAGCAGGGTATCGGTCGCCCTTCTACTTATGCAGCAATCATTTCCACGATCTTGTCTAAGGGCTATGCCGTAAAGCAGGGCAGCGCCTTGGTTCCAGAGTGGATCTCGTTCACGGTTACCAGGTTCTTAGAGGACAACTTTGGAGATCTGGTGAACTATGAGTTCACAGCCAAGATGGAAGAAGATCTCGACCGGATTGCACTGGGGGAGATCGACCGAACCGGTTGGTTGAAAGATTTTTACTTCGGAGACAACGGCTTGAAGGAGACAGTTGAATCACTGGGGGAGTCTGACCCCAGAGCAATCAACAGCTTTGAGATAAGTCCTGGTGTTTTGCTTAGAACCGGAAAATACGGCCCGTACATTGAGCTAGAGGAAAATGGCGAGCGTCGAATCGTAAACATTCCGGAGGGAATGGCACCCGATGCACTCACTCCGCAAAAGGCCGCTGAACTAATCTCTGCACCACCGGTATCAGATCGCATATTGGGTACCGACCCTGATTCTGGGTTGGAAATTGCGGTCAAGGACGGTCGCTATGGACCATTCGTCACCTTGGTTGATGAGGGAAATTCAAAGCCAAAGTCGGCATCGCTATTTAAGGACATGTCAGTTGCGACAGTGACGCTAGAGGATGCAATCAAGCTGCTCTCGTTGCCTCGCGAGGTCGGCATTGATCCCGAGACTTCTCAGCTGATCACCGCTCAGAACGGTAAATACGGTCCGTATCTCAAGCGCGGAGTTGACTCTCGCTCACTGTCTTCTGAAGCTGAAATCTTCAGCATCACTTTGGAGCAGGCCCTGGAGATTTATAAGCAACCGAAGTACGGCGCTCGCAGAACCGCCTCAACTCCGCTGCGCGAATTCGGTGAGGATCCAGCATCGGGTAAGCCTGTGGTGGCGAAGACTGGTCAGTTCGGAAACTACGTCACCGATGGTGTTATCAACGCGACTGTTCCAAAGGATGAGCCACTAGAGGAGCTATCTAGTGACCGCGCCTTTGAGCTACTTGCAATTCGTCGTGAGAAGCTTGGGGTGGAGCCAGGCGAGGCACCTAAGACTCAAAAGAAGACCACTCGAAAAAAGCGCTGATGTTCATTTCATTTGAAGGTATCGACGGAGTAGGCAAGTCCACTCAGCTTGAGATGTTGCAGGACTTTCTGACTTCGCGCGGTCATACCGTGATGCGAACTTTGGAACCCGGTGGGACAGAGCTTGGGCAAGAAATACGACACCTACTTTTGCACCGAAAAGGCGATGTCGCTCCGAGAGCCGAGGCGCTGCTTTATGCTGCTGACCGGGCTCACCATGTCGCAACCAAGATTAGGCCTGCCCTAGAGCGCGGCGAGATTGTGCTTACCGATCGCTATTTTGATTCATCGGTTGCCTATCAAGGGGCAGCAAGAGATTTAGATGTCAACCAGGTTCGCGACATCTCTTTGTGGGCAGTGGACAACCTGATCCCAGATCTAACAATCCTGCTCGACTTGCCGGCTGCAGAAGCGATTGCCCGACGCAGTAAGACTGGAACCGAGCCGGATCGACTCGAGCGAGAAAAGGTTGAGTTTTTTGAGCGCGCCAGAGAGATGTATCTCGAGCTTGCCAAGGAATCAAGGTTTTTGGTGATTGATGCCCGCAACTCTGTTGCGGATATTCAAGCCACAATTCGGGCAAGACTGGTTGAGCTGGGTATTTCTTGAGTGGCAAAGTTTGGGATGAGCTGCTCGGTCAGCCGGAGGCAATCGAGCAACTGACCCGTGTGGTTGAAAATCGCGAATCCGGTGTTCACCATGCCTGGCTATTCACCGGACCTCATGGCTCAGGCCGCTCCAATCTTGCGGTTAGTTTTGCTGCGGCTTTGGAGTGCGAGAGCGCTGGATGCGGTGCTTGCCAAAGCTGTCGTCTAGTAGTCGCAGGGGCACACCCGGATGTCACTTTGTTCTCAACTGATCGCGTTCAGATCAGTATCGATGAGGTTCGTGAGCTGGTATCGAAGGCATCGCTTTCGACCACACTCGGGAAATACCGAGTGCTGATCATTGAAGATGCAGATCGCATGACCGAGCGGACCTCGAACGTTCTGCTCAAGGAACTCGAAGAACCGAGCGAGAACACAATTTGGATTCTTTGCGCCCCATCAGTTTCTGATCTTTTGCCGACGATTCGTTCCCGCACCAGAAACCTAAATCTTCGGCTGCCATCGACTGAAGAGGTTGCTCAGCTTCTGCATCAGCGAGACGGAATTGGTCTGGAGGTTGCGAGAACTGCCGCTCGCCAGGCCCAAAACCATGTTGGGATGGCGCGACGGTTGGCAACCAATGCCGAGGTGCGAAATCGACGCAGCGACACAATCGCGTTAGCACTCGGAATCTCAAACCTTTCTTCGGCGATGATGGCAGCGGATCGCTTCCTGCAGCTTGCCAAAAAAGATGCTGAACAGGTTTCGGCTGATAAGGACGAGCAAGAAAAAACTGCGCTCTTGGCCGCCTTCGGGTTTAGTGAAGGTGACAAACTGCCACCCTCGGTGAGATCTAGTTTCAAAGATCTTGAGGAGAACCAGAAGCGCAGACAGACTCGCTTGCTCCGTGATGGACTCGATCGAATTCTCACTGACCTGGAGTCCATATATCGCGATGTTCTATCCATACAGCTAGAAAGCGGAACTGAGCTATACAACCCCGAGAGCCAAGAAGAGATATCTGCTAGAGCTCAGTCTGGAACTGCTGAGCAGACAATAGCTGTCTTGGATGGAATCTCCCAGGCCAGAGCACGCTTGGCCAGTAACGTTAGAGACCTATTGGTTTTGGAAGCCCTTTGCGTAAAGCTGATTTTTAGGAGATCCCGTGCGAATTAGAGCATTGGCACTTAGCTCACTTTTGTTACTCACGGGATGCTCAGCTGCAACTGGCAATGACCTCAGTTCAATTGACACTATCGATGAGGTAATGAACCAGCAGGTTAGCTGGACTGATTGCGAAGGTAACTTTGAGTGCGCCGAGATTGCAGCTCCGCTGGATTGGCTCAACCCTGAGAAGGATTTCATCAAGCTCGCGCTGATGCGTGCTGCGGCAAGCTCTGAGAAGCCGGCATTGTTTGTTAACCCTGGTGGCCCGGGAGTCTCTGCACTCAAGTGGATGAGGGAAGGCTACGAATCAATTGGTTCTGCTGAACTTCGAACAGATTTCCAGTTGATTGCCTTTGACCCAAGAGGTGTTGGGCAATCAACCGCCGTTAGCTGCAGTTCGGTCGAGTTGAAGGATCAGGTTTACTACGGGCACTCTCCTTACGAATTTGGTTCTGAGGCTGACCTTGAGTACTCAAGGAAAGTACTCTCGGACTTTGCGAAAAGCTGCCATGAGACCGGCTTCGATGTCGGCTATTTCAATACCCAGCAAGCTGCAAGGGATCTTGAGCTGATAAGACACCTGGTGGGTGGCGAGAAGCTGGACTACCTCGGCTTTAGCTACGGAACTTTCTTAGGCGCAACCTATGCCGCAATGTTTCCCGACAAGGTAGGCAAGTTGGTTCTTGACGGAGCCATGGACCCGCAGATTTCTGAGTCTGAAATGCTCATGAATCAGGTTGT
>RFTL01000025.1 GCA_009923455.1 Actinomycetota bacterium | reverse complement strand
GAGTTTGAGATCTATCCACTTAGTGAAATGCAGCAGTGGTTTCAGGGCTATGGCGAACCTGCATTCGTATTTGGTCACCTAGCACCGGAACTGGATGCGGTGTTGTTTATCCACACCGATTCGGCAAAAAACACCGTTGATCTAGATCTGTTTACCGACTGCGCCGAGGATACTGCTCGTGAACTTTTTGGCTTCGGAATCGAGTGGGTGAGAGCGAACCGAACTGGATTCAAGGTGCGTTCAGCGGGCAATAAGAACGATGCCTCGCTGCACGCCTTACTTGTCGAGTTTGGGTTTGTGCACTACCGGGATTACTGGAAACTCGTCTGGAGAAACCTGCCCACCGAGTTCAAGATAAACAACCCAAGACTTGAAATTCGGGCTGTGAGTTTTGAGGTGGAAGCCGAACTGATTCATCGGCTTGAGGCGGACTCTTTCTCGGAGCACTTTGGCTATGTTGCGATTGACTTTCCCGCCTGGCTCACACAGCGCAATTCCATTGAATCCATAGATCCTAATGGTTTCCTTATCGCCTATTACGACTCGAAACCCGCAGGGTTTTTGATAGCAGATGATTCACGGGCTGATCAAAATGGTGGCTGGGTGGACAAGCTCGGTGTCTCGGCTGAGTTTCGAGGGTTGGGTATTGGTAAAGCGCTTCTGAACTATGCCGGCAGTTATTACGCAGCTCGTGGCTTTAGTTCAGTGGCCCTTGGTGCCGATACCGGTAATGACTCTGGAGCGCTAGATCTGTATTTTGGTTTGGGATTTACCCCGATGTTGATCTGGCGAGCGATGCAGCTACCTTCGCTGAGCTAGGTAAGCTCCGAGGATTACCACTACAGCACCGATTGGTTCATACCAGTGCAGGGTCTCACCGAGTAATAAAACCCCCCAGATGGTTGCAGGGTTAGAGAAGGTAACCAAGGATGCAGTTGTTGAGCCGGCGCTCGCGATAACCCCGTGATAGAGCCGATAGGCAAAACCTGATCCTAAGACTCCGAGTGCGAGCAGGGCCCCGACGGTTTCCCACCTTGGTGCTGCAACAAAGAGAGGTCCGGTTAAGAGGTAGAAGGGCAGCAAGGTAATGGCTGCCATGCCCACCTGACCGGCGGCTGAGGTGACTCCGTGCAGACCCATTGGTGTGATGTGCTTCTTGATGTATGGGGTGCCAATACCGTATGAGGCGGCGGCCAGCACCAGAGCCAAGATGGCCAGCGGATCGTTTTCTCCAAAGCCTTGCCAAACCCCCAGGGTGATTGCCACTCCAACCAGGCCAATGATTAGACCAATGGTCGAGACTACGGTTACCCTCTCAGTTCGGTAGATCGTCATGATCGCCAGCAGAGTGAACATAGGCATCGAAGCCCCGATGATGGCGGCCAGGATGCTGGTTGTGGATTGTTGGGCAAAAGAAAACAGTGCAAATGGAATTGCACTCATAAATAGACCTGCTACCCAAAGGTGTAGCCACTGCTTGCCTGTTGGAAATTGCAGTCTCATGAATAGGCCGAGTGCAACCATGGCGAGCGCACCCAGGAAGGTGCGCCAAAAAGCCACTCCAAAGTAGGTGGTTAGCTCAAGCGATAGCTCGGTAAACAGGAAGCTAGAGCCCCAAATTAGGGCCATCGGTATGAACAACCAAATCCAATGCGAGCGCACCCGCAAAGACTACTCCCTAGTGTGAGGAGGGGGTGGTTTCGATCTCGGAGCGGTCAGCCGACCACAGGGTGTGGAACACACCTGGTAGGTCCACTCGCTTATAGGTGTGAGCGCCAAAGAAGTCGCGCTGACCCTGAACCAGAGCAGCCGGAAGCCTAGGAGCGCGCAGCCCGTCGTAGTAGCTGAGTGAGGATGCAAAGGCAGGAACTGGAATACCTGCCAAGCTGGCCTTCGCCACTACCTCACGCCAAGCGCTAACCGCATCGGCCACCGCGTTGGTGAAGTAGGGGTCGAGGATCAAAGATTCAAGCTTTGGGTTGGTTGCATAGGCATCTGCGATGCGGTTTAGGAACTGAGCGCGGATGATGCAGCCACCACGCCAGATCTTGGAGACCGCACCGAGGTCAATCTCCCAGTTGTATTCCTTCGCACCGGCGCGAATTGCGTCGAAACCCTGAGCGTAGGCAACCAGCTTGGATGCATAGAGTGCTTTGCGAACTGCTTCAACAAAGGCCTTCTTGTCGGAAATCTCCCACCTGGTTGCATGTGATGGCAGGTTGGTTGATGCGGCACGTTGGGAGGCCTGTGATGAAAGGCTTCTGGCAAATACCGCCTCAGCAATTCCAGATACTGGGACTCCGAGGTTGAGTGAGGTCTGAACAGTCCAGACCCCGGTTCCCTTGGATCCGGCCTGGTCAAGCACAACATCAACGAATGGCTTGCCAGTCTTGGCATCCACCTGCTTCAGAACCTCGGCGGTGATTTCGATAAGGAATGACTCCAGGTCTCCCTTGTTCCACTCACCAAAGATCTCTGCGACCTCGGACGGGGAGTAGCCACCGGCTTGACGAAGAATGTCATAGGCCTCGGCGATCAGCTGCATGTCGGCATATTCGATGCCGTTGTGAATCATTTTTACGAAGTGACCGGCACCATCAGTTCCAACGTGAGTCACGCAGGGCTCACCCTCGGCTACTGCGGCAATGGAGGCAAGGATTGGACCGAGGGTCTTATAGGCCTCAGCACTACCACCGGGCATGATCGAAGGGCCCTTGAGTGCGCCCTCCTCACCACCGGAGATTCCTGCACCCACGAAGTTGATTCCCTTGGCGGAGACTTCCTTCTCACGACGGATTGTGTCGGTGAATAGTGCATTTCCGCCATCCACGATGATGTCGCCAGGCTCGAAGCGCTCGGCAAGCTGGTTGATAACTGCATCGGTTCCGGCTCCAGCCTGAACCATGATGATGGCGGTTCTTGGCTTCGCGAGCGAAGCTACGAATTCGTCTATGGTCTCAGCGGCAATGAAGTTTGCTTCTGGGTGCTCGGAAACCAATAGGTTGGTGCGCTCCACCGAGCGGTTGTAGACAGCCACGCGGTTACCCACTCTGGAAGCGAGGTTGCGAGCTAAGTTCGAGCCCATAACGGCGAGACCAACAACACCAATGTTTGCTTTTTCACTCATGAGAAATTTCCTTGAAAAATAAATGGAATTGGCTCGCGCTGCATCGGGCGGAATTTGACTTACAGGCTATCGCAAAACCTGCGAATTCTGTGAAAAAGGTAGTGGCAATCTCAGTTCTTCAACCCCGATTGTTAGCCTTCAGGCTCGGAGGTTCGTGTTGAAAAAAACGGGTATTGGGTTCGCAGCTGCAATTGCGATGGTGTTTTCATTACTTTCGCCGCTCTCTGCAACCGCCCAACCCACTTCGGCCCAGCCATGTTCGGTTGATTCGCTGACTAAGGCTCGAGGTATCAAGACTCTTCACGCCGAGGTTCGAAGTGCCAGCACCTCCCAGGTTTTGTTTTCGAGAAATGCCAATACCCCGGCTCGAACCGCCTCGGTGATGAAGGTGATCACCTCGGTGGTTGCTATGGATGCGCTGGGTCCTGATTACCAGGTTGAAACCAAGGTTTACGCAGATTCGGTTTCTGGCCGAATCTATTTGGTTGGTGCCGGAGATGTGACTCTGTCTCGAATGCCAGGAAACATCACCTCCTACTACTCAGGCGGCCCCAAGCTTGATTCACTCTCAAGGCAAATCGCTTCCTGGGCGAAGCGCAACAAGGTCACAATTTCTGAGGTGGTTTTAGACAGCACGCTTTTTGGCGAGAAAGAAGACTGGCACCCAACCTGGGATAAGCGCGGTTTGAGCCAGGGATATATGGCTCCGGTCTCTGCACTCCAGATTGATGCGGCGAGACTTACAAGCTCTAGAAACCCCAACCTGTTTATCGGTCAGCGCACCGCTCAGCCAATCAATCAAGCCGGAGTTCTGTTCCTGCAATCGCTTCGCAAGTATGGATTGGCACAGAATGCCAAGGCGGTAAGAGGGAAGGTGCTTAGCAGCTCAGAGGTGGTTGCCTCGGTCAAGTCTCAACCGATATCTCGCTGGATCCAGAACACCCTGATTGTCTCTGACAATGCATTGGCTGAGAGCCTTGGACGGCTATCGTCTTTGGCCCTTGGCTTTGACGGCTCTGCCAACTCGCTCACTCGCGCCTACGCCAAAGCCCTAAAGGCGCGCGGTCTTGACACCAAGGGCATGGAGATTATCGATGGCTCCGGTCTATCCAGGTTGAATAAGGTGCCAGCCAAGTTGGTCAACGATGTCTTGGCTCAGGTTTATGGCAATCCAGCTTCTCATTCCGCAGTCATTGCGGGCATGCCGGTTTCTGGTAAGCCGGGGTCGCTTCGTTATCGGTTCAACTCCGGAGAACAGCGACCGGCGCTATTCAACATCGAGGCTAAGACCGGCTGGATCAGAACTGGCTACTCGCTGGCAGGGAAAATCAAAGCTCAAGACGGCAGCGAGCTGATCTTCACGGTTTACAACCTTGGCAGCTCGGTGTCCTATGAGAACCGCGCAGCGATGGATCGTTTGGTTTACGGCTTCTATCGCTGTGGCTCGGCGCTCACAAACAATTAGCGATTTAGTTCGCGAGTGATGATCTCGACGAAGTTATCGACATCCGCTTCGGTGGTGTCAAAGGCACACATCCACCTCACCTCACCAATCGAGCGCTCCCAGTCATAGAACTTGACCTGAGAGCGGATGCGATCAGCGACCGTATTGTCAATGCTGGCAAAAACAGCATTAGCCATGGTTGGGTTGGTAAATCGCAGTCCCTTGATTTCGCCGGATGCGAGCTTGGCCTCCAACTTTTCCCGAAGTCTCGCAGCCATTTGGTTGGCATGGGTTGCCGAGCGAATTCCAAGATCGTTTTCAAACAGCGTCAGTAGCTGGGCAGAAACAAATCGCATCTTGGATGCTAGCTGCATCGAGAGCTTGCGCAGATAGATAAGCCCATCGCTCGCCTTCGGGTTTAGAACCACAATTGCCTCAGCACCCATCAAGCCATTCTTGGTGCCACCAAGACTAAGAACATCCACGCCAGCAGCGGTGGTGAATTCTCTAAATGGCACCTTCAACGCAGCGGCAGCATTCCAGAGTCTCGCGCCGTCTAGGTGCAGAAGAAGCCCTTGGGAGTGAACGTAGTCCGCGATGGCTTTGATCTCTTGCGGGCTGTAGACGGTTCCAACCTCGGTGGTCTGAGTGATCGAAACCACCATCGGTTGAGCCCTGTGCTCATCGCCAATTCCATAGATCTGGCTAGCAATCGACTCCGGGGTGAGTTTGCCGTTTTGGTGCTCAACCGTAAAGAGCTTCAGGCCGCTGACTCGCTCCGGCGCCCCACCCTCATCGGTGTGGATGTGGGCGAGATTTGAGCACACCACCGCTCCCCAGCGCGGCATCATTGAGGTTAGCCCGACGACATTGGCACCGGTGCCATTGAAAACCGGAAAGACTTCGGCTTGCTCACCAAACTCTCGCTTGATTACCTCTTTCAGCTTTGCGGTGTAGACATCGTCGCCGTAAGCGGTTTGATGTCCGTTATTTACCTCGGCCAGCGCTTGCAAAACCTCGGGGTGGACTCCGGAGTAGTTGTCACTGGCAAACCCGCGCCAGTTTTCATCGTGAAGTTTCATTGGGCCTTTCTAGCTTCGCTCTTAGTCCCGGCCGGTAATGCCGATGGTGGACTGAATCACCGGGGTCATCTTCTTGATTAGGGCTTCATAGAACATCGATAGCGGAAACTCATCCTCCAAAACCTTGTCGGTGAGTTCGGAGGTAGTTCCGCTCAGCGGAATGTCTTTCACGCTCCAAGCTGAGGCCGGATGCGGGGCAAGCCAGCGAGAAACCAGCTCATAGGCCTTCAACCAGTGCACAGTGCACAATCTTGGGACGATCGATTGACTCAAAGTAGAGCCTGTTGATCTCATCCGAAAGCTCGACCACCATATCCGGCAGCTCTGCCCAGTCGATTGCCAACTGGGTGTCGGTCCAGTGCAAGACCCCTCGTTGGTGCAGGTAGGCAAATAACAGCTGCCCAGCAACCGAGTCGTAGTTCTTCTTTCGAGTTCCAGTTAGCGGGAAGCGGAAGATTCGATCAAACAAGATCGCATACTGCACCAGCTGCGCATAGTCCTTGGTCTCTTTCGAGATGCCCTCGGTTCTGGTCAGTCGCACTGATTCGCGGAAAGCTGTTAGGTCGCAGCGCAGCTCCTCTAGGCCGTAGAGGAAAAAAGGCATGCGCTGCTTGATCATGAATGGGTCGAAGGGCAGATCCCCACGCATGTGGGTTCTGTCGTGAATCAGGTCCCACATCACAAAGGTGTGTTCTGCAAGTTTTTGATCATTCAGCAAACGAAGCGCACCCTCAGGCAAATCGAGCTTGGTGATCTCGCTGGCCGCGGCGACCACTTTCCTAAAGCGAGCAGCTTCACGATCGGCAAAAATACCGCCCCAATTGAAAGCCGGCAGTGCGGCTGCAGTTCCCTCTGGAGCACCCTGAGGCACTCTTGCCGTTACGGCAACCGACTCCGGGAAAATGACTGCTGAGTTGGTTAGGTAACCGGGGGTGAAATCCAAAAACCGAACTGGCAGGAAGGCTGGGTTCGTGAAGCTCTGTTCTAGTTCGGCAACAAAATCAGGCCAGATAACCTCAAAGACCACAGCCTCAACCAAGCGATCGGTGGAACCGTTTTGGGTATACATCGGGAATACCACCAGATGCGGAACACCATCGGCTCGGGAGAGCTGAGGCTGGAATTTGCTCAGTGAATCATAGAAATCAGGAACCCTAAAACCGGAGTTAGACCAGGCCTCAAAATCATCGGCGCAGGCCAGCAGGTATTCCTGGTCATGAGGCAGCATCGGGGCGATTTCGCGGATGGAGCCTGCCAGTCCTGCTACCGCAATCGCACAGAGCTTGTGAACGGATTTCTCTGGAATGCTGCCATCGTGAATCTGATGTCCCCGAAGAGTCAGGGCCGATGATTTGATAGTTTCCCAGGCCTGGGTCTGAGTGATCTCCAATGCCCCAGGGGTAGTTTCGACAGTTCGCATGCGAACCTCCTTGTGCGCAAGACAGCTCTTTAGAGCAACTGCATCAAGCGTAACTTGGAATGGTTATTCTTCCTCACCAGCACAACTGTTTTTCGGTGCGTTAGCCTTGAGCTATGGCCCGAAATGTATACATCGCATCAGTAGAGGGCCACACCATAAAATCAGCCATCGCGCTTGGTGTTTTAGACAACCTCAAGAAAAGCTACAAAAGGGTCGGAGTCTTCCGAGCAGTATCTCCAAAAGCCGACACCAGCGATCAGGTTTTGGAGATGCTGCACGAGCTATCCGAAAGTGGCCTGCAGCTAGAGGATTGCGTTGGTGTCACATATAGAGATGTGCATGAGTCTCAAGAAAAAGCACTAGCCAAAATCATCGAGCGCTTCAAAGAAATCGAGTCAAAGCTGGATGCAGTTTTAGTTCTTGGTTCTGATTACACCGATGTTGCATCTCCGGCGGAGCTCTCCTTCAATTCACGCGTTGCCACCAATCTGGCAGCTCCAATGCTGCTTGTACTGTCGGGAAGAAAGTCAATTGCTGGCGAAGAAAATCTGGGTCAGGCACCTGAGCGCGCAGCTGATGAAATCGGCCAGGTAGCCGAGCTTGCGCTTCAAGAGCTAGCAGAAGCAGACACGACGCTGTTGGCCATCGTCGTCAATCGGGCTGGGAGTGACACCGGGGCGATCACAAATAGCGTGAAGGCAAAGCTTTCCGAGGATGTTCCGATTTGGGTTGTCCCAGAAGATCCATTCTTGGTTGCGCCGCGCATGACCCAGGTCCTTGAGGCTGTCGCTGGCGAGCTGGTTTTTGGCGATTCGGCGAGATTGCAAGATGAGGCCATGGACGTTGTGGTGGCTGCGATGAGTGAAGTCAATGTGCTGGCAAGACTCAAAGAGAATGCTGTCGTGGTTGCACCATCCGATCGCACCGATGTGCTTTTGCCGCTTGTAATGGCCGATAGCTCCGAAACCTTTCCAAAGCTTGCGGGAATCGTCATCAACGGTGGTTTTGAATTACCCGAAACCATCTCAAGGCTCATCGAGGGACTAAAGCCAACGGTTCCAGTTCTCGCCTGCCCCGGAGGCAGTTTTGATACGACCATGAAGGTCATAAGAACCAGGGGCATGCTCTCAAAGAGTGACCCGGGCAAGATTGCCAGGGCGAAAAAACTCTTTGAGCAGAGTGTTCCATCCGGAGCCCTGACCCAGCGCATCGCTTCGATGAATTCGGCAGCTATAACACCACTAATGTTCGAGTATTCACTCGCCGAGCGAGCCAGGGCAAACCCAAAAACTATTGTGTTGCCCGAGGGTAATGACGATCGAATTCTGAGCGCCGCTTCTGAGGTCTTGCAAAAGGGAATCGCCAAGCTAATCGTGCTGGGGGACCCAGAAACAATTAGAGCCAGGTGTCAGGAACTCAAGCTTGATATCTCGCAGGCCGAGTTGATTGAGATTTCGAACTCCAAGCACTTTGAGAGTTGTGTAGCGGAGTATCAAAGACTCAGGGCGCACAAGGGTATGACTCTCGAGAAGGCTCGCGAAATCATGCTTGACGGTAGCTATTTCGGCACCATGCTGGTGCAGCTGGGGATTGCCGATGGCATGGTTTCCGGAGCTTGTCACACCACAGCACACACCATTACTCCGGCCTTTCAGATCATCAAAACCAAGCCCGGGGTATCGGTGGTCTCCAGCGTCTTCCTCATGGCATTGCGAGATCGCGTCGTGGTTTACGGCGACTGTGCTGTAATTCCAGAACCAACCGAGGAGCAGCTAGCTGATATCGCGATCTCCTCCGCTCAGACCGCAACCGCGTTCAACATCGAAGCGCATGTCGCGATGCTCTCCTACTCAACCGGTGAAAGTGGTTCGGGAGCGGAAGTTGATCGAGTTCGAAACGCCACCAATTTGGTCAGACAGCGCTCCCCGCAGCTCTCGGTCGAGGGGCCGATTCAATTTGACGCGGCAGTTGATGCCTCGGTAGCTAAGGCAAAGCTGCCGGGCTCCACGGTTGCAGGTCGCGCAACAGTTTTTGTCTTCCCCGACCTCAATACCGGTAACAACACCTATAAAGCGGTGCAGCGAACCTCAGGTGCTTTGGCAATCGGACCAATTTTGCAGGGCTTGAAAAAGCCGGTGAATGACCTATCGCGCGGAGCACTTGTGAAAGACATCGTGAACACAATTGCGATTACCGCGATCCAAGCAGGCGATGCCAAGTGAAGCCTGTTTTGGTGGTGAACTGCGGTTCTAGTTCGCTGAAGTATCAGGTGATAGACGTTGCAAGCCGCGAGTCTTTGCTCTCGGGTCTAATCGAACGAGTGACCGACCACAGTTTGGCGTTTGAGCAGATGGTTGCAGAGCTTAGGGCAAGTAACATCTCGCCACTTGCGGTTGGTCATCGAGTGGTTCACGGTGGATCAAATTTCTCTGCACCAGTCTTGGTTGATGATCAAGTTTTAGCCGAGATCGAAGCGCTCTCCACGTTAGCTCCACTTCACAACCCGGGCAACTTGGCCGGTATCTATGGCGCAATGAAGGCATTTCCTGGTTTAAGGCAGGTGGCCATTTTCGATACCGCCTTTCACCAGAGCATGGCTGCTTCCTCCTTTAGATATGCAATTGATCGAGAGCTCGAAAGGAAGTACTCGATTCGCCGTTATGGCTTTCACGGCAGTTCGCACTCTTATGTTTCAAAACAAGCCGCCAAGTTTCTAGGCAAGCCAACCTTCACTGGAATCGTCCTACACCTGGGTAATGGTGGTTCGGCATGCGCGATCAAAGAGGGCAAGTCGGTTAATACCTCGATGGGACTGACACCGCTTCAAGGTTTGGTAATGGGCACTCGGTCGGGAGATATCGACCCAGCGATTGTGATGTATTTGGCAAATGCGGGGCTTTCGCTTTCGCAGATTGATGAAAGCCTGAATAAGAATGCCGGCCTCAAAGGAATGACCGGAGATTCTGATCTCAGGGATGTTCAGCGCAGAGCCCAAGCTGGTGACCAAGTAGCGATCGAAGCACTCGAGGTCTATGCCCTCAGAGTGAAGCACTACATCGGTGCGTATTTAGCTCAGCTGGGTGAGATCGATGCCATCGTCTTCACCGCAGGCGTGGGGGAGAACTCGGCCTCGATGAGAGCTCAAATCACTAAGGGGCTAGAGCATCTGGGTATCTCAATAGATACCGAGAAGAATCAGGCGGCGTCAAAGTCTGACCGGGAAATCTCACCAGCTGGATCTCAGGTCAAGGTATTGGTGATCCCAACCAACGAGGAGTTGGAAATCGCGCTGCAAACAGCCGAGCTGGCACTGAAGTCATAGGCTTTGTGCATGGCACTAGCGAAAGCAAAATCTTGGGACACCGGCACCGCAGCAGCTGGCTTTTTGTGGGATGGCCCCAATCCCAGAGCAAATCTTCTGCTACAGCACGGACTTGGTGAGTATTCCGAGCGATACGTCTGGCAATACAACCAGCTGATTCCGAAGCTGGTTGCTCGCGGCTTCAATGTTTACGCGATTGATCTTCCAGGCCACGGCGAGAGTGCCGGAGTTCGCGGTTTAGTCGATCTCAATGAAGCCTTGATGCTTCACTTGAGTGCACGCACCGCAATTGAAAGCTCGTTGCCACTGGTGCTCTTTGGTCACTCACTCGGCGGTCTGGTGACTGCCGCCTCTGTGGTTTCAAACCCGAGTGGCATTGATGCTGTTGTACTTTCCTCGAGTGCGATGCAGGAGCCATCAAAGCGCTGGGAGCGAATGCTCTCCAAGTTGGTTACCGCAATCAACCCAGAGGGTGATATGCCGCTACCAAGACCTGGTGAGGAGTGCCTCACCAGAGATCTAGAACTGCTAAAGCTGATTGCTGCCGATGACAAGATGTATCACGGCAAGGCAAGGAACTTGGTTGCCAAGACTGTGCTGGAGATATCCGATTTTGTTTGGCAAAAGGTAGACCAGTGGAGTGTTCCAACCCTTTTGATTCATGGAGATAAAGACCTATCCACCAATCACAAAAACTCGATCATGCTCTTCGAGAAGCTTCCTGCCTCAGATAAGAAACTGCGCATTTACGAGGGCGGCTACCACGAGCTACTGAACGATTTGGACAAAGCGCTGGTGGAGCGCGAACTATTTGATTGGTTGGAATCAAAGATTTAGTTCTCAGCTGGGACTCAAATTGCCGTCAGAGAATGTTGAGTAATCGGGGACACCCCTCGACCACTGAAAAGTAATTGGACTAAACCTTGGCAAGACTGCTCTACAAACTCGGCCTTTTTTCTGCGCGTAAAGCCTGGCTGGTAATCACCGCCTGGCTGATCCTGCTGGGAACTGCGGTTGGCTTGATGGCTAACTTCTCCGGCAAGCTCTCTTCCTCGATGTCTATCGAGGGGATTGAGTCGCAGCTGGTGATTGACCGACTTCAGGAAAGTTTCCCAGAGGCATCGCGTGGTCAGGGCCAGGTCGTTTTCCACAAGCCTGAAGCTGGCTTTACCGACCAAGAGAAGTCGGTCATTTCTCAGGAGCTAGCGAAGCTCGAGGATATCGACGGTGTTGCCGCGGTGATTGATCCTTTTGCCACCGCCGAGGAGATAGCAGATCAGCGCCAAGAGGTAATCGATGGTGAGAAGAAGCTTGCCGATGCCAGACTCGAACTCGTTGATGGCGAGAAAGAGTTGGCATCTGGAAGAGCAAAGCTACTCGACGGCAAGGATGAGATTGAGTCTGGTCTAGCGAAAATTGAGTCTGGCCAGGAAGAGATCAACAAAAACAAGGCTGAACTTGAAACCCAGCGCAAAGACCTTGAGGGCAAGCTTGCACAGGTTGAAGCCGGAATTGCTCAGCTCACTCAGGCCGGAGCTCCACAGGAGCAGCTCGCTCCGCTGATTGCAAATCAGAAGGCGCTGCTTGGCGGCCTGGCGCAAATCGCACAAGGCGAGAAGCAGATTGCTGCGGCCCAGGCTGAGCTAGATGCCGGGAAGCGAGAGATTGCAGCGGCCCGTTCCGAGATAACCTCGGGTGAGCAAGAGCTGATCGATGCCGAGCAGAAAATTGCCGATGGCTACAAGGAGATAGAAAAGGGCGAAGCAGATCTAGCTGTTGCCAAGAGGCTTTTGGCCGTAACCGAGAACTTCGGCACCATCTCAGAAAATGGCTTGACCGCAATCGCAACCATTCAGTTTGATCTGCCGGTAAACCAGCTTGAACCTGCAACCACCGACGCTGTAGTTGCAGCCATGAAGGAGCTGCGCTCCGAAACCATGCAGGTTGAGTTTTCTCAGGCGCTAACCACTGACTTCGGCGAGCTTTTGGGTATTGGTGAAATTGTCGGTTTGGTGATCGCGGCAATTGTGCTTTTTGTAATGCTCGGTGCTCGGTTCGATGATCGCAGCTGGTCTTCCAGTGCTGTCAGCGGTTCTTGGTGTGGGTATTTCTGCCAGCATCACCATGGCCCTCTCAGGCGTCATTGAGATGACCTCCACCACTCCAATTCTTGGTGTGATGTTGGGATTGGCAGTTGGAATTGACTACAGCTTGTTCCTACTAAACCGCCACCGCAAGCAGCTGAAGACCGGCATGGAGGTAAAGGAGTCGATTGCTCTGGCTACCGGCACCAGCGGAAACGCTGTGCTGTTTGCGGGGCTGACTGTCATCATCGCACTTGCGGCCTTGAACCTAACCGGAATCGGCTTCCTCGGACTAATGGGAACCATGGGTGCAGTGGCGATTGCACTTGCCGTGGCCATTGCCATCACCTTTACCCCAGCGCTTATCTCGTTGGTAGGCATGAGGGTCTTGAACAAAAAAGAGCGAGCAGCCTTGGGCTCCGAGCAGTCCCGGCACGATGCCGAGCAGCCGAAGAATGCCTTGGTTCCGGTATTCGCAACCAAGCATCCTTGGCTTGCCACCATCGCGGTTGGTGCTCTTTTGGTGATCGCTTCGCTACCTGCGGGACAGATGCGGCTTGGTTTGCCAGATGGTTCCTCCGAGCCACTGGATTCAACCACCTACAAGTCTTTCCAGTTGGTCAGTGAGAGCTTTGGCCCTGGTGCCAATGGTTCCATCACCACAGTGGTGACTATGCCCGAGGCAATCTCTGAAGACGAAAAGCTTGGCTTGCAGGCCGATATTGCGGAGAAGATGTTTGCCCTTGAAAACGTCTCTGCGGTTTTGCCTGCTGCCATTTCGGATGACAACAAGACACTTCTATTCCAGATCATCCCCGAGCAGGGTCCAGCCACCGAGGCCACCGAGAACTTGGTTCACGATGTTCGCGACCTAGCTGGTTCCATCGATTCTGAGTTTGGCGGTCTGCTGGGCGTGACTGGTATGACGGCCACGAATATCGATATCTCAGAGAAGTTAGCGGGAGCGTTGCCGCTCTATCTGGGCACCGTGCTAGCGCTATCGCTGATTCTGCTGATCCTGGTATTCAGATCGATTCTGGTTCCGTTGCTTGCAACCGCAGGGTTCTTGCTCACGGTGTTTGCGACCTTCGGTGCTGTGGTTGCGGTTTATCAGTGGGGTTGGTTGGGCTTCCTCTTTGATGTTCACGATCCAGGTCCGATTTTGAACTTCCTACCAACGATTCTGATTGGAATCCTGTTTGGTTTGGCTATGGATTACCAGCTGTTCTTGGCATCTGGAATTCGAGAGGCCTATGTCCACGGCAAGTCACCAAAGGACGCCATTAACTACGGAATCCATCTATCAAGAGCAGTTGTGATTGCAGCTGCGCTGATCATGGTCACCGTCTTTGGTGGGTTCGCCTTCAATCACCTCACGCTGGTTCGACCAATTGGCTTCGGACTTGCTATTGGTGTCTTGATTGATGCCTTCTTGGTTCGACTGATATTGGTCCCAGCCATCATGTCGCTACTTGGCAAGAGTGCTTGGTGGATTCCAAAGTGGCTCGATCGAATCCTGCCGGATGTTGACGTTGAAGGAAGTTCGCTACAGCACAAGCGCTAGCTCAACGCGATTAGATCCGCGTAGGACTGGTTCCAGAGATCCTCAACACCGTCAGGCAGAATCAGAACTCGCTCGGGATTGAGAGCTTCTACGGCTCCAACATCGTGACTTACCAGCACCACCGCGCCTTGGAATGATGCCAGTGCCTTGAGAATCTCTTCTCTCGAAGCTGGATCCAGGTTGTTGGTTGGTTCATCAAGTAGCAGCACATTGGCACTTGAAACCACCAGAGCCGCAAGAGCCAATCTGGTCTTCTCTCCTCCCGAGAGTACGCCAGCAGGTTTATCGACATCGTCACCGGTGAAAAGGAATGAACCCAGCACCTTCCGAGCATCGGTTTCGTTCAGATTCGGTGCCGCATACATCATGTTTTGCAGCACTGTTTTTTCGTGATCCAGGGTTTCGTGCTCCTGAGCGAAATACCCGATCTTGAGCCCGTGACCGGGTTCGAGCTGTCCAGTGTCTGGTTTATCCACACCAGCAAGAATCTTCAGCAGGGTGGTCTTTCCCGCGCCGTTTAGACCGATAACAACTACCTTGCTGCCACGGTCAATCGCTAGGTCAACGGCCGTGAAAACCTCTAGCGACCCATAGCTCTTGCTGAGGTTGGATGCCATGAGTGGAGTCTTGCCACATGGAGCGGGGTCAGGAAACTTGATCTTCGCAACTCGATCCTGAGCTCTGACTTCTTCCAAAGATCCCAGCAGCTTCTCGGCTCTTCGAACCATCTGCTGTGCAGCTGCAGCCTTGGTTGCCTTCGCTCCAAACTTGGCTGCCTGAAGCTGCAGTGCGGTTGCCTTGCGCTCGGCGTTGGTGCGTTCCTTTTTCCGGCGCTCCTCATCGGCTTCGCGCTGCTTTAGGTATTGCTTCCAGCCCATGTTGTAGACATCGATTACCTGGCGATTGGCATCCAAGTAGAAAACTCGATTTACGGTCTCCTCCACCAGTTCGACATCGTGAGAGATGACAATCAAACCTCCCTGGTAGTTCTTCAGAAACTGCCTTAGCCAGACCACTCGATCAGCATCGAGGTGGTTGGTTGGTTCATCGAGCAGCATGGTTTGCGCATCCGAAAACAGGATCCTCGCGAGCTCAACCCTTCGTCTTTGACCACCGGAGAGAGTCTTGAGTGGTTGACTCAGGGTCTGCTCACTGATGCCTAGATTCGAAGCGATTGAGGCAGCCTCGGCCTCGGCCGCATAACCACCGGCGGTAGTGAACTCAAGCTCAGCTCGTGCATATTTCTTCATGGCGGCATCGTGAATCTTGGGGTCGGTTGAGCCCATATCCTCAGTCGCCTTTTGCATGCGCTGCAGAATGTCGCCAAGTCCTCGGGCATTCAAGATGCGGGTTTTGGCGAGCTCTTCGAGATTTCCGGTTTTTGGATCTTGCGGCAGATAGCCAATCGCTCCGCTTACCTGGAGGGAGCCCTGGGTTGGTTGCCCTTCACCGGCAAGAATTTTCGTGAGGGTGGTTTTCCCCGCACCGTTTCTTCCGACCAAACCAACCTTGTCACCCTTTTGAACCCTGAAGTTAACCCCGGACATCAGGGTGCGGGCTCCGATCCTGATCTCTAAATCAGAAACAGCAATCAATCAGGACTCCGGGGTTTGGGGACCATCAAAGCGTAGCGGTTAGGCTTGCATGCATGAACTTCACACCCAAGTCCCTGTTTCGTCTTTTCGCAGTTGCAGAGGTTGTGACCTGGGCGCTGCTGCTCTCGGCTCTGGTTATTCGCTCAACAGTGGGTCTTGGTTCGGAAGTGTTTTTTGTGGTGGGCGCCTCTCACGGTTTCACCTTCCTGGGCTATGGAGTGACCGCAGTTTTGGTGGGCGTCAACCAGCGCTGGTCGATTGGACGACTGGTCTTGGGTGTGGCACTTGCGATAGTGCCATTTGCGACCGTGCCATTCGATCGTTTTGTCGAGCGTAAGGGCTTGCTAGAAGGTCCTTGGCGCAAGACCAAATCTTCAGACCCAAGAGATGACAACTGGTTTGATTCGCTCTTTCGGTGGTTCATCACTCGCCCAGTTTTGCTGCTCTTAGTGCTAGTAGCTTTTGTGATATCACTCTTCAGCTTCCTACTTTTCTTGGGCCCTCCCTCTGAGTGGGGCAAGTAACAGAGCCTTCGGAACCCAGCGAAAGGCATGGGGCAAACAACGAAATCCGTAGCTTTTTGAAAAATGCGGTTTTCTTTTTAAGCCAAAACAGTTTCTAATTCGACTAAATGCGAATTATGGGTGACAATGGGAATCCACGAAGGAGTGATTCCGTGTCTCAAGAGACGATCCCAAAACACGAACCTACCGGTTGGAGAAATGTGCCTGCAGGGCACGCTCCCCTGAACAGAGAGAAAGTAGCTGAGCTACTTGCCAAAGAGTGGGAGCGCTTCAAGGCCACCACAAAAGGCTCTGGGGACCACAACCAAACCTCATCAAAATCCCTGCCGCTTGGCGTTACCTCAAGCTTCCAGCACTGGGACCCATATCCAATTTCGGTTGCCAAGGCGCGCGGCGCTTACGTAACCGATGTCGACGGTCGTCAGCTGCTTGACCTGTCTATGGGTTTCGGCGCGATGCTGGTTGGACACCTCAACCCAAATGTGGTTCGTCATGTGAAGCGTGCACTTCGCAAAACTGGAACCCTGTTTGTTACCCCTTCGCCCACTGCAACCGTGGGCGCCGAGAAGATGAAGCGCCGCTTTGGTCTAGACATGGTTCGCTTCACCAACTCCGGCACCGAGTCGACCATGTATGTGATTCGAGTCGCAAGGGCAGTAACCGGCAAGAAGGGCGTCATCAAGATCGAGGGTGGCTACCACGGTGGTTATGACCCACTTCAGGTCTCGGTCAAGCCGCCGCTAGACCGAATTGGTCCTGCCGATAACCCAGTTCCCTACATCCCATCTGAAGTCGAAGCTGGGGAAATTCACGTCGTTCCCTACAACGATCTTCAGGCGCTGGAGCGAAAGCTTCAGGAGAGCGCATCAACCATTGCTGCCTTGGTGATGGAGCCTGTGATTGAGAACCTTTCAATCATCCTGCCCGACGAGGGGTACCTAAAGGCTGTTCGTGATCTCTGCGATCGTTACAACGTTGCCCTGATTTTCGACGAGGTCAAGACCGGTCTCACTGCGGGTGTCGCTGGCGCAGCAAAGAAGATCGGAGTTGAGCCAGATCTTATTGCGCTCGCCAAGAGCATCGGTGGCGGTTTGCCAGTTGCAGCTTTCGGCGGCAAGCAGAAGTACATGGATGCGGTTGTCGATGGTCGCATGGCGCACTACGGAACCTATAACGGCAATCCGCTGGTGATGGCAGCTTTGGATGCGGTAGATGAAATCGCGACCGAAGAAGCACTGGATCGCGCAGAAGGGGTCAATCGATACACCCTGCAAAAGCTGGATGAGATTATCGCCGAGTATGAACTCCCGGCACACACCGTTGGTTTTGGTGTCAAGGGTGCGATGATCTGGTCGCCTACGGCTGTGCGCAACTACCGCGATTTCAAGAACACCGACTTCGAAGCAGCCGAGCTTGGTTGGCTTTGGGGCATCAACCGGGGCATCATCACCCCTCCGGGACTTGATGAGCAGTGGCTGGTCTCCTTTGCCCACACTCGCAAGGACATGGACAAGTTGGTTGACTCGACCAGGGAGCTTGCAAAAGCGCTTCGCAGCTAAATTGCCAGCCGTAGCATAGAGAGCTATGTCTGAGCTAAAGATTGCATACCCGGAAGATCTTCCGGTATCGCTTCGTCGGCAAGACATTCTCGATGCAATTACCAACAATCAGGTTGTGGTGATTGCCGGGGCAACTGGTTCTGGAAAGACCACCCAGCTACCAAAGATGTGTCTTGAGCTGGGACGAAAGAGGATTGCTCATACCCAACCTCGTCGCATCGCTGCGCGTTCGGTTGCAGAGCGCATCGCTGAGGAGCTCGGGGTAAACCTTGGCGACCTAGTCGGATACCAGGTGAGATTCACCGACAAGGCCTCCGACAAGACTCAGGTCAAGGTGATGACCGATGGCATCTTGCTCAATGCCATTCAGCAGGATCCGCTGCTCAGGCGATATGACACCGTGATCATCGATGAGGCTCACGAGCGAAGCCTCAATATCGATTTTCTGTTGGGCTATCTGAAGAAGCTGCTTCCAAAACGACCAGATCTGAAGCTCATCATTACCTCGGCAACCATTGATCCGGAGAGTTTTTCTAAACATTTCTTTGATGCTCCGATTATTGAGGTGTCCGGCAGAACATTTCCGATTGAGATCCGCTATCGCCCGGTCGCCAGGGAACAGTCAGAGGAAGATGTTGATGCCTCTAGCTCTGCAAGTGACTACCTTGATGGTTTGATCTCCGCACTGGATGAGTTAGCCAAAGAGCCCGAGGGCGACACCCTAGTTTTCCTCTCTGGCGAGTCTGAGATCAAGGATGCGATGGATGCGATTCAGGGCCGAATCGTCTCGGGAGCAATATCCGATAAGACCGAGGTTTTGCCGCTCTATGGAAGACTCTCGGCCCAGGAGCAGCACCGAGTTTTTGAACCAAGCTCCAAGGCCGGTGTGAGAAGAAGAATCATTCTGGCCACCAACGTTGCTGAAACCTCGCTAACCATCCCGAACATCAAATATGTAATCGATGCCGGGACCGCTCGAATCTCGCGCTACAGCCCCAGGGCAAAGGTTCAGCGCTTGCCAATCGAGGCGATCTCACAGGCGAGTGCTAACCAAAGAGCGGGTAGAGCTGGAAGAACATCACCTGGTGTGGTGATCAGGTTGTATTCCGAGGAGGACTACAACTCCAGAAGCGAATTCACTGATCCAGAAATTCTCAGAACGAACTTGGCTGCAGTAATCCTGCAAGCTGCTGCCCTCGGCATCACGGACATTACTGATTTCCCCTTCTTGCAGCCACCTGATTCCAGGGGAGTGCGCGATGGACTTGGCCTACTGGTTGAGCTCGGTGCCATAGCTAACCCCAAAGAGGTAGTGCTAACCCAGATTGGGCAAAAGCTCGCTCGTTTACCGATTGAACCAAGGTTTGCCCGAATGCTGCTCGAGGCGCAAAACAAGAACCTGGTCCGTGAGGTCATGGTTATTGTCTCCGGGTTAACAATTCAGGACCCCAGAGAGCGGCCCGCTGAGAAGCGGGTGCAGGCTGATACTCAACACGCGAGATTCCTCGATCCCACCTCAGACTTTCTCACTCTGCTCAATCTCTACAACTACCTAGAAGATCAGCAAAAGAAGCTCTCATCTTCGGCATTCAGAAGGCTCTGCAAGTCGGAGTATTTGAACTATCTGAGGGTAAGAGAGTGGCAAGATCTGATGCGCCAGCTGCAGTCACTGGCTAAGCCACTTGGTATGGAAATTCGCGGCAGAAGAAAAGACCCAGATGGCATCCACCAGTGTTTGCTTGCTGGCCTACTATCCCAGATTGGCATTAGGCAGGAACAGAAACCGATCTGGCAAAACGGCAAATCAAAACCCAATAGGGGACCAGCCGAGTATGCGGGATCAGGCGGCAAGAAGTTCTATATCTTCCCCGGGTCGGCGCTCGCAAAAAAACCACCGCAAGCCATAATCTCTGCCGAACTGGTCGAGACCAGTCGGTTGTTTGCTCGCATGAATGCCGAGATCAAACCGGAGTGGGCAGAGGAGCTGGCGGGCGAATTATGCAAGCGAAGTTTCTCTGAGCCGCACTGGGAGAAAAAGCAGGGAGCGGTGGTAGCAAATGAAAGAGTTATGCTCTTTGGAATTGCGATCGTCGAAAACCGCAAGCTGCAGTATTCGCGAATCGATCCTTTAGTCTCCCGAGAACTCTTCATTCGACATGCTCTGGTTTATGGAGAGTGGGATTCACCGCAGAAGTTTGAAAAACGGAATCAAGACTTTTTGGCAGAGCTAGAGCAAAGAGCAGAGCGCTCTAGAAAACCCGAGCTTGTCCCCTCCGAAAATGAGCTATTTCGTTTTTTCAACAACCGGATTCCACTGGATGTTTTTTCAACCCGAAGCTTTGAGGGTTGGTGGCGCAAGGTTAGAGAGCAAACTCCGGACCTGCTAGATCTCAGCGTTGAAAAGCTCTATGAGAAGCAGGTGGAAGAACCGAGTGAGTTCGATCTACCAAAGAGTTTCCCCTATGAGGGCCAAAGCTTTGAATTGAATTACAAGTTCGACCCTGGAGCTATTGACGATGGTGTGACGGTTGATGTCCCACTCGCGGTATTAGCCAGATTGAGCTCTGATCCATTTGAGTGGTTAGTGCCCGGCATGAGACAGGACCTGGTTACAGAGCTGATTCGCTCACTACCCAAGCAGCTTCGCAAGTTTGTGGTGCCGGCAAACGACTGGGCCAGGAAAGTGTTGGAAGTGCTTCCTGAGGTCCCCAACGGCCAACTGCTGGAGTTGATTGCAAAGGTGCTTCGCGAACTAAGCAATGTTCCGATTCAAGCCTCGGACTTTGACACTTCGAAGCTTCCTACAGCGCTGCGGATGACCTATCGCGTCGTTGATGCCAAAGGTAAAGAACTCGGACTGAGTACCGATCTATTTGAGCTGAAAACCAAGTTCCAGGATCGAGCTAGAGGAGAGGTCGCCACCTTGGTTCAAGGTGCCAATCAACTCGAAAGAAAGCTTGAGACCTGGGACTTTGACGAGCTACCAAGTTCGATTGAGTCCCAGCACGCCGGCTCTAACCTACGAGCCTTCCCAACCCTGCTTTCGGGCCCGAAGGGCGTTGAGATCAAACTCTTCGCAACCGAGTCAGAGCGAATCAAACACCACATCTATGGAGTCATTTCCCTGGTTCGAGCATCGATTAAGAACCCCGCCGAATATGTGAAGGACCACCTAAAGCCTGATGAGAAGCTGGCCCTTTCAAGTCTTGGCTATCAGAGCGTGAAGGATTATCTTGCAGATTTGTTGGGTGCAATGGCTGAAGCCGAGATTCGCTCAATCGAGAGTTCAGGCCTAGTTCTGAAACGCTCTGAGTTTGAGAGCGTGAGGGCTTTCGTGGAAGCAAATCTCATCGAGCGCTCATTTGATGTGATGCCGACTATGGTCAAGATTTCTCAGGCCGCGGCCAATGCCCAAAAAGAAATCTCTGCGGTGAAGAATTTTGAATATCTTTCGGTGCTGAACGAGGAGAAATCCCACATCTCGCAGCTAGTACCAAAGAACCTGATTGCCGCAACCTCGCTAGCTAGATTGCGAAGATTGCCAATTTACTTGGAGGCAATCGGGGTTCGAATTCGCAAGCTCTCTGAACCGCAAAACAAGGATGCTGCGCTCTGGTTTGAAATCGCTGAAGCGCTCAGGCAATACTCTGCCAAGGGCGGTGAGTTGCCATTGGCAGCTGGCTCCAGCCCAGATTTGATCCAGGCAAGATGGCTGATCGAAGAGTTCAGGGTTGGGCAGTTTGCTCAATCGCTAGGAACGGCTGAACCAGCTTCCCTAAAGCGAATTCAAAAGTTGCTTTCTCCCTAACTCTATGTATCATTGTGATATCACAATG
>RFTL01000024.1 GCA_009923455.1 Actinomycetota bacterium | reverse complement strand
ATGGATGTCTAGGCGCTTGGAGCCTCGAGAGGCGATCCTGTTATCGCTTCACCCACACAATGACCGGGGCACAGCAGTAGCTGCCGCCGAACTTGGTTACATGGCAGGTGCGGATCGCATCGAGGGTTGCCTTTTTGGTAATGGCGAGCGAACTGGAAACGTTGATCTTGTGACCCTTGGCCTGAATCTGTTTTCGCAGGGGATTGATCCTCAGATTGATTTTTCGGACATAGACCAGATCAAGCGAACAGTGGAGTATTGCAACCAACTTTCGGTGCCCGAGCGCTCACCATACGGTGGGGATTTGGTTTACACCGCGTTTTCCGGTTCGCACCAAGATGCAATCAAGAAGGGCTTTGAGCACCTTCACAAGGACGCGGCTGCAGCGGGTATTGATGTCGACGAATTCACCTGGAATGTTCCTTATCTGCCAATCGATCCAAAGGATGTGGGAAGAACTTACGAGGCTGTTATTCGTGTGAACTCCCAATCCGGTAAGGGTGGAGTGGCCTATCTATTGAAAACTGATCACAACCTCGATTTGCCTCGTAAGCTCCAGATTGAGTTCTCACGGGTTGTCCAGGGGCACACCGACGCTTCCGGTGGGGAAGTGACATCGGATGCGCTCTGGCAGATCTTTACCGATGAATACCTGCCAGCCGCTGACCCTGCTATGAAGTGGGGCCGTTTCGAGCTCAGGCGTATGCGCACCGAATCTGACATGGATGGCGAAGTCAACCTGAGTGTCACTTTGAGAGACGGAACAGGTGAGCTCGACGCATTTGGTATCGGAAATGGTCCAATTTCTGCTTTTATCGACATCCTTGGCAAGCAGGGTGTAACTCTTCGTCTACTGGATTATGTAGAGCACACTCTCGCCCAGGGTGGTGATGCGCTTGCCGCTGCTTATATCGAGATTGAAATCAATGGTAAGAACCTCTGGGGTGTTGGCATCGACGGAGACATTTCAACCGCATCGTTGAAGGCCTTGATTTCAGCCGTCAACCGAGCGCTGAGGTAAGCAAGAGAAAAGTGCCTACTTATCGGGATGAGGGGATCATCATCCGCACCCACAAGCTGGGTGAGGTTGATCGAATTCTCACCATCCTCACTCGAAAGCACGGCCAAATTCGTGCCGTCGCAAAAGGGGTTCGAAAAACTACCTCAAGGTTTGGCGCGAAATTGGAACCCTTCATGGTTGCCGACTTGCAGCTCTATGAGGGTAGAAATCTCGATACCGTGTCCCAGGCCGAGCAGCTTGCTAGTTACGGCGCAGAGATTGTCGAGGACTACCAGCTCTACACAATTGGAAACGCGATCCTCGAAGCTGCAGAACGACTCACTAGAGAGACAGCCTCCGAGCAACACTATCTGCTGCTAATTGGAGCGCTTCGAACCCTCTCTCAAAAACAGCGACCGGCCGCGCAGGTGCTCGACAGCTATCTGCTCCGCTCTTTGGCTCTGGCAGGTTGGGTACCAGATCTTGATCACTGTCATCTCTGCCAATCTGAGCCCATTAGCTTCTCCACTCACACTGGTGCAGTGAGCTGTTCAGAATGTGAACTGCCTGGTGCGGTTCGTTTGGGCTCCTCGGGATTGACCCTCATGCGCGCGCTCTTGGCCGGTGACTGGGATAGTGTTTCCGCAGCAAGTGAACAGACTAAAGAGGCTGTGGGGAACGTTGTGAGTACTTATCTGCAATGGCAGCTCGAGCGAGGATTGCGCTCTTTAAAGTTTCTGGAGCGCAGCGAATGAAGCTTTATGACCCACAGCGCAAGGCACCTCAATTCGATAAGGTGCCTCGTCACATAGCACTGGTCATGGATGGAAACGGTCGTTGGGCGAATAAACGTGGCTTGACCAGAACCGAAGGTCACAAAGCTGGAGAGATTGCTCTCTTGGAGGTCGTTGCGGGGGCGATTGAGGCGGGTGTAAGCAACTTAACTGCCTATGCCTTTTCAACGGAGAACTGGAAGCGATCTCCTGAAGAAGTGCGCTTCCTAATGGGCTACAACAAAGAGGTATTGCGCCGTCGGCGCGACCTGCTCATGGAATGGAATGTTCGAATTCGATGGGCTGGCAGAGTTCCCAGACTCTGGCCTTCAGTCATCGAAGAGCTGAAGCTGGCCGAAAAACTCACCGCCAAGAACACTGGCCTGACTCTCACGATGGCGGTCAACTACGGCGGTCGCCAAGAGATTGTGGATGCTGTGAACAAGATTGCTCTGAAGGTAGCTCAGGGGAAGATTCGGCCTGGGTCAATCACAGAGCGCACCATTGAAAAAGAGCTCTACGTACCCGAGCTTCCCGATGTTGATCTGTTTCTTAGGTCCAGTGGAGAGCTAAGGTCGTCTAACTTTCTGATGTGGCAATCAAGCTATGCGGAGTATTTGTTCTCACCTACTCTTTGGCCGGACTTCAATCGCGAAGAGCTTTGGAAAGCGATAGCGGAGTTTGGTGGTCGCCAGCGTCGCTTCGGTAGTGCCGAAGATGCTCCGCTAAACTAGCGTTTTCGCTTCCCAACTGGAGAAAAATGGCATCCCAGAAACTAGATCAGGTCATCTCGCTAGCAAAGCGACGCGGCTTTGTTTTCCAAGCCGGTGAGATCTACGGTGGCTCTCGTTCCGCCTGGGACTATGGACCTTTGGGTGTAGAGCTCAAGGAGAACATCAAGCGCCAGTGGTGGAAATCAATGGTTTCATCTCGCGAAGATGTGGTTGGACTGGACTCCTCGATCATCCTCCCTAAGCGAGTCTGGGAGGCCTCAGGTCACGTCGAGGCATTCGTCGATCCTTTGATTGAGTGCACATCTTGTCACAAGCGATTCCGCGCCGATCACCTCGAAGAAGCTTTTGAAGAAAAGAAGGGTCGCGCCCCATCTTCCCTAGAAGAAGTAGCTTGCCCCAACTGTGGTACTCGCGGCTCATGGACTGAGCCAAAGAATTTCAATGGTCTTTTGAAGACTAGTCTCGGACCGGTTGAGGATGAATCGGGCATGCACTACCTGCGTCCAGAGACCGCACAGGGCATCTTCGTCAACTTCAACAATGTCCTCAACGCAGCGAGGATGAAGCCTCCGTTTGGCATTGGTCAGATGGGTAAGAGTTTCCGCAATGAAATTACCCCTGGAAATTTCATTTTCCGCACTCGTGAGTTTGAACAAATGGAGATGGAGTTCTTCGTAAAGCCAGGAGAAGATGAGTCCTGGCACGATTACTGGATCCAAGAGCGTTATAACTGGTACGTAAACCTTGGAATCAATCCAGATAACCTCAGGCTCTTTGAGCACCCGAAAGAGAAGCTCTCGCACTACTCCAAGCGCACCGTTGACATTGAGTACCGCTTTGGGTTCCAGGGGAGTGAGTTTGGTGAACTAGAGGGCATCGCAAACCGCACTGACTTCGATCTCAAGACCCACTCCGAGCACTCCGGGGTTGACCTTAGCTATTTCGACCCAGTTGAAGAAAAGCGCTGGACTCCATTTGTTATCGAGCCAGCTGCAGGTTTGACCAGATCGTTGATGGCGTTTCTGGTCGATGCATATGCCGAAGATGAAGCGCCAAATGCTAAGGGTGGGGTAGATGTTAGAACTGTGCTTCGTTTGGACTACCGATTAGCACCTGTCAAAGCTGCGGTGCTGCCTCTAAGCAAGAATGAAGAGCTCACTCCGATTGCAAAGGAGTTGGCTGCTGAGCTTAGACAGAACTGGAATATTGATTACGACGATTCGGCGGCAATCGGAAGGCGTTACCGTCGTCAAGATGAGATCGGAACTCCGTTCTGCATCACAGTCGACTTTGAGACTCCAGCAGATCAATGCGTGACCGTGCGAGAGCGCGACTCTATGGCTCAGGAACGCGTATCGCTTTCCAAGCTGTCGGGATATCTCTTCGAACGTCTAAAGGGCTAGTTTGAGCCTTCGCTACGGTAAGCACGAGATTGCGGTTCCAGTTGTGCTGGCACCCATGGCAGGCATTACCAACACTGCCTATCGAAGACTGTGCCAGGAATATGGCGGCGGGCTTTATGTCTCCGAGATGGTCACATCCAGGGCGCTGGTTGAGCGCACACCAGAGTCCATGCGCCTCATTGGACATCATCCCAGCGAGAAGATTCGTTCAGTGCAGCTATATGGCGTTGACCCTAAAACGATAGGTGAAGCGGTGACCATGCTGGTGGCTGAGAACCGCGCTGATCACATCGACCTAAACTTCGGTTGTCCGGTTCCGAAGGTGACGCGCAAAGGCGGCGGAGCGGCACTTCCTTGGAAATCAGATCTTTTCGAATCCATTGTGAACACCGCAGTGAAGGCTGCAGGGGAGATTCCAGTAACGGTAAAGATGCGTAAGGGCATCGATGACGATCACCTCACTTTCCTTGATGCTGGCAAGGCAGCTCGGGATGCTGGGGTAACCGCCGTGGCGCTGCACGGCCGAACCGCTGCTGATTACTATTCAGGGGTTGCCGATTGGGACGCGATTGCAGAACTGAGGAGCGAACTTCCAGATGTTCAGGTGCTGGGGAATGGGGACATTTGGTCGGCTGCAGACGCTGTCCGCATGATGCAGCAGACTGGAGTCGATGGTGTCGTGGTTGGCCGTGGTTGCCTTGGAAGGCCCTGGCTTTTTGGCGATCTTGAGCGTGCTATCAGCGGTCACCTAAGCGGTAATTCACCAACTGACTTGGAAACTGCGATGCCTGATTTGGGGCAGGTGGCGGATGCTTTTTACCGTCATGCTGAGCTTTTGGTTGAATTCTTCGAGTCAGAAGAACGAGCTTGCAGAGATATACGCAAGCACGTTGCCTGGTACTTCAAGGGCTACCCGGTTGGCGGAGAGTTGCGAGCTGCTCTCGCACTGGCCAACTCGCTTCAGGAGATAGCTGATCTTCTGGGGACACTGGATCGTTCCATTCCATACCCGGGCGATGCTGCTGAAGGTCCGCGAGGAAGACTTGGCACCGCCAAGTCCTGCTCACTGCCAGAAAACTGGCTTTCGTCCCGCGAGCTTGATTTTCAACAGAAGGTCACTTTGCTTGACGCTGAACTCTCGGTTTCGGGAGGGTAGAAGTGCAGCCAGAACTAGAGCCGGGGTATGAGGATTTTGATAGGGCAAGATTTGTCTCGCAACCTAAGTCATCTATGCCTAGACGAGGGGAGTTTGCTAGAGACCGAGCTAGGGTGCTGCACTCCGCAGCTTTCAGAAAGCTCTCTTCGAAGACTCAGGTTCTGAGTCCTAGTTCTGGTGACTTCGCGAGGACACGCCTGACTCACTCCTTAGAGGTGTCACAGGTGGGGCGTGAGATCGCCAACGTCCTCGGTATCGACGCGGATCTAGTCGATATGGCGTGCCTCGCTCATGACCTTGGTCATCCACCCTTTGGTCACAACGGCGAATCTGCTCTCAATCTCTGGGCCGCAGAGATTGGCGGATTCGAAGGCAACGCCCAGACGTTCCGGATACTCACAAGGCTAGAGCCAAAGATTTATGACGACTCCGGTCGCGCCAGGGGATTGAATCTAACCAGAGCTTCGCTAGATGCGGCGACAAAGTATCCGTGGCGCCTAAACCAGGCTGCAGAGTTTGGAAACGCTGTGAAGTTTGGTGTCTACGACGATGACCTTGAGGTTTTCTATTGGATGCGCGAGGGGGCTCCAGAAGGTGCCAAGTGCGTTGAGGCTCAGATCATGGACTTCGCTGACGATGTTGCGTACTCAGTTCACGATTTCGAGGATGCGATTGTTGAGGGGTTTATCGATCCGGCGCTTGTCTCCGACCCGCTTGCCAAGGATGCCTTGATAGAGGAGATCGGCAAGTGGTCCGGAGGCTCGCTTGCAAAAGTTCAGCTGGAAGAAGCGCTGCACAACTTGCAAACTTCTCCGTTTTGGCTAACCGGTTTTGATGGTTCGCCTCGGGATCAGGCCCAGCTGAAGAACCTCACCTCGGATTTGATTGGCAGCTTTGTTTCAAGAACGACCGAGGCAATCCTTGAGAACGCATCAAAAGCAAATCTGACTAGGTATCGCGCGGGCGTGATTGTGCCGTCTAAGGTCAGGAGTGAGATTGCTGTCCTCAAAGGCATAGTTGCGGCTCAGGTGATGACTCACAATTCAAGGCAACCGCTATACGAGCGCCAGCGAGTCATCCTGACCGAGCTGGCTGATGCCCTGCTCGCAGCCCCTGAGCAGCTAGACGCTATCTCCAGGCAAGCGTGGGACTCGGCCTCTTCGGATGCAGCCAAGCGAAGGGTAATCGTTGATCAGGTTGCATCTTTGACAGACCCGACCGCAATCGCTCTGCACCAGCGCCTCACCTAGGATTAGCTCATGGCCGGCCGGGTAAAGCAAACAGATATTGAAGAGCTCAAAGCTCGCGCCAATCTTGTTGAAATTATCTCCGGCTATGTTGCGCTCAAGCCAGCGAGTGCGGGTTCGTTCAAGGGGTTATGTCCGTTTCACGGCGAGAAATCAGCTAGCTTCAATGTTCGCAATTCACCGGCTTTTTACCACTGCTTTGGCTGCGGCGTTGGTGGTGACGTCTTCAAGTTTCTGCAGGAGATCGAATCGATCAGCTTCTCCGAGGCTGTTGAGCGGCTTGCAGACAAGCTGGGCTATCAACTCAGCTATGAGGAGGGCTCCTCAGACACCTCAGCCAGGACACGATTGCTCGCAGCTAACTCGGCTGCCTCAGAGTTTTATCAACAACAGCTGCAATCAGACGAGGGTAAATTTGCCCGCGATTTTCTCGTCTCCAGAGGATTTGATGAGAAAGCGCAGCAGAGATTCGGCATAGGTTATGCCCCGAAAGGTTGGCAGAACCTGCTTCAGCACCTCAACGGGTTGGGTTACTCAACCGAGGAGCTGACCACAGTGGGTCTTGTTATGGCGTCCGATAAGGGTGGATATGACCGCTTCCGTGGTCGAGTGCTATGGCCAATACGTGATGCGAATTCACAAGTATTGGGTTTTGGCGCCAGGAAGCTCTATGAGGATGATCAGGGTCCAAAGTATTTGAATACTCCAGAGACGCCGGTATATCACAAGGGGTCGGTACTCTACGGGCTTGATTCCGCGCGCAAGGCAATTGTGAAATCTCGCGAGATAGTCGTGGTGGAAGGCTACACCGATGTCATGGCCTGTCATCTGGCAGGGGTAGAAACAGCGGTTGCAACCTGTGGAACGGCATTTGGTGAGGAGCACATCAAGCTAATCAACCGGCTTTTTGGCTCAGCTGGTACTGAGCCTGCTAGTGTCATTTTCACATTTGACCCGGATGCTGCAGGCGAGAAGGCCGCTTTGCGGATGTACTCCGACACCGCCAAGTTCAACGCCTTGACTTACGTCGCAGCAGGACCAGAGGGTTTAGATCCCAGTGATCTGCGACAGCAGCGCGGGGATGAGGCAATAAGGCTGATGGTTGAGGCTAGAAAGCCGCTTTTCGAGTTCGTGATTCGGCACAGGTTGTCAAAGTTCAATCTCAACGATTTGGAATCCAGAGTTGCAGCGACCAGAGCGGCTGCAGCAGTAATCGCGGATCTAGTAGATCCAGCCCTCAAGTCTGCCTACACCAGGCAGTTGGCTGATTGGGTTTCGCTAGATGTATCTGAGGTGTCATCGATAGTCGCTGGCGTTTCTCGAAACTCGGTTGCTGACCGAGTGGCGCCGCTGTCAAAAACCCCCGTGACCCCGCCACGTCAGGACGATCCGCAATCGAGGCACGAGCGGCAAGTGCTTGAGATCATGGTGCAGCACCCAAACTTCTTTAAGCCCCTTGAGATTAGGCGAATCGCCGCTGCCGGCTTCACCAACGCTGAGTATCAGAAGTTGATCTCTGTTATGGCTAGATCGCTCGACTCGATAGGGGAGCCTGACTGGGTAACGGTCCTCATGCAACAGGATGTAGAGCTTGTAGAGAGCATCCGAGCTCTCGCAATGGCGGAGTTGCCGGTTAGAAACCAAGGCGAACTTGAGCGCTATGCGAGGGGAATTGTCAAAGCGGCTTTGATGCAGGCGCTGCTTCGAGAAAAAAACGATCTACTGGCCGCCCTGAAGCGAATTGATCAGCAATCTCAGCCCGAGGCCGTTGCACAACTTCAGCAGGAGCTTATGAAGTTGGAGCAAGAACGCAGATCACTTATGTAGCGGCGGATTTTTCTGCTAAGGTTTAGGGGCGTTCGCGCATTCCTCGGTAGCTCAATTGGCAGAGCATTCGGCTGTTAACCGAAGGGTTCTTGGTTCGAGTCCAAGCCGGGGAGCCACTTCCTCAGGGGGTGCATTTGGATAAAGTCACCCAAACCTCACTGTCCGTATCGTTGGCAACTGGCCTATATGGAATCTCATTCGGAGCCCTCTCCTCAGCCGCAGGTCTAGATCTAACTTCAACGATGCTGCTGAGCCTGCTGATGTTTTCGGGAGCGTCGCAATTTGCCCTGGTTGGTGTTTTTGCAACCGGGGGAACGGCTCTAGCAGCAATAATCTCGGCCTGGCTAATGGGGATTCGGAACAGCTTCTATGCAATCAGGCTTCGCTCTGAGATTCGGCCCACCGGGCTGCGGCGCTTTCTGGCTGCCCAGCTCACGATAGACGAGTCAAATGCAGTGCATGCGGCGCAATCCACCCTTGCCGAGGCGAAGAAAGGCTTTTGGCTGACCGGGGTCGGGATTTACGTGTGCTGGAATCTCGCAACACTTTTCGGTGCAGTTGCTGGAAGTGCAATCGGCTCGGTTGAGGCCTGGGGATTAGATGCCGCGGCTGCAGCAGCATTTCTGGGATTGCTTTGGCCAATGCTCAAAGGAAAGTTGCCGCTCGCCATTGCTGCCATGGGGATCGGAGTTGCCCTAACTCCTATCTTCGGTTCTGGAGCTGCAATCTTGCTAACCGCCTTGGTTGCGTTCATCCCGCAGAGGAGCAAGTCGTGACCATTACAGTGATTGTGGCCTCGTTACTCGTTTTCAGCTGGAAACTCCTTGGTTACTTGGTTCCCGAGCGTTATGTGACCCCTGCAGTAAAGAGATTCAGTGAACGTGTGACTGTCGCTCTACTTGCCGCTTTGATTGGAATTCAGACACTTACATCCTCAGGAGAATTGGTTTTTGATGTTCGTATCTTGGCCGTGATTTTGGCTGGTGTGCTGCTAGCACTTCGTGTGCCATTCATCTACGTCATCATTGCAGCTGCAGCTCTAGCAGCGGCACTAAGAGCTTTAGGGTTCTAGGAAGTCTTTACCTGGCATCCAGCTATTTCCCGGAACTCCCCAACCCTCGGACTTTATGATTTTTTTCATTTCCCTTGCGTAAGGCTTCAGCAATCGATCCGCATACAGGGTGCCGTTCAAGTGATCAAACTCGTGCTGGAAGATTCTTGCTAGCCATCCAGTGGCATTAATCTCATAGCGCTCACCTTTGAGATTAGTGGCACGAAGAAGCGCAACGTTAGCTCTCTTGAGCGGAAAACGCTCTCCCGGAATCGATAGGCAGCCTTCTACTTCGCTATCCTCATCGGGCCATTCCTCGGAAAGTTCCGACAGTTCCAGTTCTGGGTTGATGGCCTCACCGCGATAGTGGGTATCGCCATCGTCCCAGTCAAAAACAAAAATGCGCAGTCCAATGCCTACCTGAGGTGCTGCAAGGCCAACACCGGGGGCGGCTTCCATGGTTTCGTACATGTCAGCAACAAGCTGCCGAATCTCTTCTGTGATGACAGCTACCTCAATTGCCCTGGTATGTAGAACGGGTTCGCCGGTAATTGTTATTGGTCTGATTGTCACCATGCCAATCTAGCTCAGCGGTTATTCAGCTTTCCTGATTTAGGCTAAAGAAGTTGCGAACGAGGAGAGCTTTTGATGCCCTTTGAGGACCTGCGCCCGCTCGCCATAGCTCTTGCAATTCTCGGAGCTGTCTTTCTCTCGATGGGCGCTCAATTCCAAAACGACGCGGTCACCTCACAACCAAGTTCGGTTGGTAGAAAGTCTCTGGGCATCAAGCAGCTGACTGCATTATTGGCTCGGCCAAGATGGCTTGTTGGCACACTATTCCTTGGTTTAGCAATAGTCCTGCAGCTCTCTGCTCTCGCTCTCGCCCCGCTGATTGTGGTTCAGCCCATCGGGGCGATTGCTCTGATCATCACTTCCTTTCTAAATGCACGCATCTATCGAATCAAGCTAGATCGAAGAACTCTGGCTTCCATTCTCATAACCATGCTTGGAGTGGGATCATTTGTTGGGTTTGCCTCTCAAGGCGCGGTTGACCAAATTCTGACTGATGGACAGCTACTTCTTATTGTTTCTGCATTAGTCTCGCTGATTCTCGCCTTTGCCCTGCTGTTCCTTCTGACCCGCAAGAGTGCGGGTCCGTTGCACTACATCTTCGGAGCGGGGGTGCTTTATGGCTTCGTTGCGTCTTTGGCAAAGGTTGTACTGCTTCGAATCCGCCAGGGAGATTTCGAGTGGCTAACGCTGTTGGCGCTCCTAGCGCTAATCGGTGCAACGGTCCTTGGGGGCTGGTTCGTTCAAAATGCCTACGCTTCCGGTCCACCCGATTTAGTTATTGCAGGACTCACAGTTGTTGATCCTGCTGTCGCTATTGGAATAGCGATTATCTTCCTCGGCGAAGCCCAGCAGGCCGACCCTATCCAGATAGCAGGGTTTGTCGTGTCGGGTATCGTTGCTATTAGTGGAGTGCTGATGCTCTCCAAGTTCCATCCTCAATTAGACAAATCAAAGGGCTAATGTCGGAGAAACTCAAGGTAGTTCTGGCATGCGATACTTTCGCGCCAGACATCAATGGTGCTGCCCGTTTTGCCGAGCGTCTGGCTGCTGGCCTTGCCAAGCGTGGCCATGAAGTTCACGTTATTGCAGCTTCATTTGATAGCTCTCATGGCACGAGAGAAGAGAGGCATGATGGCGCTGAGCTCATTGTGCATCGCCTGAAGTCGCATCGAGTTCCGAACCACAAGAGTCTTAGGTGGGTTGAACCGTGGGGGTTGACCTCGCAAATTGAGAAGCTGCTTCGGGAGATTCAGCCCGCAGCTCTTCACGTGCAATCACACTTGCTTGTCGGTCGTTTCGCCATCAGGGCTGCACGTAAAGCTGGCATAAAGACCTTGGCGACTAATCACATCATGCCTGAGAACCTAATCAAGTACTCATTCTTGCCCGAGTTTCTGCACAAGCCAGCCATGGACTTCATTTGGCGGGATGCGGGTCGCATTCTCTCAAGAATGGATGCGGTCACTACGCCAACCAGGCGTGCAGCCGATCTTTTGGAGCGTGCCACAGGAATAACCGGGGTAATGGCTATTTCTTGCGGAATTGAGGCAGCCAAGTTTGCTAACTCAACCCCAACTCAAAACCATAACCCTAGGTTGCTATTCCTTGGTCGCCTTGATGATGAGAAACGAATTCACATCCTGCTGAAGGCCGTTGCCTCGCTAACTGACCACCCAAGGGTCATAGTTGAGCTAGTTGGTGATGGTGGGGAGCGAGTGCATCTTGAACAACTGGCTTTGAAATTAGGTATTTCCGATCGAGTCATCTTCACCGGACATATCTCAGATGCTGAACTGCCTTTGGCTTATGAGAGAGCAACGGTCTTCGTCATGCCCTCGATTGCGGAGCTTCAATCAATCGCAACTATGGAGGCAATGGCATCAGGTCGACCTGTTATTGCGGCAAATGCAATGGCGCTACCTCACCTAGTTCACAACGGTGACAATGGGTATCTTTTTGAACCGGACAATGTTGAGGACCTTGCTTCGAAGCTAAGGCTAATTTTGGAAGCAGAGCCTCAAGAGCTTGAGCGTATGTCGCAAAACTCGCTGCACCTGATTCAATCCCACGACATCAATCGCACGCTCGACATATTTGAGAATCTCTATCGAGGCATCGGCACCGGTTACGAGACTATGGACAACGAACCTGGTTACTTGGTTCCTATTGGCAAACTGAGTGAGACTCTCAGCGGGGCCCTTGCCTCTTGGCGGGCAGAAACCCTTGAGATTCGACGCAAGGCCGAGGCGCTTTCCTCCGAAGCCAGAGAAAGACTCAGCGGGGCATCTGAGGAGCTTAGAGAGCAACTCGAAGAGCTTAAAGAAGAAGTGATTGAGCAAATTGAGGAGCTGAAGGACGCGGTGAAGAAGCAAGCAAAGAAACTTCGCCGTAAGGACGAAGGTCAGTAGAACCTCTCTTTTTAGGTCTTCAACAAAAGTTCTAGGGTCAAACAAGTCAGTTCTTATGTGGTGTCGACAATGCGACACGAACATTCTTGTGGACTACCTCCTAAGCATTTGGCAGACGGCAAGCTTATGGTTGAACGTAGGAAAAAAGTTTCCCGCATTTATTGGACTCAGTTTTGTCCTGAATGCCTATTGAGTCCAGCGTCGGATATCCGCTGCTGGGAGCAGGAGCGAAGATGACCAACAAGCCATGGTTAGCACACTATCCAAGCGATGTGCCCCATGAACTTCCGACCAGTGAATTCCGCCATCTTCCTGACCTAATCAGATCAGCCGCGAGCACCTATGGGAAAAAAACAGCATTCACCCAAGTGATGGCTAACGGAATGAATGGCTCATTGAGCTTTGCCCAGGTAGATCAGTACTCAGATCACTTCGCGGTTTACCTGCGTGATGTTTTGCGCCTACAGCCGGGGGATCGCGTGGCGGTTCAGATGCCGAACTGTATCTCTTACACAATCGTGGCCTTCGGAATTTTCAAAGCAGGATTGGTTCTGGTTAACACCAATCCGCTATACACCCAGAACGAGATGACGCATCAGTTCTCGGACTCGGGTGCCAAGGCCCTTGTAGTAATCGACATGTTTGCCGATCGTTTACCAGAGGTACTTCCTAAGACCTCAATCGAACACGTGGTGGTTGTGAGAATTTCCCAATTCTTCCCGGCGATTGTGTCTGGAGTTATTCGAGGAACTCAGAAGTTCTGGAGTCGGACTTTGCCAAAGATCAAGGTTCCGCATGTGCTTTTTATGGATGCACTCTCACAAGGAAGCAAAGCGTTTCACAAGCAGAAGGTAGACAGTTATCTCGACGGACTTAATGGATCAACTGTTGCTGCATTGCAGTACACCGGTGGAACGACCGGTGTCTCTAAAGGAGCGATGCTTTCGCACGACAATTTGGTGACCAACACCCTTCAGCTGATCTCTATGTGTGGGGACTACATGAGGCCTGGCAAGGAGATAGTAATCACGGCACTCCCGCTCTATCACATCTTCGCCTTCACGATTAACTTGCTTGGCTTCTGGCACCTTGGCGCAAGAAATCTATTGGTGCCAACCCCACGTCCACCAAGCAATCTCAAGCGAGTATTCGAGAATTACAAAGTGACCTGGATGACTGGTGTGAACACCTTGTTCAACGCCCTCCTAAACGAGCGCTGGTTCACCGACTCCCCACCAAAGCACCTCAGGGCATCCGCAGCCGGCGGAATGTCCTTGCACGAATCGGTTTCGGAGCGCTGGCGCAAACTAACTGGCACGCCAATTGTTGAAGGATACGGTCTGACTGAGTCATCTCCTGTGATCACTTTCAATCCGCTAAATGGAACTGGTCGTGATGGCACAATCGGCATTCCTGTCCCTTCGACTGATGTGAAGTGCGTGTCCGAGTCTGGGGCAGAGGTAGCCGTTGGAGAGCCCGGGGAACTTCTTGCCAAGGGCCCTCAGGTGATGTTGGGCTACTGGAACAGGCCGGAGGAAACCGCAAGCACAGTTGTGGACGGTTGGCTCAAGACTGGCGACATCGCGACCGTGGATAAAGACGGCTTCTTCACAATCGTGGATCGCAAGAAAGACATGATCTTGGTTTCTGGGTTCAACGTTTACCCCAACGAAGTAGAAGAGCAAATTGCCGCTCTCGAAGGGGTAAAGGAAGTTGGCGTGATTGGTGTTCCTGACGAGAAAAGCGGCGAGAAGGTCAAAGCATTCGTGGTAGCAGCGGACAATCCTCCTACGGTTGACGATGTGATTGCCCACTGTAGAAAGTCGCTCTCTGCTTACAAGGTTCCGTCATCGGTGGTGTTTGTGAATGAGTTGCCAAAGAGCCCAATCGGAAAGATACTCCGCAAAGATCTAAGGGCGATGTGGTTGTCCCAGCAAAGCGGTTCCGCATCAAAGACTGTGAAGGGTTAGAACAATGTTGAACTTCTTACTGGCTGCTCCAGCAACCGTTTCTGAGCAGGACGTTGTCACTCCGTTCGAACAGGCCCTGCTTCTTGGTCTTGTGTTCGTCATCATGTTTGGGCTCGGCGCTGGTCTTACGCTCAAGGACTTTCTTCACGCTCTGAAAAGACCAAAGGGTCTCATTGTCGGATTCTTTACACAGTATGGTTTGATGCCACTGCTGGCTTTCTCACTCGCGTCAATCTTCTTGTTTCAGCTCCCTATTGAGTACGCCGCTCCGGTAGCGGTCGGTGCTCTTCTGATGGGTTCTGTTCCTGGTGGAACTACCTCGAATCTGTTCACGTACTTTGCCAAGGGCAACCTTGCTCTCAGTGTGATCATGACCATTAACACCACCATCTGGGCCCTGCTGATGACCCCGCTAGCGCTGTTCTTTTACGGTGGTTTGATGTTCAAGGACAGCCCCGAATGGGAGATTCCGGTAACCAACATCGTGGTGACGATCGCAGTAATGCTTGTACCGGTAATTCTTGGCATGACTATCAGGCGTTTCAGCGCAAACATCGGTGCGGTGCTGGAGCTTTTGGGTGGTTTTTTCGGACTGTTCTTTATTGGATTCTTGATGGCGACATGGGTCCCGAGAAACTGGGGTCTGCTCACTTCCACTCCTTGGCAGGTTTACCTGGTTGCAATCGGACTTGGACTCTTTGGCATGGCCGCAACATTTGGTGTCGCAAGGAGCCTGAGAATCAACGGAGTCGACGCTCGAACTATCGCTCTGGAGACCGGAATCCTGAACGGCCCATTGGCGATCGCTATCGTGCTGCTGACCTTCGGTGGTAACCCTGCTATCGGTTTGATCTTGATTGTTCCTGCGATGTATTCACTATTTATCGTGATTATCTCCACACTGGTGACACTTAGATTTAGAAAGTCGAACCTTGCCGAGGAGCAAAAGATCCCAAACCTTCTATAGCTGGAGTTGCTCAGCTTTATTGCTTAGTAAACTCGGGGTTGGTCGGGGGCGTTAGCTCAGCCGGTTAGAGCAGCGGACTCATAATCCGTCGGTCGCGGGTTCAAGTCCCGCACGCCCCACCATTGCCTCCTGTGGGTATAAAAGAAGGGCGCATTCGATAGCTCCATATAGCCCATCAGAATCGTTACAAAACTCTTAGCTTGACGAACTGTTAGCAAGCGCTTGCAGGGAAATCGCACTGCTAGCTTTTGACACGCAACAAAAATGAAGTTGGGTGTTGATGAAAAAGTTTCTTGCCACTGTAATCGCATTTGTATTCGCTTTGGGGCTCACAGGTCCTACCAGGGCTGCCACGCCGGAAGCTTTTGAACTCACTATCCACTATTCGCGCTTCGAAGCTGACTACAAGGACTGGAATCTATGGATTTGGCCAAAGGGTGGCGAGGGTAAGTCTTTTGCTTTCTCAGAGGATGACGCCTTCGGCAAGGTAGCTCGTGTCAAAGTCCCTGCTGGTGCGGATGTTCAGGAGGTGGGCATCATTGTGCGCCTCGGAGAGTGGCAGACCAAAGATGTTCAGCAGGATCGGTTCATCACTCGTTTTGACAATCGAAAGGCGGAGATCTGGTTGATCCAGGCTGATCCAACTATCTACTATGCAAAGCCGGTGGTTTCCACAAAGATTTCTTCGGCAATGATGAAATCTTTCACATCGCTGGAGATCACACTCAACCGAAAAAGCGATGCTGACTCACTAAAGACCGGCCTAAGTGTGATGTCAAACGGGAAATCCAGTGCTGTCGCGGATGTGAAGCCCATTCCAGCTGCCGCTACCTCGACGACCAGATTCGCAGTATCTCTTGCTACCCCGATAGAGCTTGGGGGAGAGGCGCAGGTTTCACATCCGAGTTATGGGTCTGTCACACCCGACCTTGGCGGACTCTACTCGAGTGCTGAGTTTGAGCGAGCATTTCACTATGCAGGAGATGATCTCGGTAACACCTACAGCGCAGCTGGAACTGACTTCAGGCTTTGGGCACCAACCGCAACTGAGGCTGAGTTACTTATCTACAGCTCTGCAGCCGATGCAAAACCCTCCAAGACCATATCAATGGCAAAATCCGAAAAGGGGACCTGGACTGCCCGTTTAGAGGGTGACCAGCATCTAACGATTTACACCTATCGGGTGAAGCTTGGATCCGAGTGGAGTGAGGCCGTTGATCCATACGTGAAGGCAGCAACCATCAATGGAACCAAAGGTGTTGTTGTCGATCTTGCCAAGACAAATCCAGTGGGTTGGTTGACGCATCAAAAGCCGGCTTTTTCGGGAATCGCAACCGATGCCGTCTTCTATGAGCTTCATGTTCGAGATTTGTCGGTAGACACAAGCAGTGGAATTGTGAACAAGGGCAAGTTCCTCGGCCTAACAGAGGCTGGAACCACGACACCAAATGGCAAAACCAAGACCGGCGTTGATTCGATTGTCGATCTAGGCGTCACTCATTTGCAACTCTTGCCAATCTATGACTACAAGACGGTGGACGAGAGTAGGAATGATCAGTTCAACTGGGGTTATGACCCGCTGAACTTCAATGTCCCAGAGGGGTCCTATTCAACCGCTCCTGCAAATCCAGTCAACCGAATCCAAGAGTTGAAGCAAACCATTCAATACCTGCACGGTAGGGGACTCAGGGTCGTGATGGATGTGGTTTATAACCACGTATTCGATGCTGGTTCACATAGCTTCGAGAGATTAGTGCCAGGTTACTTCTTCAGAAAGGATGCCAACGGTGGCTTCTCTAATGGCACAGGAGTTGGCAACGAGATTGCCTCAGAGCGTTCCATGGCGAGCAAATACATCGTTGATAGTTCACTGTACTGGGCAAAGGAGTACAGGTTGGATGGTTTCCGCTATGACCTGATGGGGATCCTAGATACCAAGACCATGAACTCCGTTCGTCAGGGCGTGGACAAGATTGACGATGATTTTCTAATCATCGGTGAAGGCTGGAACATGGGAGACGTGCTTTCAGCCGAGCTTAAGGCTAATCAATTCAACGCCTCACAAATGCCTCGAATTGCTCACTTCAACGATGGCATCCGTGACGGCCTGAAAGGCTCCGTATTCAAAGCTGAGGAGAACGGCTGGGCATCTGGGCGAGCATCATCCAAGCTCGAGGTTATGGCTGGTATCGCAGGGGAGATCGAGTACGGCGGCATGGTTCGGGGTTCATGGGGAGCTTCTGCTCCGGATCAATCGGTGAGCTACGTTGAGGCTCATGACAACCTAACCCTCTATGACAAGTTGAAATCTTCAATGCCTGGAACTACTGAAGCAGAGCGACAAAGAGTTTTTGCTCTGGCCTCCTCGGTAGCGATTTTGGCTCAGGGGATACCGTTCATACATGCTGGACAGGAGTTCATGCGCACCAAAGGCGGGGACGAGAATTCATATAAGTCACCCGATTCGGTGAACTCCCTGAAATGGGATGAGCGTTCCAAAAACGCAACCATGGTCAACTACTTCAAGGGTCTGCTAGAAATTCGAAAATCGAACTCTGCCTTCAGGATGAGCAAGGTTGGTGAGGTCAAGCAGAAATTAAAGTTTGCTGCAACCTCTCCCGATCTGATCGCATACTCCCTTGATGCAACCCAGCAGGGTAATTCGGTAAAGAGATTGTTTGTGGTGCACAATTCATCCAAGCGAGTGAAAACCGTGAAACTACCGGTGTCAGGACCATGGAAAGTACTGGCCCAGGGCTCTGTAGCTAAGGCATCCGGCATCGGCTCTGTGAGGAGCATGTCTCAGATTTCCATTCCAGCGCAGTCAACTGTGGTTCTATCCTCAACGAGGTAACTAGTTCGAAAACAGGACCTCGTCGCCACGGGTTACCTGAAGCACTTCGATTTGGGATATCTCGTCAACGGCTACTGCTCTGGGATCCGCAGATAGCAGCACCCGTTCATCTAGATCATTTGCACCAAGCTGGCTCAAAACAGCGCTGGTGTAGGCGGAATATGCCTGATTAGCATCAAGTCGTTGTTCAGGGCTAATGCTCTGACCTTCAAATGTCCTTGTAACGGCGGTCTGAATACCCTCCAGCGGAATGACCGAGCTGACTGGCCAATCAGAACCGAAGCTAATCGTTGCGCCAGAATCAAGCAGTGAGCGCATCTGATACATGCGTTCAATTCGGTTCTTGCCGATTCGTGGTTGGCAACTCAATAGCATCCCGTCTGGCCTTGCCCACAGTGGCTGCATGTTTGCATAAACTCCAAGGTCAGCGAACCTTTGAATGTCCTGTTCCGCAATCAATTCGGCATGGGCAATAACCCCTGGGAGGATTGTCTTGGGTGCCTGCTCAATGGCGTCTAGCGCGTCTCTCACCGCAGCATCTCCAATAGCGTGAATATGGAGCTGATAGCCCGCAGCGGCGTAACGCTTGGTCACTTCCAGCAAGCGTTGCTTCTCCCATACCGGCTCCCCGTGATGGTGTGAATCCTCGTAAGGTTCCACAACTGCAGCGGTTCCACTGCCCAGAACTCCATCGGCAAAGAACTTCGCGGTTTTTGCTGTTAGAAGTTTGCTATCGAGCGCATCAATCTTGTGGCGCAAGTCCTCGAAGTAACTGAAGTCGTCCTCAAAGTTCTCGGGGGTGACCCTGAAGGCAAGGTTTGTTCTTACCTTTAGCAACCCTCTCGCATGAGCCTCCAGATAAACTTCGGCCATACCGCGCTCGATCCAAGCATCCTGGACCTGAACAATCCCTGCAGACAACATCTTGTCCTGGGCCCAACTCAGAGCATCTAGCTCCTGATTCATAGAAAGCGCCGGGATTACCCCTAAAACAACATCCATCGCCCCTGATTCGCGCAGGGTGCCCGACGGCTTACCTTCCTCGTCAAGGTCTGCATAACCTGGAAAAACCTGAGGGAAGCTCGTTGCGACCCCTGCTCTTCTCAAGGCTTCGGTGTTCACCCAAATTGTGTGATGATCCGAGGCGTGCAAGACAACTGGACGATCTGGAACCACCTCATCTATCCATTTGGCCAGGAAGCTTGGTGCCAGTGATCTTTCGTACGCTCCTCCAACTATCCATTCCGCCTGAGGATTTGCGAGCGCCCATTTTCTGACAGTGGTCTTAATCTCTTCTATTGACTTCAAACCATCAAGCTGAGGACCAAGTGCTTCTCTGCCTGCAAACAGGGGATGAGCATGACCGTCTCTAAATGCGGGAAGCCAGACACCCATTAGTGGATGTTCTTCTTCGCTAGGTAACAAGCAGCACACAGTGACTCATAGCTGACTTGGTCCCCATCAATCGCTACCTGTTCACCATCAAAGATGAATTCACCATTGATTACCCGGCCATTGAACATGGCCTTTCTTCCGCAACGACATATCGTCTTGAGCTCCTCTAGGGAGTGAGCAATCTCAAGTAGCCTCATGCTCCCCGGGAAAGACTTGGTTTGGAAGTCAGTTCTAATGCCGTAAGCCAAAACCGGTATCCCATCAAGAACTGCCAACTCAAGCGCCTGATCCACTTGCTCTGGAGTAAGGAACTGTGCCTCGTCAATCAAAAGGCAGGCTATCTGTCTGCCATCCGAAAAAGAGTCTCGATGATTTTTGAAAAGGGCTCTGAGGTTGTCTTTGGGCTCAACCAAAAAATCGACATCACGAGTAACACCGAGCCGGGACACAATCTTGCGATCGCCTTTCGAGTCGATTGCTGGCTTTGCTAGGAGTACATGCTGGGAGCGCTCCTCGTAGTTGAAGGCGGCCTGCAGCAGGGCGGTCGACTTTCCCGAGTTCATTGCGCCGTAGCGGAAGTAAAGCTTGCTCATGATTGTTCTGTAATCGTATAGGTGGTTTTGTTTGCAGCTGTTATTTGCCGACCAACTCGGCCCACATTTTGACCTCGGGGGTGAAATCCTCCTCCCAGAGGTGCTTTCTCAGTTTTCAAAGCGTCGCTACCATCGCCAGAAAGCGCATTTGATTCTTTACGCCATCAGAGCGAGGGCTATTGATGCGCGTGTGAAGCTCCTGTCTCTTCAGAGCTATCGGGAGCTCAGTTCAGCCCAAGTTTCAAAAGCAATTGCACCGACATCGAGACCAATGTTGGCGCTTGCTAGGAGACTTGAACTCGAACTTCTTCCAACAAGGGGGTTCTGTAGCAGTCGAGAAGAATTCGCCGCTTCAAAAGGCAAGGGTTATCTTCTTGAAACCTTCTATAGAAACCAACGCCGAAGACTGAATGTGTTGATGGACGGCGCAGAGCCTGCCGGGGGTGAATGGAACTTTGACCATGAGAACAGAAAACCGGTTCCAAAACAGGGGATAGGGCTGAGGCATTTTGAAGTAGTTGAAAATGATTTGGATCGGGAAGTTCGGGCGACACTTAGTGAGCTTGAACGAAGTGGCAAGGCAAGTTTCATTGGCAGTGATGGCCCAAGGAAATTCGCTGGTTCAAGGACCGAGGCGCTAGGGGCACTCGAGCACTTTATTGAATGGCAGCTTCCACTTTTTGGTCCCTATGAAGACGCGGTGCACGATCAGGAATGGGTGCTCGCCCATTCGATGCTCAGCGCTCCGATGAATCTAGGCTTACTGGATCCGATGGAAGTTGTCGCAGCTGTGGAGGCTGCCTATCGCGAAGGCAAAGCATCGATCCAATCCGTCGAAGGGTTCATTCGTCAGATTATTGGTTGGCGAGACTACGTCTGGCACCTGTATTGGGAGTTCGGTGAGGAGTATCTCGATTCAAACTACCTCGACGCTAAAGAGTCACTCCCTACTTGGTTGCGAGAGCTGAATGCTTCGGCTATCGAGTCCAATTGCCTGAGCCACAGCGTGAAATCGGTTGCAACTAATGCCTGGGCACATCACATACAGCGCCTGATGATTCTCGGCAATTTCGCGTTGCAACGCGGACTAGACCCAAAGGCTATGAACGATTGGTTCATCGATGCCTTCGTTGATGGAACCCCCTGGGTAATGCCGGCCAATGTGATTGGGATGTCGCTATTTGCCGATGGCGGAAGAATGTCAACCAAGCCGTACGCTGCGGGCGGTTCATACATCAACAAAATGACCAATTTATGCTCTGGTTGTCGATTCGATCCAAAACTGCGCGTCGGCGAGAATGCTTGCCCGATGACGGCAGGTTATTGGAACTTCCTGCACAGAAATCAAACTTTGCTAAATAAGAACCCGAGAATGAATCAAGTTTTTGCTGGACTTAGAAAGCTAGGCGATCTGCCGGAGCTAGTCGAGCAGGAGCGTCAGCGAGATAGCTTTTGACAAGCCGTAATTCCGAGGATTAGGTTATTGAAACCATCCAGATCGTTGGGGAAGACGAATCTAGGTGGTTATGTTCGAGCTAAATGAACTGTGGATCGGTGAGATACCCGCCACAAAGCTAGCGGGGATTGAGTCCTTGCTTGCTTCATTTGGCGCGCCGTTCTCCGTTGACCGCAGATCAAACTCCCGCTACTTCACAATCTGCTCAAATCATGTTCTTTCCGATGATCTTCGGGCGAATCTCGCCTCGTCGCTATCAAAAACAGACTGCCCTTTCGAGCTCACGCACATAGGACTCCGCTCAGAGCGCTATTTGTTCATCCCATCGCTCGGGATACATCGAATCGAGCTCTCTGAGGCTGGCGAGGAGGTCCTAAGTGCCGGGCGGATATTGGCACTCATCGAAGAGGCTAAGGGTAGCCAGGTTGAGTTTCGCAGCGTACTCAGCAGTGCCCTAGGCGAGCCCTGGCTTCATGCAATTGACTTGATTCGAAAGCGCAGCGAACGAAGGGTTGCTTAGATGTTTCTGAACGCCAAGACCGCATTGTGACCACCGAAGCCGAAGCTATTACTAATCGCAATAGCGTCGGGCCTGGATAGCTTCGTGGGCTTTACAGGAACATGAAGCGGAATGGCAGGATCCTGATTGTCAAGATTGATGGTTGGCGGAACGGTCTGCTCCTTTAGAGCAAGGATTGTGAAGATGGCTTCTATTGCTCCTGCGCCACCGAGTAGGTGACCAGTTGCAGATTTGGTTGCTGAGACCAGTAGTGAATCTGTGTGGTCTCCAAACACTCGTTTTATAGCCGTGTACTCGGCGATGTCACCAACAGGTGTTGAGGTTGCGTGTGCATTGACATGCTCAACGTCGGTCACGCTTGCCCCGGCCTGCTCTAGCGCGGCGAGAACTGCCCGTGCAGCCCCTGAACCCTCCGGGTCTGGTGCTGTGATGTGGTAGGCATCGGATGTGACTGCACCACCAACCAGTTCGCAATAGATCTTTGCGCCACGAGCCTTAGCGTGCTCGTATTCCTCCAAAACAAGAGCACCAGCACCCTCACCCATAACAAAGCCGTCTCGGTCAACGTCATAAGGGCGGGAGGCGCGCTGAGGCTCATCATTTCGCTTGCTCAAAGCATGCATTGCGGCAAATGCTGCGATTGGCAGTGGGTGAATGGCTGCCTCGGCACCACCGGCGACAACTACATCTGCTTGTCCAAGTTGAATCCGCTGCAGAGCATTTGCGATTGACTCGTTACCAGAGGCACAGGCACTAACCGCTGTCCTTACCCCAGCTCTTGCTCCAAGGTCCATACCGATTGCAGCCGCGGGACCATTTGGCATGAGCATTGGAACCGTCATCGGAAGAACTCGTCGCGGGCCCCTCTCCTTGAGAGTGTCAAAGGCATCGAGGAGCGTCCAAACACCGCCGATTCCAGTTGCAAAATCAACAGCCAATCGCTCTGGTGCAACCTCGGGTTCACCAGCATCTTTCCAAGCCTCGCGGGCAGAAATCAGGGCGAACTGTGAGGAGGGGTCGAGCCGTTTGGCTTCTTGCGGGGTCAGGCTCTGATCTGCCGCTACCTTGGCTTGGCCGGCGAATGTAACAGGTATCTCATACCGCTCCACCCACTCTTGCGAGAGATGAGAGATGCCGCTTTGGCCTGCAAGCAGAGCAGACCATGAGGTTGCGACGTCGCCACCAAGGGGAGTGGTAGCTCCAATACCGGTGACGACGACGCGACGCATGTTGACTAAGCCTGTGCGCCTACGATGAAGTTCACAGCGTCAGCAACGGTGATGAGGTTCTTTACTTCCTCATCTGGAATCTTGACGCCAAACTTGTCCTCAGCGTTGACGACGATAGTCATCATGGAGATTGAATCGATGTCTAGGTCGTCGGTGAAGGACTTGTCCATCTGGACTGCGTCAGTTGCGATACCGGTTTCGTCGTTTACTAGTTCTGCAAGACCTGCAAGAACCTCTGCCTGGGAAAGAGCCATCTAAATCTCCTGTTATCTCGGGGTTTCGGTTTATTTTAGGGGAGTTCAACCACTTGAGCCGCGAAGGCAAGGCCTGCGCCGAAGCCAATTTGTAAAGCGTAGCCACCGGATTTCACTTGCCCCTCTGCCAGGAGTCTGTGCATAGCGAGGGGAATTGAGGCTGCCGAGGTGTTACCGGTATCCACAATGTCCTTTGCAACCACAACGCTCTCGGGCAGTTCCAACTGCTTCGCAAATTCGTCAATTATTCGAATATTCGCCTGATGAGTGACCAGTGCGGACAGGTCCTCAGGTTTCAGGCCAGCCTCTTCAAGTGCTTGTTTTGCAACCTTGGCCATTTCCCAAACTGCCCAACGGAAAACACTTTGACCTTCCTGAACCAGAGTCGGCCATTCAGCCTTGTGATCACGAAAATCGAGTTGCGATGCGGTCATGCCAACCTTGTCCCAATTGGATCCATCCGAGCCCCAAACAGTCTTAGATATCCCAGGGTGATCACTTGGGCCAACTATTGCAGCACCTGCACCATCGCCTAGCAGGAAAGAGATTGACCGATCAGTTGGTGATACAAAGTCGGACAGCTTCTCGGCCCCAACAACCAGAACGTAATCCGCTTGACCGGAACGAACTAAAGCATCCGCCTGGGCAATTCCGTAGCAGTATCCAGCGCAGGCAGCAGAGATGTCGTAGGCGGCCGCACCTTTGGCTCCCACCAAATCGGCCAACAAGGTAGCAGCGGAGGGGGTTTGATATGGAAAGGTAATCGTCGCAACTATCACCGCGCCAATCTCGGACGGGTTGATATTGGCCTTTGAGATTGCCTCTTTAGAAGCCTCGAGTGCCATGTCAATCAGAGACTGATCGGCACCAGCTCGTTTTCGAGTGATAATTCCTGTCCGCTGTCTGATCCACTCATCCGATGAGTCGATTGGGCCAGCAACGTCATCGTTGGTCACAACCTGTCTGCCACGCGAGGCACCCAAGGAGTAAATTCGGGTAAAGTCCCGGGATTTGGTTTGTCTAAGTGCCATTAGTTTTCAACCTTCTCAAGATCTGCTGGGGTCTTGATTGCGATCGCTGTAGTGTTCGGCATGCCTCGCTTGGCAAGCCCAGCAAGAGCGCCAGCTGGGGGTAGTTCAACTAGCTTCGCGCCGGGGGTATCAAGGGTGCTCATGCACAAATCCCATCGCACTGGACTTGCAACCTGATTGACCATTAGCTCTAGAAACTCGGTCCCGCTAGTGACAACAGACCCGTCCTTATTTGTCAGGAGCTTTACCTTTGGATCCGATACCGCTACTTCGCTAGCCGCTTTTCTAAGCTCCGCGACAGCACTCTCCATGTACTCGGTGTGGAACGCGCCGGCAACCTTTAGCTCAATACAGCGAGTACCCGCAGGAGCTTCAGCAACTAGCTTCTCGATCCTAGATTTTTCACCGGCTGCGACAATCTGCCCAGCACCGTTGAAGTTGGCGGCGTATAGCCCGAGGCTCTCGAGTGTGGCTAGCACCAGCTCCGGTTCGCCGCTGAGAACGGCTGCCATGGAGGTAGAAGCTTCCTTAGCCGCTTTGGCCATAGCGTCTGCTCTGACTGTAACCAAACGCATGGCATCATCATCGCTGATCACTCCTGCAATAGCTGCTGCTGCAAACTCTCCAACTGAGTGCCCAACTACGGCAGATACTGGAAACTTCGCAAACGCGGTTCGATAAGCAGCTATCGAGGCACCGACAATTAGCGGCTGAGCATTTGCCGTGTCTTTAATGCTTTCTTCGTCGGCGGTCGTACCCAAGGCAATCAGATCCCGATTGGCTGCTTTGCCAAGTCTTTCAAGGTTGTCGCTGAATCCAGCAACATTCTCAATCCATGGGACTAGGAAACCTTGAGACTGAGAGCCTTGACCTGGGCAAGCAACAATTAGCATCCAAACAACCTACCGCTTCAATCCTGACTCATGGTCACTAATCGCCCCGAGAGTCATGGCTACCTGCAGGACGAAGGCGCTGCGCGCTTCAGTCGGGTCAAGCCCAATTACCTCAGACACTCGCTT